>NZ_JADNQM010000005.1:0-365560 GCF_046269425.1 Amycolatopsis sp. cmx-11-12 | reverse complement strand
TCAGCGGCGCCTTCACTCAGGACTCGACTACAAGACACCCCACGAAGTCCACACCGAGTACCTGAAACACCACGTCGCAGCATGAGAAACCACTAAGCGACTGTCCGGAAGACGCGAGGCAGCTCAGCTCGTGTCAGATTGAGCGAGAACCACGTCAAATCCGCGACACGCCCGGACCTGCACTCGATCACAGTCTTTTCAGTGACGCAGGGTCACGACATTCTGGTAAGCACGATCCCAGCATGGGAAGCCGATGCGCGATGGCAGGTAGGTTGGTACGCCGCAAACCTGGGGGGGAATTCGACACCGCCCTCCACCATTCCCATGCCGCCCTCGCCCTGTACCACCGCCTCCAGGACCCACGAGGCGAAGCTGACGTCGCTGACACTCTCGGGCTCGTCGCCCACCGCACCGGCGACCACCTACAAGCGATAGGCCACTACCACCACGCCATCGCCCTGCGCCGCGCACAGACCAACACCTACGAGACCGCGCACACCCTCGACCGTATGGGCCATCCTCACGCCGCCCTCGGACGACAGGAAGAGGCCCGCATGTTTTGGCGGGAAGCGTTGGCGCTGTACCGCGAACAAAGCCGCGACACCGACGCCATTCGGATACAACAACAACTCGACGATCTCGACACGCACCACGACGCCGCCCAGCCACCTCGGGATGCCGAATCCGCCAAATGACCCTGGCCAAATTCAGCGCACCACCGCGCGTGCGGTTCACCGGCGTGTATAGCCACCGGGCAGCCGGATGATTTCGGCGCGGGCCAGGCCGGGCATTTGTCCGAGGGCGGCGTCGATGCCGGACGCCAGAACCTGGCCGTGGTCGGCGAGCGTGGTGGTCAGGTGCGGAGCGGCGATGGGCGATATCACGGCCACCCCGGAGGTCGATCCCATCCTGGACGAACTGACGGCCCGGCTGTCGACGATCAAGCCACGAGAGACGTATTCCGATGTATTCGTCGGTCTTCGGCCGGACGGTGCGCGGCGCGGACCTGACTGCCGCGTACTGGGCGGCCAAGCTCCGCCGGCCGGTCCGGTTCGCCGATGCCTGCGCGGCGACCATGGAAGACGCCGAGCGCACCTTGTACGTGGAGCTGGGTGCCCCGCCGCCCCTGATCGCCTCGCTCGACGAGAACACCCAGTCCGCGCCCGACGCGCACACCAGCGTGCCCACGCTGCGCCGTGGTACGAGCGAACGCGAGTCCCTGCTGACCAGCCTCGGCGAGGCTCGCAGCCGCGGCTGCGACCCGAAGTGGGATCGAGTCCTCGCGGCAGGCGAGCCGCGGCCTGGCCGATGACAGCCACCGGTAATGATGAATCATCCGCCCGATGTCGGAGGAATCGTTTCGCGCTATGACCTGATTGTCGGCCGGGCGCTTACAATCCCCGTCGGGAGGGACTATGCGACGACGGGTGGTCTGGCTGCTGATCGGGCTGGCACTGGCCGTCGTGGCCGTCGGCGCGGCGGTGACCAAGCTTCCCGTGCCCGCCGTGATCTCGTCCGTGGTCGCGGCAGTGGGGGCGATGGTCGCGGCCGTTTCGACCACGCGTGCCGTCGCGGTGCTGAAGAACCGAGATGATCACCTCGATACGCGGCACGGTCTGCTGCGCTGTGACCGCCGTGGAGGACTGCCGCTGGTTCGTGGCCTGAACGACCCGGTTCAACTCGGTGTGCACCCGGCCGCCCTGGTGGAATCGCTGGAGCGAAGCCCTGGTTTTGTCCGCCGTGATGTCATGGAGCGCTTGACCTCGGCGATTTCCAAAGATCGTTTCGTCTTGCTTGTCGGCGAGTCCACCGCGGGCAAGTCCCGGGCCGCGTACGAGGCTGTGCGTGAGCTCTTTCCGGGCCACAGACTGGTGGAACCTTCCCAGCGTGACGCCGCGAAGACGGCTGTCGACGCGATGCTCGAATCACCCCGTGCGGTGCTGTGGCTCGATGACATCGAGCGATTCCTAGGGGCGGGCGGATTCACTGGAGCCGGTATTTCCGGAATTCTTTCGACGAAACACTGTGTCATTGTCGCCACGATGCGCTCGGAGGAATACGCATACTTCTGTGGTGGTTCGTCGTCCACGATCGACGCGACGCGGAGCCGTGAAACGATCCGGCAGGGATGGGAGGTGTTACGGCTCGCCACCCGCATCGACCTTCCCCGGTCATGGAGCACCGACGAGGTCGTAAAGGCCCGGCGGCTTGAGCCTCGTGATCCCCGCATCGCCGAAGCACTGGAGCAGGTCGACCGGTTCGGCGTCGCCGAGTATCTCGCCGCGGGGCCGCAACTTCTCGCGACGTGGCGGGATGCCTGGGCGCCGGGCACCCATCCACGCGCGGCCGCGCTGGTACACGCGGCCATAGACGCACGGCGTGCCGGAGTGCATAGGCCCTTGTCCATCGAGGTACTGACCCTTGCGCACGAGTCGTATCTGCGCAGGCGTGGTGGCCACCGCTTACGGCCGGAGGAGCTCGATCGTGCCATCGAGTGGGCGACCACCCCCCTGCACGCGACGAGCAGCCTGCTGATTCCCAGCGGTGACGGCGGTTTCACCGCGTTCGACTATCTGATCGACGCGGTCGAGCGAGAATCGATTCCCGCCGACGCGCTCGAAGCGTTCATCGATGCCGGGCAGCCCGAAGAACTCAAGGACATCGGTCAAGTGGCGTGGAACTGGGGCCGCCTGTGCCAAGCCGAACTGGCGTACGAGCGCGCGTCGGAAACTTACGTCGAGAGCCGCACCAATCGTGGATATGTGATCGAGGAACGCGACGGGCGGGCGGCACAAAGGCTGTTCCTTCAAGAAAGCTTGGAGGAACTTTCCGCGAAACTCGGCTGGAACCATCAGGACACGGTCACGATCAGATCCGCTCTCTTCTGGGTTGTGGGCGGCGGCCCGCGACCGTCTCTCCGCGGATTGCTCGATCTCCGAGCAGAGACCGAGCAGGCACTCGGAGCTTTTCATCCGGTCATTCTCAATATCCGGCGTGGTATCGCACACTGGACTGGAGAGACAGGCGAGACACACGAGGCCGCCTGCCAGTACCTCCGGTTACTCGAGGATTGCCTAAAGCACCTCGACGAGACCGAGTGGATCACCTACGCGGCGATGTTCGGCTACGCCAAGGCGGTCGGGCGTGGTGGGGCAGAACGAGCCGTCGAGTTGCATGACGAGTTCGCTGCCTGGATGCGTGCCAGGCGAGCTCCGGCCGACACGCTCACGACCTTGAGATACCAGCGTGCGGACCAGCTCCGCAGGGCAGGGCGGTTCTCGCAAGCGTTGGACGAGCTCGAATCCATCGCGAAGGACGAGGAACGAAGGCACGGCCGGCTCAATGGCCAAACGCTCAACGCACTCACGGACTTGTTCGCCTGTATGGCGGACAGTGGCGATGCCCTGAGCGCACTGGAGCTCGCGCAGGACTTGCTGGAAGAATGCCGCGCTAGTGCGGAGTCCCAGTGCATCGATCTGCGCCATCTCCGCCTCACCATCTCGACCATGACCGGCGAAACCGGAGACACGACCGAGGCCCTTCTCATCCTCAAAGAGCTCAAGGAGGAGCACGTACACCGTATCGGCGAGGATGATCCGTTCGTTCGGTCCGTCGACTACCGGTCGCGGTATTGGACCGCTGTCGAGAAGGCCCACGCGGGACGGCTCTCGGACGCCGCCGATGATTTACGTCGCTTGGGCGAAGACATCACGATCTTCCAAGGCGCGAACAGGCCGCTTAGCGAACTGGTGCTACGCAGGTTGGAGGAGGTTACGTCGCAGCTGCGCGGCTGAGCCGCTCTTCTCCACGACACCGCGAGCGAGGTCGCCGTGCTGTAGATACCCCGGATCCAGCGATCCGCTCGGTCGAGGGGCAGGAGGCACCAGCCGGTGAGTTCGAACGACCCTGTGACGCTGCTCCACGCCCAGCTGCGCGATCTGTGGCACGACGTCGGCTCACCGGGTTACGAACAGCTCAGGGCGTACGCGGTCCTGCGAGGCTTCACCCTCCGCGCCGCGACGATCTCGAAAATGCTCGCCAAGCCCATCGTGCCCCGGTGGAGGACGGTCGAAGCCTTCGTCGACGCTTGCCATGAACACGCCCGGCACCACCATCTTCCCCTACCCGATTCCCTTTTCGATCCACGGCGATGGCGAGCCGACCACGCCCACGTCTCCACGGTCGCGGCCTCCCGCTCCCAGCACCAGGAGCGAATCGGACCGCGCAGATGTCTCCGGCAAGGCCACGACCGTGCTGCAGGCGGGCACCATCGAAGGCGGCGTGCACATTCACCCCGGCTCGCCCTCCCCCGCCCCGGTTTCAGCGAAGCCGATCATGGAGTGGGACCCGTTCGACCTGGATGTGCACCACGCGATCCGTCTCGATGACTCGCCGACGACCGTCGGTGAAACCGCCCTGCCGAAGTACCTGCGGCGCGACCACGAAGTCCTCCGTACCTGGCCGCTGGTGTACCCGCGTACCGCGGATGACCTGCTGCGGCTGGACAGCGTCGTACCGAGAACCGTGCTCTGGCTCAACGAGACCCACAACCACCTGTCCGGCTCGACCGGCGAAGTAGCGGCGGCATGGCTCCGTACCTTGCTCGAGTCCAGCGCGGGGCCGGTCGTCGTGCTGGGCACGCTCTGGCCACGGTATTGGGCGGAGCTGATCGCGTCACCGCTCGGCGGGCGTCCGGACGACCATCCGCACGCCCGCGGCCTGCTTCAGCACCGGGCGCGGGTGGCCGGCGCGGGCCGCTTACCGGATGGTGGCCCCACTTCAGCCAGTGGGTAGGCCAATCCGGCGATGTTCGAGCGCGGAACGCAGCTGGCTGAGGGCGTCCGCAGCGGCGGCGATGGAGCGCACCCCGAGGCTGCCTTCGATCATTTCACTCAGGCCGGTGGTGACCGTGCGCTCGGCGGACTCGATGAGCCGCCGGCCTTCGTCGGTCAGGGCCAGCAGGGAGGACCTGCGGTCCATCGGGTTGACCTGACGGACGATCCACCCCTGCCGCTCCAATCGATCGACGCCCTTGCTGGCGGCACCGGCACCGATGGCGAATTCTGCGGCGAGATCGGCCACACGGGCTCCAGAGCGTTCACGCAGGAACCGCAGGAACTCGAACTGCGAGGTGGCCATCCCGTGCTCTGAACGCAAGCGTTCGTTCAGGGCGTTGTACAGGCGCGTCTCGCAACGGACGAGATCCGCGAAGAGCTTCTGCAGGTCGGGGGCGTCGCCCCGTGGCTTATATGCCATGGCATATAGTGTAGTGGAAGATACTTGGAGGTGAGGATCGGGATGAGTAAGCAGCAACTGGCCGACATCGACGCGATGCTCCGCCGGTTCCGGCCCACGGGACCACGCTCCGTCGCGGAGTTGCGCACCGGGTTCAAGGCGCTCATGGACACGATGATCGTGCCGGAGAACGTCCACACGGCTCCGGTGACCCTCGGTGGCCGACCTGCCCTGCACGTGACACCGGGTGACGCAGCGCGGCACGGCACGATCTTGTACTTCCACGGTGGCGGTTTCGTGTTCGGCTCGCCCGAGACTGCGCTGTCGCTGACCGCGCAACTGGTCTCGAAGACGGGCTTCGAGGCGTACTCGGTGGACTACCGCCTCGCTCCCGAATATCCGTTCCCTGCTGGCCTGGAGGACAACCTGAGTGCCTATCGCGCTCTCCTCGGTCAGGGCGTGAGCCCGTCCTCCATCGGATTCGCCGGGGACTCCGCCGGTGGCGGTTACACCGTTACCACCGCCCTGGCCGCCCGTGACGCGGATCTTCCACTGCCTGCCGCGATCGTGGCTTTCTCCCCAGGGCTGGACACCACCCGGACCGGGGAAAGCATGACGACCAAGAATGGTGCAGACCCGATCTTCACCCGAGAGGCCGTGATGCGCACGGGCGAGATGTATCTCGCCGGCCAGGACCCGCAACAGCCTTTGCTGAGCCCGGCCGTTCACGCCGATCTGACCGGCTTTCCTCCACTGCTGCTTCAAGTGGGCGCCAACGAGATCCTGCTCGACGACTCCACCCGACTCGCCGCCCGCGCCCGCGACGCCGGAGTGGACGTCATCTTGGACGTCACCGCTGACGCCCCCCACGTCTTCCAGTCCTTCGCGGGTGGCGCCCTCGACGAAGCCGACCACGCGCTCGACCGTGCGGCCCTCTTCCTCACCCAGCACCTCCGAGCCGTCGACGCGATTTCCGACCACACCGGGTGAGGCCGACGACGACGCCCATGATCACAGTGACGACTTGAACGACAGCAGCGCTGTTGGAATCTGATCGAGCCGAAAAGTTGGTTGCGGGCCGGGTCATCGCGGGCCGCCTGCCTTGACACGCGGTCGCCCGTGGGTGTCACGCATAGTCACTCCGTGTTCGAGGAGGCGTTTGCGTACAGTGTCAGCCGTGACGCTCATGCCGGTGCCGATCCGGGAGAGTGACCAGCCGAGTTTGTAGAGGTGGATGGCGTCGTCGACCTGCTCTGGCGAGAGGCCACGGCGGCGCATCGGCACGCCGTGCCGGTGGAGGATGTTGCTGACCGTTCGCCGTTCGATGCCGAACCGGTCACCGAGTTCGCACACCGTCGCGCCGGACTGGTAGTCGGCGATCAGCTGCTCAACTTGCTCGGAGCCAAGCTGCTGGACGCCGCGCTTAACCAAGGGCGGCTCGGGTGTATCGAGGCTGGGAAGCTTCTCGCGAAGCTCCTCAGGGTCCTGACCTGATCTTTTGTGTTCGAGTAAGGAACCCTCAGCTCCACCGAGAATTCGATTCTTGCCGTTCGACCTGGAGTTTTGTATGCAGAGTAACTCTCTCGCTCGTAATCTGAGCCCGAGGGTTTGGCTGTTCAGGGCCTGATTTTGTGTTCTATCCCCGTAAGGTGTCGTGCCTGTTGCGGCTGGTGTTATTTAGGTCAGGGTGTCGCTGACCGTGGTTCGAGGTTGGTGATGCGACCGTCGGCGAGGTAGCCGACAGTTCCAACGTCTGTCGTCGGTTCAACTTCAGTTCTCTGCCTCACAAGACGAACGAACCGAAGCGTTTCTTGCTCTGCGGACTTACATGAGCGATCTCGTTAACCGGCATCGCAGTGCTCCCGGTGATGATCTGATCGGCATGCCGATCCGGGCTGCGTTTCCTTGCCCCGTGCACTCTGGTGTGCCCCGGACCGCCATGGCGGACCCATGGCCAACCGGGACACGAATCTCGTCACCGCCCCGGACGACTTCGACATCTCGCGGAAACCGTTCCCACACATGGTTTCGGACACGGCATTCACCACTGTGTCGGCGCGCCACTGGCCAGGATGGAGATTCGGATTGCGCTACCAGCGTTGGTGCGGCGCTTCCCCAAGCTCCGACTCGATCTCGACCCGGCGGAGATCCGGTTCCGTGACCTGACAGCCGTGCACGGCGTAGCGGGCCTTCCGGTCGCCTGGTGACCCGCGTGGCCGGCCGGGAAGCCGGTTCTGCGGGTCAGGAAGCGACGGTGTCGATCAGCCGGTTGAAGCGGAGTCTCGTGGCCCGTTCCACCGCGGAGAGCGCGCCGGCGACGCCCAGGGCGACCTTCCCCCACGTGGGCAGATCGACCGGCGAGACGAACCTGCCGACGTGTTCGGCGACGGCGGGGATCCGCGTGACGGCCTCGACACCGTGCATGAGGCTGATGACGAGCGCCGCCAGGAGGACGACGAGGGTCACCACGCCGACAACAGCACTGGTCCGCGGGAACCGCCGCCCGAAGCGCGCCCGCAGGCCTTCCTGCGAACGATGGTGAGGACGCAGCGCGCGTTCGGTGCCGTCGTCGGCGACGAAGTGGATGCGCTTGAGCCCGAACGCGCTGGTGGCCACCTCGATGACACCGCCGGGCACGGGAAACGCCGTCGGCAGATTGGAGCGGTGGATCTGGACGCCGTCCCGGTACAGCGCGGCGGGGCTCTTCCCGAGGGCGTCCTCATGCTGCTTTCTGCTCTTCGCCTCGGCGAGATGCCGGACGTCGACCGCGTACTCGTGCGTCTTCCCGGACGGTGTCACGAGGTCGAGGAAGAGCAGCGAACGGGAAAAGAGCTGCCAGAGACGGTATTCGGGAAGCTCGCTCCCGTCGCCGGGCCGGACTTTGCCGAGCTGCCAACGTCGTTTGAGGTTCTTCATGGTCCTTTTCTTTCTAGGGCTAGGGCGCGAGGTTGAGGAGGGCACTCAGCCGCCGCAAGACGTCCAGCTGGGCCGGGTTGTAGAGCTCCACCAGGCCACGCAGGACCATCGGTTCGGAAAGAGCCACCCGCGCCGTCGCTTCCGTCAAGGCCGGCTGTGTTTCGATCTGGTGGCGCGCGACCGGCGTGAGAGCCTCGGCCAGTCGCTGTCTCGTGGCCTCGTCGGCGTCGGCGTCGAGCGCGTCGAACTCCGCTTGCGCAGGAGGACGCGGCGCCGCGTGCAACTCCCGCACCGCGTCCATCGCCTTCGCATCCAGCACCCGCGAGAAGACCATCAGCATCGAACGCTCGACTTCGGACAGGTCGGCGACGTCCCCGTCGAAACCCGGTGGCAGGTCGACAAGGCTGCGGCGCTCCAGGATCAACGCCAGCTCCTTCCGCATCCGTTCCTGCCGTTCGATGCTCGCCTCCAGTTCGGCGTCCAGCGCGCGCAACGTCCGCTCCGCGTTCCCGTCCGACTCCCCCATCGCCTCGATGTCGGCCAGCGGCACCCCCAGATCGACGAGCCGCCGGATCCGCAGCAGCCGGATCAAGTGCGCGATGCGGTACCGCTTGTACCCGTTCGCTCCTCGTTCCGGCTCGTCGAGCAGACCGATCCGGTGGTAGTAGCGGACGGTCTTCAGGGTCGTGCCTGCCAGCTCTGCCAGCTCGCGTGTACTCCAGGTCATCCCCTGCAGTGCACACCATGCCCCTGGGGCACAGTCAAGGAAGATCACCGGATGGCGCCGGCGGCGAACGTCTTCGTTGACCATGCCCCGAGGGCACGGTCTCTACTCGGACCGGACAGCGCACGACCGACCACCCGAGGGGAAGCCATGCGGAGAGCCTTGACCATCGTTATCGCGGCGGCCTTGCTAGCACCACCAGGACTCGCTCAAGCGGGTGAGCCCGCCCAGGCATTGCAGTGGGGCGCGTGCCCGGCCGACGTCGCCAAACCCGGCCTTCAGTGCACCACCATCGACGTCCCCTTGGACCACCGGCGCCCGGACGGACAGCAGATCCAGCTCACGGTCTCCCGGCTGGCGAGCAAGAATCCCGACAAGCGCCGGGGTGTGCTGCTGACCAACCCCGGCGGACCGGGCGGCAGCGGCCTCGACTTCCCGGGCGGGCTCGTCGATCTCGGGCTGCCGCAAAGCGTTCTGGACAGCTACGACATCATCGGCTTCGACCCGCGTGGCGTGGGCCGGAGCACCCCGGTCACCTGCGACCTGACGTCGGAACAGCAGAACAGGGGCAACATCCCGCCCTACGCACGCGACGCCGCCGACGTTCTCACACAGGCTCGGAACGCGAAGGCCGTCGCCGAGCAGTGCGCCGAGTCCAAGACTGCGAACCTGCTCCCCTACATGTCGACCGCGGCCACCGCGCGCGACATGGACCGGATCCGCGAGGCACTGCACGAGGACAAGCTCTCCTTCCTCGGCTATTCCTACGGCACCCATCTCGGTGCGGTCTACACCACTCTGTTCCCAGACCGGAGCGACCGGATCGTGCTCGACAGCAACCTCGTCCCGGGCGGCCTGGACCGGGTGGCCAGCCGGTTGTTCGGCCCAGGTATGGAGAAGCGGTTCCCGGACTTCGCCAAGTTCGCCGCCGCGCGTCCTGAATACGACCTGGGCACCACACCGGAAGAGGTCACCGCGAAATACTTCGACCTCGCCGGCCGCCTGGACAAGGCACCGGTGCAAGGTTTCGACGGCACCCTCTTCCGGCTGGCGACCTTCGCATCCCTGTACCGGGACAGCCGGATGCCCGAACTGGCCGCGATCTGGCACGCGCTCGACACGAACCAGCCGCCACCACCGTCGGCCGAGGCGAAGGCTCCGCAGAATCTGGAGAACGCGGTGGCCAGCCACCTTTACGTGCTCTGCAACGATTCCCGCTGGCCGAGGTCGGTGGGCAGCTATCTCCACGACGTCTCCGTGGACCGAAAGCGCTACCCGATGTTCGGCGCGGCCGGGGCCAATATCCGCCCGTGCGCCTTCTGGCGGTCCGAGCCCGCCGAACCGCCCGTCCGGATCGGCGACCGGGGCCCGTCGAACGTGCTGCTCGCGCAGAACACCCGCGACCCGGCGACGCCACTGGCCGGCGCCGGGCAGATGCGGCGCGCCTTCGGTGACCGGGCCCAGATGGTCACCGCGGACCAGGGCGGCCACGGCGTCTACCTGATCGGCGCGAACAAGTGCGCGAACGACACGGTCACCGCGTTCCTGACCACGGGCGAACGTCCGAAGGATGATCGAACCTGCGTGGCGGAACCGGCCTGACTTCCGCCGGTGCCGGGCCGGTCCGCGCCAGGACCGGCCCGGCACCCTCCTTCGAGGGAATCGGCGTCGTATGACGCTGTGTCACGGGTCCCGTCGCCTCCCGTAAGAACATCGAGGGGCGTCCACTCCGAACTCGCCCTGCTCGGCAGGGCGCACCATCAGCAGTACCGTGCGCTCGGAACCCGTTCAGTGATCGCGGTCGTCGCGATCGTCCAGCGCTCCAGACAAAGTGCGGCGCCAGTCGAGGCTCACCACGAGCCGGATGCCGCTCAGCGCGAGGTCGCGTCGACGCGCCTGAACCCGATCTTGCCGTGTCAACACGGCCGCAGTCCGGGCAGGCCCTAGCCGCTATGCGCCGCGATGGAAGGGTGGCCGCGCGCGACACCAAGATCTGGCCTGGCCCCGGCGAGCGTCTCTTTCCCCGTGCCCGTCCCTGCGATTGATCGAGCCGCCCACGTCGGGATCGGGTCCTGGCTAGGGTGATAGCCGTGGTTGCTCAGGCGTACGGGATTGATGCTGCGGTGGCAGAGGAGCAGTGCCGATGACATTCACAGGACTGGTCATCGCAGGTGTCGTGGCGTTCGGTCTCAGTGTCGTCGCCAACTGGCTTCCAAAACCGGCGAAGCTCACCTCGTGGTGGGTCGTCGGTATCGCGTTCGTCCTGATCCTGCTGGTGGCGGCGCTGGGTGTCGGAAAGGAAACTGACCCGGAGGCTGAGGAAACGCCGGGTACCGGAAGGCAGGCACCGACGAGCGGGGCGCCATCGCAGGGCATGGCGGGTCCGGTCCCTGTACGGCAGCCTGCCATGGCCTTCGGATGCGACCAGACCAGTAACCTCGTCGAGTCGGTGGCGGTACAGCCAGCTGGCCAGCTGGTGGCCTGCGTCAGCGGGTCCACGACATCGATCTGGACGATCGAGAACCAGTCGCCATCGTTGGCAAAGGACCTTGGTGTCGGTGCACTCGCCGCGTCATTCGACCCGGCCGGAACCACACTGCTCACAGCTGGCAGCTCATGCTGGCAGCTATTCGAGGGTAACCGGCCGTGGAACCGGATCGGCGACTCCGAGTGCGGCATGGACGAGCAGGCACACGGGGTCACTTTCGCACCGGACGGCAAGTCATTCGCCACCCGCCCGTTCGCGGGCGGCAGCAAGATCCGGTTCTGGGACATCGCCGGCCGCAAGATCACCAACACCTACACGGCCGACAACGACAAATCCGTGCGGGCCATCGCCTACAGTCCCACCGGACGATACTTCGCGAGCGGCGGCGACGACGCACGACCCTACCTGTGGGATCTCACCAAGAGTGGTGAGCGCACCCCTCTGACCGACGATCGCCGCGGGCATGCCGAGGCGGTCCAAGCTGTTGCGTTCAGCCCGGACGGGACACGGCTCGTCACCGGAAGCGACGACCGGACCGCGAAGGTCTGGAGCGTCCCGGAAGGCAAGCTGCTGGCAAGCCTGGACGGCGAACACAGCGACAACGTGAAGGCCGTCGCGTTCAGCCCGGACGGACGCACCGTGATCACCGGCGGCGAAGACCACAAGGTCGTCATGTGGGACGTCGCGACCGGGAAACCCGTCCGCAAGCTCGAGGGAAGCAGCGGCATGATCTCATCGCTGTCGCTTGACCGTGACGGCAAGATCCTGGCTGCCGGGTGCTCTGACGGCAAAGTCGTTGTGTGGAAACTGACTTGACCCTGCTCTTCCCGTGTCCCGGAGCGGCGCTGTCCTCGAGGAGCTTTTCGACGGTGGCGGCGGGCGCTCCAGGGCTGTGTCCGCCGTAGCCCCCAGGTATGGGCGGTGACGCCGTGGGGAACGGGCATGAGGTAAGGGGTTCCGCGTGTTGTCCGGACCCGGGCGCGCCCTTCGAGGACGGTTTCGGCGAGGTCTCCGGCGCCCCGCCAACGGGGACCCGTCTCGATGTATGCGCTGGCCACCGCCATGCAGGTCGTCCGGGTGCTTGCTGTCGATCGTTGCCGTCGAAGCGGACGTTAGCCTGGCTCTATGGCAGACACTCGCCCTGGAGGCCGTACGGCCCGTACGCGCGCCGCGGTGCACACCGCGGTGCGCGAGTTGTTCGCCGAAGGGCATGACCAGCCGTCGGTGCGGGAAGTGTCCGAACGGTCGGGTGTGCACGAGGTGACGATCTACCGGCGTTGGGGGCGGATCGAGTCGCTGGTGCTTGACGTCGCGGTCACGCAGCTCAACGAGGAGTCGCCGTTCCCGGACAGCGGCGATCTGCGCCGTGATCTGCTCGACTGGGCGCACGCGGTCGCCGGACAGGTAAAGACGCGTGAGGGGTTCGCGCTGTTCCACGCGCTCGCCGCGGCCACCTCCCCGCTCGCCGGTGACAAGCCCGCTCCGACCGCTGCCGACGCCGCCCGGTATCTGCGACAGCGCACCACCCAGATGCAGCGGGCGTTGGACCGGGTCGAGGCGGCGGGTGGCAAGCCGCCGACGGTCGCCCACATCTTCGATGTCGTGCTCGCACCTATCTACCTGCGCGCGGTCTTCGGCTACGAGTCCCCCGACAAGGACCTGGACGCCCTGGTGGACCAGGCGCTGCGCACAGCCTGAAATCTTACTGCAGGAAATCTTGCATTAGCTGCTCCTCTGGCACATACTCCTCGTTAACGTAAGTTTTCTTACATTAAGCGGCCGAGGGAGTATTCATGGCTGGCAGCGCACAAACGCTTCGCGACCGGGTCGCCATTGTCACGGGCGCGAGTTCGGGCATCGGGGCGCAGATCGCGCGCGAACTCGGTGCCACCGGTGCACGGGTCGCCCTGGTGGGACGGGACGCGCAGCGCCTCGAGACGGTCGCCGCGGAGCTGAGGGCGGCGGGCGCGGAGGCCGAGCCGATCGCCGCCGACCTCACGACCGGCACCGGTCCCGGGAAAGTCGTCGACCGCACGCTCGCGCACTTCGGGGGCATTGACGTGCTCGTGCACGCTGCCGGGATCTTCCTGCCGACGCCGTTCGCCGACACCACCGACGAGCAGCTCGACGACCAGTGGGCGACCAACGTCCGGGCGCCATTCCGGCTGACCAGGGCGGCCGCCGGACACCTCGGCGACGGCAGCAGCGTCATCTTCGTCTCTTCCATCTGCGGGCACGTCGGTTTCCCGAACTCCAGCGCCTACTGCGCGACCAAAGGCGCGGTGGAGCTGCTGGTCAAGTCACTGACCGCCGAATTCGCCCCGCGGGGCGTCCGGGTCAACGCCGTCGCTCCCGGCAACGTGCGTACGAGCATCAACGCGCACCTGCTCGAAGATTCCGACTACGAGCGCCAGATGCTCGAGTCCACACCCGCCGGACGTGTCGGCGAGGTCGGTGACATCGCGCCGGCGGTCGCCTTCCTCGCTTCCCCCGCCGCCTCCTACATCCACGGTTCCAGCCTGCTGATCGACGGCGGCTGGGTGGCTTCGTGAGGAGCCCCACCGTGCCCGGCTTCCGCGAACTCGTGACAGCGAGCGGCCTCGACGCCGTCACAGAGCACCTCGACGAAACGCTCGTGCTCGCCGCGCTGCGAGACGTGCACGGCCTGTCCGGCAGGCTCGAACGCGTCGCCTCGGAGAAGGACGAGACCTTCGTCCTGCACACGGCCGGCACCCGCCACCTGGTGAAGGTGGGTGGCGAGGGCGAATCGGCCGAGGACCTCACGCTGCAGACAGCGGTGCTGCGGCACCTCGCGCGCACCGCGCCCGGCCTGCCGATCCCGGTCGTCCGGTCCGGTGTGGACGGAGCGGACGTGCACGACATCGCGCCACGAGACGCGAGCGGGCCGAGGCTCCTGCGGGTCCTGTCGTACCTCCCTGGCGAACCGCTGGGCGGGAGTGAGGCCGATCCGGCACCCTTCGGCCGCTACCACGCACAGCTCATCCGCGCGCTCGCCGTCTTCCGCGGCGAGAACCAGGAACGGACCTTGATCTGGGATCTGCGCCATCTCGGCGCCCTCGTTCCGGTACTGGACACAGTGGACAGTGCGGACCGGATGCTCGCGCACGATGTGCTCGCCGAATTCGCGCTCCACGTCCGGCCCGCCGAACTGGACACCCAGTTGGTGCACAACGACTTGAGCCCGCACAACATCCTTGTCGGCTCTCGCGGAGCATTGACCGGGATCCTCGATTTCGGCGACGTGCTGCGCACGGCGGTGGTCTTCGACCTCGCGATCGCGTTGTCGAACCTCCTCGAGGTGGACGCCGCCGACCCATGGGCGGTGCCGCTCGCGTGGCTGCGCCACTATCTCCGGATCAGGCCGGTCACCGAAGAAGAACTCAAGCTTCTTCCGCTGCTGTCGACAGCACGACTGGTGCAGCGGGCGCTCATCGCGTCGTGGCGGGCCCGGCGGGATCCGGCACGCGCGGCGTATGTGCTCTCGCACGCCTCCCGTGATTGGGCGACGGCTCGGGTGACGTTCGCCGGTCTGGACGCCGCGGCCGAACGGGTACTCGCGTCGGCGGACACGGAGTCGCGGCGATGAGCCGCCCGCGCGGGCCGGAAATGGTCAACGGCTTCACCGGCGAGTCCTTGGCCGGGCAGCCGCCGCACATCCGGGAACTCCTCGTCCGGCGCGAGAAGGTGCTCGGGCCGGGGTACCAGCTGTTCTACACGAACCCGGTCGAGGTCGTCCGCGGCGACGGCGTGCACCTCTACGACTCCGCGGGCAACGAGTACCTCGACGCCTACAACAACGTCGTCTCGCTCGGACACTGCCATCCCGCCGTCGTCGAGGCGGTCACCCGGCAGCTGTCGAAGGTCACCACGAACACCCGCTACCTGCAGGCCGATCTGCTCGACTTCTCCGAACGGTTGCTCGAGACGTTCCCCGCGGAACTCGACCGGGTCACCTACACCTGCACCGGCTCGGAAGCGAACGACCTCGCCTTGCGCATCGCGCGGGCGCACACCGGCAACACCGGGATCATCGTCACGCGCAACGCCTACCACGGGGTGACCGCCGAGGTGGCGGCGTTCTCCCCGTCCCTCGGCCCGGCCTCGCCGCTGGGACCGCACGTGCGCACGATCAGCGCGCCGGACCCCCTGCGGCAGGGCACCTCGGTGGTGGCCGAGCTGCGCACCGAGATCCGGGCGGCCATAGACAATCTCCGGCGGCACGGGTTCGGGGTATGCGCGCTCGTGGTGGACAGCATCTTTTCCTCCGACGGCGTGCAGCCGGTCCCGACGGATCTGCTCGGCGTACTCGCCGCCGAGGTCCGTGCGGCGGGCGGGGTCTACCTCGCGGACGAGGTCCAGGCGGGGTTCGGCCGCACGGGAACGGGATGGTGGGGTTTCGGCAGGCATGAGGTCGTGCCCGATCTGGTGACCCTGGGAAAGCCGATGGGCAACGGGATTCCGGTGGCCGCGACGGTGCTGCGGCACGAGGTCGGCCGGGAGTTCGGCCGGAAAGTGCGCTACTTCAACACTTTCGGCGGCAGCAACGTACCGATCGCCGCGGCCGCGGCAGTGCTCGGCACCATCGAAGGCGAAGGTCTCATCGACAACGCCCACGAGATCGGCGCACAGCTGAAGCGGGGGTTCGCCCGCATCGTCTCGGACCACCCTCGCCTCGCCGACGTGCGCGGCGCCGGGTTGTTCCTCGGAATCGAGGTGACCGCACCGGAAGGCACGGACCCGGACCGGCTACTCGCCCAGTCGCTTGTGGACGATCTGCGCGAACACTTCGTGCTCGTGTCGGCGTCCGGGCCGCACGGCAACGTCATCAAGATCCGGCCGCCGCTGGTGTTCGACGCCTCCGACGCCGCACTGCTGCTCGAACGCTTCGCCGATTCGGCCGCCCGAGTCCTTCCCACCTGATCAGGAGGTGATCATGACCGCACCGACGATCGACCTGAACGCGGACGCCGGCGAGAGCTTCGGCCGGTGGACGCTCGGCGACGACGAAGCCTTGTTCCGGCACATCACGACCGCCAACATCGCCTGCGGCTATCACGCCGGCGATCCGGCGACCATGCGGTCGTCCCTGATCCGCGCACGGGAGGCGGGGATCGCCGCGGGCGCCCACCCCGGCTACCCGGACCTGCTCGGCTTCGGCCGCCGGGCGCTGCCCGCGACCGACTCCGACGTGGTCGACTACATCCTCTACCAGGTCGGTGCGCTCGCGGGGCTCGCCGCGGCCGAGAACGTGCCTCTCACCCATGTCAAACCGCACGGCGCGCTCATGGGCCGGATCTGTCGGTCGCCCGAGCTGGCGACCCGCGTCGCGCGGGCACTCCAACCGGTCTTGCCGGGAGTTCCGCTGATGTTCGCGCCGACCGAGGCGATGCGCGCGGTGGTCGCGGAGGGCTTGCCGGTCATTCCGGAGAACGCGGCCGACCTCGACTTCGACCAGGACGGGATCAACATCGTCGAGCCGGTCCCGCGGGCCAAGGACCCGGAAGCGATCGCCGATCGTGCGCTGGACATGGCGCGCGGCACCGTCCGCACGGTCGGCGGGACAGTGATCCCGATGCCGGTGCGCTCGGTATGCGTGCACGGTGACCGGCCGAACGCGGTCGCGATCGCGGCGGCCGTGCGACGGCGCCTCGAATCGGCGGGATTCCTCCTGCGCGCCCCCAAGCAGGCGTTATGAGCGGCTACGAGTTCTTTGCCGACGGCGCACGGGCCAGCTTCGGTGGGGACGAGTTCGTATTCGTCGAGGTGTGCGAAGGGATGGACCTCGCGCAAGCGCTGCGGATCCAGGCGATCACCGGTGAGCTGGCCCGGCGCGAGTTGCCCGGCGTCATCGACGTCGCCCCGGCCAACGCTAGCTATCTCGTGCGCGCCGACCCAGACGTGCTTCACCCGCGCGAACTCGTGCGCGCGCTGGCCCGCTTGCACGACCGGTTCGAGGAGGCGGGATCGGTGGCGCTGGACACGGAGATCGTCGAGATCCCCGTGTGGTACGCGGATCCGGAGACCGAGCGGACCTGCCTGAAGTTCCGGGACCGGCACCAGTCGCCGACGGAGACGGACATCGCCTACACCGCGCGAATCAACGGACTGGCCTCGGTGGCCGACCTCGTCGCCGCGCACGCGTCGGCGCCGTTCATCGTCACCTTCCCGTGTTTCAAGCCGGGCAACACCGAATGCGTCCAGCTCGTGCCGCGCGAGCGGCAGATCCAGGCGCCCAAGTACCTGCGGCCGAGGACGGAAACCCCGGCCAGGGCGGTCGCGCACGGCGGTGCGTTCACCGTCGTGTACCCGACCGCGGGGGTCGGTGGCTACCAACTGCTCGGCCGCTCCCCGGTCCCGGTCGCCGACCTCACCCAGCGGACTCCCGGGTTCGAGACATCGAAGGTGCTCGCCACGATCTCGACGCTGCTGCGCTTCCGGCCCGTCCACGGCGAGGAGTACGAACAGCTGCGCACCGACTCACGCGAAGGCCGGTACCGGTATCGGCGCGCACCAGTGCGCTTCGCGCTCGCCGAATTCCTCTCCGACCCGGCAGGCTATCCGCGCACTTTGGAGGCGGCGTTGTCATGCTGACAGTCCTCGCCCCCGGCGCCCGCACACTCGTCCAGGATCTCGGCCGCGACGGGCAATACGCCATCGGACTGCCCCCTTCGGGAGCGCTCGACCAGTACTCGCACCGCTGCGCCAACCTGCTCGCCGGCAACCACGAGAACGCGGCGACGCTGGAAATCGCCATGATCGGACCGGCACTGCGCTTCACCGAACCGGCGACCGTGGCAGTCACCGGTGGCGAAGCCGACGTCGACGTCGACGGCATGACCGTGTCGTGCTGGCAGACGCTGTTCGTGGAACCCGGCCAGGTGCTGCGGATCGGCACGCTGCGCACCGGTTGCCACGCCTACCTCGCGGTGCGCGGAGGGATCGGGACCGAGCCGTTCCTCGGGAGCCGGTCCACCTACCAGAGTTCGGCGATCGGCGGGCACGACGGCCGGGCGCTCGTTTCCGGCGACATCTTGCCGATCGGCGACGGGACCGGGATGTTCCGTCCCGGCGCGGGCAGCACCGTCGATCCCCGGCTGCGTCCGGTCCTCGGCGGGCACCAGCGCCTCCGGCTTGTCGAAGGACTGTGCCGTCACCGGTTCACCGACGAAAGCGTCCGCGAGTTCTTCTCCTCGACGTTCACCGTCTCGCCCGAATCCGACCGCACCGGCCGCCGCCTGATCGGGCCGGCACTGCGGTTCGTCGACCGTGAAGCCCCGTTCGGCGCGGGCGACAACCCCAGCAACGTTGTCGATCTCGGCTATCCGGTGGGGTCGGTGCAGGTACCCAACGGCGAGGAAGCCATCTGCCTGCTGCGCGACGCCGTGACCGGAGGTGGCTACGCGACGATCGGCACGGTCGTGAGCGCCGACCTCGACGTGCTCGCACAGCTCAAGGCACCGGACACGGTCCGCTTCGTGCCGGTGTCACTCGACCAGGCGGTCACCGCCCGCCGCGAGCGTCGCGACCGGCTCAAACAGGTACGGCACGGCCTGCGGCTGCTCTCCCTGTACTGAACCTCGTTCCGGCAGCACCCGGCCGTCCCGGAGGACGGCGCGAACGGCTCCTGTTCGCCATCCCGCACGTGCCAGCGTGCCCGACCTCCCGTACCCCTCCCCTGCTCCGAGGAGCACCGCCATGACCACCCCCGAACTCACCGGCCCCACGCTGACCGGCCGCACCCCGGCGCCCGGCGCCGCCACGTGGACCTTCCGGACCCTGCTCATCCTGCTCGTCCTCGACCTGACCTACCTCATCAACGCGATGGACCGGCAGGTGTTCGCCATCCTGCTGCCCGATATCAAGCAGGCCTACGCGCTCACCGGCAACCAGGCCGGGACGCTGTCGACGATCTTCACCCTCGGCATGGGCCTGGCCGGTATCCCGGCCGGTTATCTGGCCGACCGGATCGGCCGCAAACGGATCATCATCGCGAGCCTGCTGTTGTTCTCGATCACCTGCGCGCTCCAGGCGACGGCGGCCGGGCTCGTCGATCTGACCGTGTGGCGGATCCTGTCCGGTGTCGGCGAAGGAGCCCAGAACGCGGCGCTGTACGCCGCTGTCGGCGCGTACTTCCACCGGAACCGCGCGGTGGCGATCGGGTCGATCAACGCCGCGTTCGGACTTGGCGCGTTCGCCGGTCCACTCTTGGGCGGCGCGCTCCTGTCTTCGACGGGCAGCTGGCGCGTCCCGCTTTACGTGTTCGGCGCGATCGGCCTCGTGATCCTCGTCGTCCTCATCTTCGCGGTGCCGCGGTCGGTGACGGAGATCGGCCGCCACGAGGAACCGCGCACCACGTCGGCACCGGGCGGTGCTGTCCGCTTCTTCAACCGGCGCGTCATCTGCTGCACCATCGCCACCGTCGCCGCGGGCTTCACCATCTACGGCTACCTCGGGCTGTATCCCACCTACCTCCGCGAGACGCACGGATACGCCTCCGACCAGACCGCGCTCGCCGCCGCCATGTTCGGACTCGGCGCGCTCACGGCGGTCTTCTGCGGCATCTTCGCCGACCGGTTCGACCAGCGGCTGGTCAACGTAGCCGGATTCGCCGCGATCGCCGGATGCGGGGCCGGGATCTTCGTCTTCGGCACGACCTATCCCGCGCAGCTCGTGTTCTCACTGTTGCTGGGGGTCTCCTTCACCGGCGTCGTCTACACCAACACCAGCGCACTCATCCAGCGTTCGGTGCCCAGCGCGAAGGTCGGCCGGGCAACGGGCCTTTTCGTCGCGGCCATGTACATCCCGGCGAGTTTCTCCGGCTATTTCTTCGCGGCCACCAAATCCGGCTTCGGCTGGCAAACCGCCGGGGTCATCCAGTTGTGCGCCATCCCGGTCGTCGGCCTCGTCGCCATGGCCGCGATGGGCAAGGCGCGCGACTGACCACAAAGGACAGAAGGAAAGGAAGTCATGACACAGCACTACGAGCCCTACAGCGAAGTGCGCGACGGCATGCGGGTCGACTGGGATGTGCGGATCACGATGAGCGACGGGGTGACGCTCGCCGTCGACATCTTCCGGCCTGACGACGACGAGCCGCACCCGGTGCTGCTGGCGGCCAGCCCGTACGGCAAGGGACTCGCGTTCGCGGAGGGGTTCGCATCCGCGTTCTCCGCTCTCGTGCGTGACCATCCCGAAGTGGCGGAGAAATCGACCAGCGCGTACCAGGTCTGGGAATACCCGGACCCGGAACGGTGGGTCCCGGAAGGCTACGCATGCGTGCGGATCGACGTGCGCGGTACGGGCGGCAGCGAGGGTGCGATCGACTTCTTCTCCCCGCGTGAGACACAAGACCTTTACGAAGCGATCGAATGGGCAGGCGTCCAGAGGTGGAGCAACGGCAACGTCGGCATGCTCGGCATCTCGTACCTCGCGACCAACCAGTGGCAGGCCGCCGCGCTGTCCCCGCCGCACCTCAAGGCCATCTGCCCATGGGAGGGCGCGTCCGATTTCTTCCGCGAGTACACCCACCACGGCGGGATCCCGTCGGAGTTCATGCCCGGCTGGGCGCCGCACCAGGTACTGCGCATCCAGCACGGCCGCGCCGACGCGCCGCTCAATCCGAACACCGGCCGAAAGGTGTCGGGCAAACCGGTGCGCACGGAGGAGGCGCTGCGGGCGGCCGCGATCCGGATCTCCGAGATACTGCTTGCCCGGCCCGTCATCGACGACTACTACCTGGATCGCACCGCGGTACTGGAGAAGATCACCGTGCCCGTGCTGACCGCCGCCAATTGGGGAGGTATGGGCCTGCACTCGCGTGGGAACTTCGAGGGCTACCACCGGGTTTCGTCCGAGCAGAAGTGGCTGGAGGTGCACGGGCTCGAACACTGGACGGAGTTCTACACCGACTACGGCCTCGATGTGCAGCGGCGCTTCTTCGACCACTTCCTCAAAGGCGAGGCCAACGGGTGGGACGACCAGCCGCCGGTTCAGCTGCAGGTGTGCACGCCCGATGGCTTCTTCCCACGACACGAACAGGAATGGCCTCTCGCGCGCACGGAATGGACCGAACTGCACCTCGACCTAGATACCGGTACCTTGACCGACCGCGCTCCGACCGGCGCGCAGCACTCGGAGTTCGTCGCGCGGTCGGAAGGACTGATGTTCACCTTGCCGCCCGCCGACCAGGAGGTGGAGTACACCGGCCCCGCGGCGCTGAAACTCTTCGTCTCGTCCACGACCGAGGACGCCGACCTGTTCGCCACGGTGCACCTGCTCGACCCCGAGGGCACCGAAGTGCTTTTCCCGACAGCCTTCGAGCCCCACGGCCCCGTCGGCCAGGGCTGGCTGCGCGTCTCGCACCGCGAGCTCGACCCGGACCTGTCGCGACCGTACCGGCCATGGCAGCGGCACACCGAGATCTCCCCACTGGTCCACGGGCAGGTGTATGAAGCGGACGTCGAGATCTGGCCACTGTCGATCGTCGTCCCGGCCGGCTACACCCTCGGGGTATCCGTGCGCGGCAAAGACTACGAACACCACCTGCCCGGGCCGCACGAGATCGTCTACGGTCGCGAAATTCGCGGTAGCGGCGCCTACTGGCACGAGCTCCCCGGCGACCGAGACCGGCCGGCCTTCCACGGCCGGACCACCCTGCACAGCAACGAGAAGCAGCGGCCGTACCTGCTCCTGCCCCGGATCCCGCGCGCCTGAGTACCGCCTTGTCCGGTGGCTGCCGACCCGCCCGGCAGCCACCGGTATCGCAGCCAACGTCAAGAGCCGACGGGCTTCATCCCGCGAGCCGAGCAGGCTCTCCAACGGGTAGATCCACCACCACGGCACTCGCAGGAGCCGCCAACGCTACCGGAACCTCCAGAACCGCGTCTTCCATCTCATCAACGTCGCTCACGCGCTACCACCCTCGAATCTGCCGAACGCCTCAACAAGTCGCAGAACGACTCGAAGTGTTATGCCATGCCTGCTAGCCAGGACAACATCGTTGGCTGCTGGACCCGACAGGAGCGAAGGTGGATGGCACGGATGTCGTCCAGCAGGGGCTGCAGTTGCGGGTTGTTGTCCCCGGCCTGGCCCGGGGTGAGGATCACCGCCAACGGCAGACCGGCCGCGTCGACCGCCAGGTGAAGCTTCGTCGTCAGCCCTCTCCGGGAGCGTCCGAGGCATTCCCCGTCGATCGCGAGGTCTTCGATCCAGTCCGCGCAGCCCCTTTCTTCCGGGCACCGGCCGCGTGCTGATGCGCCCGGACACTCGTGGAATCCACACTGATCACGAACTCGACGTTGTCCTACAGTGTTCCCAGACACGAACTGGGGTGACGTACTCGCCTTCGCAATATGGCTTGTACAGCCGCAGTATGGGGCTTGGCTACGCTGACACTCGGCGGTTACGCCGGCCTCGTACGAAAATCTAGCTAACAATTCGTGGTGGGTTGTCTTGTGTTTAGTTCAGTACCTCGCCGCCGTTGTGACGATCGCGCTCGTTCTCCCAGCGCGCGCGAACCGTGCGCATCAGTAGACGTGAACGTTCCGCCCCGAGGCCGAAGGTCCGCATCAGGCTCTCCGCTGAGATCGGGCGTTGGGTCTCCTGTCGATGACGGCGATCCGCCTCGATCGCCTTCGTTACCAGCTCGTCGTCGATCTTCGGCAAACTCGACCGCTTCGTTGGGCTGCGAGGCAGCTCACCCTACGATCTTCGCGCCCTCGGGAGCGCCTTCACACGAGGACTCGGCGGCGCGGGCGTTTCGCCTCGCTCCCGTTCTGCTGTTGTCGCCAGCTCACGGAGCAGCGCGGGTCCGACGTCGGCCCACCCAATAAGCAGGAGGGGGCCGACTGCATCGAATAGCGCGCGGCCGATCTCCCCCGCAATGAGCGGCTCTGCCACGTTCAGGGCCAGCGTGACGACACTCGAGACCAGCAGGAGCCGTCGCGCCAGCCGGCTCACCTCCGCCAAGGCGCCACGCAGCGACCACTGCCGGATCGCGATCAGCAACGCCAGCACCGACTTCGCCCTGCCGCCCTGTCGTCTCGGCGTCACCGGACGAGTCGGCCACAGCCCGAGATCAGCGAGACGCGAGGTGCCGACCCGGCGTATTAGGTGCGGCCACGTTTCACCGTGGCGGTAACTGCGAGACAGCGCGCGACCGGTGCCGGTACGCGACACGTGGTCTCCCTGCCGCCTCACCGCCGCCGAGCTCGCGCCGCGGATCCTCGACCGGCTCTCCTGACCCGAGGCACTTCTCGAGATAGCGCCTCACGGTGAACGCGGCCGTGAAGAACATGGCGGCGGCGGCGCTGCTGGATCCGCCTGTATTCGGGTGAAACCAGGCCGCGAGCGGCAGCCTGGTCCTCGCTGATCTGTGTCAGATGACGCAGACGAGCGGGGACTGGAAGCGACATCCTGCAGAGCGCCCGAAATTCCTGGGCGCCGACTTGACCACGGAGGGAATTTCCTTGTTCTCGATGCTCAGTTCCACACCGCAACCCGCACCGACGACCGCGAGCCGCACCCGACGCCGCCGCACGGCCGCGGCGGCCGGCGTAGCCGCTGTCGGGCTTGTTTTCGCAAGCGCCCCCGCCGCCACGGCAGCACCGGCATCCGTCGTCCGGGACTTCTACGTCGACTACGGGGCCAGCTACGCCTCCGGCACCGCCACCTTCACCAACCGGTCGGTGATCCTCGACGGCACCCTGCACGCGGTCGGCTGTGGCCGGGTCATCTACGGCGACTCCTACGCGGGGCCCAGCATTTCCGATTATCTCGGCAGCGGGAGTTCGACTCCGCGCTGCGACGGAAACTGGCCGTTCCACGTCCCGGTCCCGGCGGACAAGCCGGGCGGCGCCGACCGTGTCTTGATCACACTGGCCGCCCCGGACGGCTCCGACGCCGTGTGGGCTTTCCGCTGATCGGACTCTGGCGGTAGTGGGCGCGATCGTGTGGGGAGAGTCCGGCGGCGGGTGTTCCCGCGCGATCGCGCTTCGGTGGCAATTCGGAAGCCCGGGGCGCCGACCGGGCGCATCCGGGATCTCCGACCCGACCGCGTCGTGCCAGCGCTCGACAAACGTTCGGCCGATCCTAGTTCGGTCCGTGTTCAGCGGCGATCCTGAGGAATCTCGCTATCGAAGATGACCGGCTCCCTGAGCGCCAGAGTGCCAGGGTCCGGTACGGCGTCACATCACTGACCGGCAGGTAGACGACGTCCGGGCGGACGTTCACGGCGGCCAGCGAGGCGGGCACCAGTGCGACGGCCTGCCCGAGAGAGACGACTTCCAGCAGCTGGGCGGTGTCGCGAACGACTGGGCCGTCGGACCGGCGATCGGGATGGCCCAGCCAGTAGCCGCGCTCGACGACCCGCGAATCCGCCCATCGCGGAGCGGGCTCGGCGATCAGATCGGCGACGCTGAGCACACCGCGACCGGCTAGCCTGTGATCGGCGGCGAGCGCGGCGACGCGCGGTTCGGTCGTCAGGAGTTCGGTTTCGAGGCCATCGCCGTCCACGCAGGCGGCGATCGCCAGATCGGCGCGTCCGTCGCGGACCAGCTCGGCCTGTTCACCGAACCCGCTCACCACCACACGGATCTCCGCCGCGGCCGGATCCTCCTGGAAGCGTTCGCGGACGCGGTGCAGCAGCCGGGTGGCCACTCCGGGTTTAGCGGTCACCACGAGCGCGTTCCCGTCCCGACGCGTCCGGCGAACGGCTATGTCCAGAGCGGCGAGAACCTTGGCCGACTCGGCGAGAAGGGTCTCCCCGGCGGGCGTCAGCGCCATCCGCCGCCCGGTGCGGTCGAACAGTTCCGCGCCGATCCGGCGTTCGAGCCCGCGAATGGCGCGTGACAACGGCGGTTGCGCGATACCGAGACGACTGGCCGCGCGGGTGATGTTCAGGTCTTCGGCGACGGCGCGAAAATAGCGCAGTTCGCGGATCTCCGGATCCGGCATACCGCCAGGGTAGGGTCCGCACACCGAATCGGTGCTTCTATTCCGGCACGAGGTCGGCTGGGGTAGTGGCATGCACCCCCACGAAGTCGCGCTCGTCACCGGCGGCAGCAAAGGCATCGGCAAGGAGATCGTCCAGCGACTGGCCGCGCGCGGACTCACCGTCTACCTCGGCGCACGGGATCCGGAAGGGGGCGGCCAGGCTGGTCCGAGCATCCGGCCCATCCGGCTCGACGTCACCGACGAAGCCTCCGTGGCGGCGGCGATCGAGACCATCGAGGCCGAGACTGGCAGACTCGACGTCCTGGTCAACAACGCCGGTATCACCAGCGAATGGGGACTCCGCACCACCGACTTCACGGCCGCGCACCTGCGCGAGGTGTACGAGGTCAACGTTTTCGGTGTCGTCACGATGATCTCGGCCTGCTTGCCCTTGCTGCGCCGCTCCCCCAACCCGCGCGTAGTCAACTTGTCGAGCGGGCTCGCGTCCCTCACCCTGCTGAGCGATCCGGAGGTTTCCCTGCCCACCGAAGGATTCCTCGCCTACAGCTCGTCCAAGGCCGCGCTCAACGCCTTGACCCTGCTCTACGCCGAAACCCTCCGCGCAGACGGCATCAAGGTCAACGCCGCCAGCCCCGGCATGGTGCCGACCGACCAGAACGCCGGGGCCCCTTTCCCGCGCGGGCACCGCACCGTGGCCGACGGTGCGGCCGTTCCGGTCCTGCTCGCGACGATCCCCGCGGACGGCCCGTCCGGCGTCTTCCGCGGCCCGGATTCCCTCGAGGACGTCATCCCCTGGTGAACCGGACTCCGTCGTCAAGGACCGCCATCTCCGACGCCGCCATCCGCCTGTTTCCATACCGTTGGTTCAGTCGATAGGGTCTCTGTGCTGAGCAACTCGATCTTTGGGTGCGGATGACTACTGTCTGGTCTTTGGCGGAGCTGGACGCCGTGTTCCGGCGATGCTGGGATGAGCGAACATGTGACCCTGCCATCTCGTGGGATTCCGCTAACCCTGCTGCTGGGCATTGCGGTGTCACATCGATGGCCGTGGCGGAGCTCCTTGGCGGTGTCTTGCTCTGGTCGGAGGTCTTTCGACGCGATGGCCGGCCCGACGGACTCCACTATTGGAATCGTTTGCCGAGTGGCCTGGAGCTCGACCTCACTCGTGATCAGTTCCGAGACGGCGAATATTTCAGTGAGTCGTCCGTGCAGCAGCCGGCCCGAATCGCAACCGCACGAATGGCCACGCGGTATGACCTCTTTGCATGCCGTGTGCGAGTTCGTCTGGGTGGGTTGGTACCTGAAGGAATCCCGGCGGCGCGCACCGGCTCCCACAGTGTCGAGATCCCGTCAGAGTCTTAGCCCAGCTAGGCAGCCTCTGCTGCGCCGTACGTGCCTGGCGGCTATCGCTGGCTCGGCCATCCGTCAGGTTCGAGGCGGTGCTGACCTGGCTGTAGTGAAGGATGGCCGCCATGGTGGAGATTAGCCTCCTGACCGAATCCGACCGCGCCAGCTGGGAAGTGCTGGCCCGTGGTCACCACGCCCACTTCGAGGCCGAGGTCGGCGACGACAGCTACGAACAGGCCTGGCAACGCGTGCTCGAAGGGGTGCAGGCGCGAGGGATAGCCGCGTGGGTCGACGGCAAGATGGTCGGCATCGCGCACTATGTGTTCCACGCGAGCGTCTGGAGGGCCGGGGGCAGGTGCTACCTGGCGGACCTGTATGTGGACCCGGAGGTCCGGCGGCGAGGTGTCGCGACGGCGATGATCAAGTGGGTGGCGTGGGACGCCGAGGCGCACGGGTTCCCTCGCCTTTACTGGAACACACTGGAGGACGCCCCGGCTCGCGCCCTGTACGACAAAGTGGCTGACTTCCACCAGGGACTCATCCATTACTCCTACCGGCGCGACAGGATCTAGAGCCCCGCCCAGCGCAAACCACTGTCGAATCAGAGTCGATTCAGACGCCTGTTTAGTTACATGCAGCTACTCGCCGAGTTTTCAGGGATTCGTCGTTCACATCACGTACTCGAGGATCCGATCGCGACTTCCGGGCATGTCCAGGACGAGCAGCGATCCGGAATCGCACGCCAGCCGGACGGTTACTGAAAGTGCCGGTCCCTTCAGTGTGCGCTGGAGTTGTTGGTAGCCGCCCAGTGCCTTATCGCGGTGTGCAGCTGCCGGTCGTGGCTGAGTGCGGGTGGTTCGTGGGTGCTGTTCGGTGCTGGGCTCTTCGGTCGGCCAGAGTTGAACGATGAATCGTTCGCTGAGGTGGATGAGCGCGTTCGGGTTGGCGTCGAAAACCTGGTTCACGTCCTCGGCGCCCCAGCGGTGGACGCGCACGCGGTAGGGGCCGGGAGCGGCGAGCCGGAGGGTGCCGGTGTCGGGCGCTGTCGCCATCGCGCCCTGGGCAGTGACCTCCGGGACGGTGAACACGACTGTCTGTGTTTCGGTGTCGCTATGCGGCGGCGCGGTGGTCGCGGGTTCACTGTCCCAGACTTCGAGGTGAACGAAGGCGTAGGTGGTGGGGTCGCTTTTGACGAAGATCGCGAGGGCGTCCCGCAGCGGCAGTATCAGGTCGTGTGGCCGGTCGAACGGGAATCGCGGGGGCTCGGTGAGCCCCCGCGATTGAATGGTGAAGTGCTTGTACTCGATACCGACCAGGCCGTGGACTGGCTGGGTCAGGAGTGTCGCCATGACCGGTGACAGTAGCGACCAATCGACGGACCACCTTACGAACTCTTTCAATGGGCCCATAGTCGAAATACCAGAGGTGGCGGGCAAGGTGATCAAAACTACCTTGTACAGGCGGGAGGCCGTCTCGCCTACCAACGTGGAAGTCCCGGCGATGGCGCGGACCTGACGGCGGTGATCGGTTTCAATACCGCCTCCCGGCGGCACTGCGGGCTCGAGGCGCTCGGCGCTGCAGCTCAACGGACGGGAACTGACGCCCCGCGTTCTCGCGGTCGAATTGCTGAAAAATCATCCGCTCCCGGGTCGCGGTCGACCGATCCGTCGCCTACGCCGGGTATGTCCTGCACCGCCGACCCGAGCGCCGCACACAAGCAATTCGCCGATATCCAGCGCAGACGGGGTTTACCCGGCGATCGCAGTGGCGGTGACGCGGGACGGGATCAGGCGGAACAGGGCCATCGCGCTGATCATGCTGACACCGCAGATCGCGGCCAGGTACCAGGTGATGCCGGTGGTCGATCCGGTGGCGTTGAGCACCGCGGTGGCGATCAGCGGGGCGAGCCCGCCGCCGAGGATCGCGCCGCCCTGAAGCAGCAGCGACATGCCGGAGAACCGGACGTTGACCGGGAAGGTGTCCGCGATGATCGCGCCCTGCACGCAGTGGGTGATCGGGACGACCAGGCCCATGCCCGCCAGGGCGAGCATCGCGAGCCCGGTGTTACCGGTGTTCAGCAAGGGGAAGAACGCGAGGCACCACAGCAGAAGCGCGGCCGACCCGGCGACGAACATGGTGCGCCTGCCGTGGCGGTCGGCGATCCGGGTCCAGATCGGGATGGTGGCGAACCACAGCACCGCCGATCCGGTCACCGACAGGATCAGGAACTGCCGGTCGTAGTGCAGGTTCTGGGTTCCATAGGACAGGGTGAAAACCATGAACACGTAGGCGACCGCCGAGTTCGCGACGCCGACCAGCAGGGTCAGTGCGAGCCTGCCGAAGCCGACCTTGAGCGCCGCGCCGAGGGGGAACCGGACCACCTTGTCGTTCTGCGCCGCCTGGATGAAGGACGGTGATTCGGTGATCCGCAGCCGGATCATCAGGCCGATCGCGACCAGTACGAAGCTCAGGAGGAACGGGATCCGCCAGCCCCAAGCGGCGAACGCGCTCGCGGGCATCACCGCGCTGCTGCCGAGGAACAGCAGGTTCGCCAGCACCAGTCCGGCCGGGGTACCCATCTGCGGGAACCCGGCGTACCGGTTCCGTTGATCGGCGGGCGCGTGTTCCATCGACATCAGGGTCGCTCCCGCGCCTTCGCCGCCGAGCCCGATGCCCTGCACGATCCGCATCGCGACCAGCAGGATCGGCGCCCAGATGCCGATCGCCTGATAGTTCGGGATCAACCCGATCAAGGTGGAGCCGACGCCCATCAGCATCAGCGACACCACCAGCGTGGACTTGCGGCCGATCCGGTCGCCGAAGTGGCCGAACACCAGGCCGCCGAGCGGGCGGGCGATGAAGCCGACGGCGAAGGTGCTGAACGCGGCAAGGGTGCCGACCGTGGGGCTCAGCGAGGGGAAGAACTGTTTGTTGAAGATCAGCGCGGACGCGGTGCCGTAGAGGAAGAAGTCGTACCACTCCAGGGTGGTCCCGGCGAGCGTGGCGGCGGCGATCTTGCGGGGCGCGGGTGCGTTCATCTGCGAAAACCCAATCGACTCGGGCGACAGCCGATCGCGGCTGCTGGTAATTGGGCAGAAGCCTGACACCGTGAGGCATAGGCCACAAATGCCGAATTGTCGGTATGCCATGCCTGGACTGATATAGCTCGGTCAGTATGTGTGAACTGGTATAGCTAGCGAGCAGATACGCATTTGTTCCGCATGGCGCGGCCGGTCAGAGTGAACGGCATGACGCAGTCAGTGCGGTGGATCCGCAACTTCGTGGACGGTGAGTTCGCCGAGCCGGACGGGCCGGGATTCCCGGCGGTCGATCCGGCGACCGGCGCGGAGTTCGCCCGCGTGCACGAGGCCGACCGGGAGCTGGTGCACCGCGCGGTCACCGGTGCGCGCGCCGCGTTGCACAACGGCTGGGCGGACACTCCGGTGCGGGAGCGGACCGCGTTGCTGCGCCGGGCGGCCGACCGGATCGAGGCCCGGTTCGAGGAGTTCGTCGCGGCCGAGGTCGCGGACACCGGAAAGCCGGTCACCCAGGCCCGCGAACTGGACGTGGCCCGCGCGGTGGCGAACTTCCGCACGTTCGCCGACGTGATCGCGGCCGCCGGCCAGGAATCGTTCGTCACCGATCTGCCCGGTGGGGCGCAGGCGCTGAACTACGCGGTGCGTAAGCCGCTCGGCGTGGTCGCGGTGATCGTGCCGTGGAACCTGCCGCTGCTGTTGCTGACCTGGAAGGTCGCGCCCGCGCTCGGCTGCGGCAACGCGGTCGTCGTCAAGCCGAGTGATCAGACCCCCTCCACCGCGACCCTGCTCGCCGAGGTGCTGGCCGAAGTCGGCTTGCCCGCTGGTGCTTACAACGTGGTGCACGGGTTCGGCGGCGACTCGGCGGGGCAGTACCTGACCGAGCACCCCGGCATCGACGGGGTGACGTTCACCGGCTCATCCGCCACGGGAACCCAGGTGATGCGCACGGTCGCGCCACGGGTCCGGCCGGTGTCGTTCGAACTCGGCGGGAAGAACGCCGCCATCGTGTTCGAGGACGCCGATCTCGACGAGACGCTCGCCGGGCTGACCCGGTCGGTGTTCGCGAACACCGGGCAGGTGTGCCTGTGCACCGAGCGGGTGTACGTGCAGCGCTCGGTGTTCGATGACGTGGCCGCCGGGCTGGTGGAGCGGGCGCGCGGATTGCGGCTCGGCGACCCGTCGGCGGAGCGGACCACCACCGGCCCGCTGATCTCGCCGGAGCACCGGCGCAAGGTGCTGGACTACCTCGCGCTCGCCGAGGAGGCCGGCGCCAAGACCCTGACCGGCGGCGGGATTCCCGAGCTCGGCCCGGAACTCGACGGCGGCTCGTGGCTGGAGCCGACCCTGTGGACCGGCCTGACCAACAAGGACCGGCCGGTACGGGAGGAGATCTTCGGCCCGGTGGCCGCGCTGATCCCGTTCGACACCGAGGACGAGGCGATCGCGTTGGCCAACGACACCGAATACGGGCTCGCGTCGTCGGTGTGGACCCAGGACCTGCGCCGGGGACACCGGGTCGCGCAGGCCATGCACGTCGGCATGTCCTGGGTGAACACCTGGTTCCTGCGCGACCTGCGCTCGCCGTTCGGCGGGATGGGGCTTTCCGGGATCGGCAGGGAAGGTGGCGCGTCTTCGTTGCACTTCTACACCGAGCCGACGAATGTGTGCGTGCGGCTGTGACCGCGCCGATCGAGGCGGCCGCCGCCCGGCTCGCGACCGCGGCGAGCACCGCGACCCCGTGCCCGCCGGTGCGCGAACTCCTTGGCACGCAAGATGTCGACGCGGCCTATGCGGTGCAGCGCAGACTGCGTGACGAGCGGGTCGCGGCGGGCGCCAGGGTCGCCGGGGCGAAGATCGGGCTGACCGCGCCTTCGGTGCAGCGGCAGTTCGGCGTGTACCAGCCGGACTTCGGCGTGCTCTTCGACGACATGCTGTACGCGCACACCGAACCCGTTCCGTATCGGCGGTTCCTGCAACCCCGTGCCGAGGGCGAGATCGCGTTCGTACTCGGCCGCGATCTGGACGTGCCGGGCGCTTCGGTCGCGGACGTGCTGCGGGCGACGGAGTTCGTACTGCCCGCGATCGAGATCGTGGACTCCCGGATCGACGCCTGGGATCTGTCCATCGTGGACACGGTGGCGGACAACGCGTCCAGTGGCGCGGTGGTGCTGGGGTGTACTCCCTTCTCGTTGACCGGCCGGGATCTCGCCGCGACCGGGATGACCTTGGAGCTGGACGGGGAAGCGGTGTCGTTCGGCGCGGGCCATGCCTGCCTCGGCTCGCCGGTGGTCGCGGTCGCGTGGCTGGCTCGCGAGCTGGCCGCCCGCGAGCAGCCGTTGCGCGCGGGTGACGTGGTGATGTCCGGGGCGCTCGGCCCGATGGTGCCGATCACGGGAGCGGGCCGGTTCCGGCTGCGGCTCGACGGACTCGGCGAGGTCGACGCGGTGATCGAAGAGGAGACTCAGTGACAGCAACGGTTCCGGTCGCCGTCATCGGCTCCGGCAACATCGGCACCGATCTGATGATCAAGGTGCTGCGGTTGTCGAAGTCGCTGCGGATGGCCGCGATGGCGGGTATCGATCCGGCCTCGGACGGGCTGGCCAGGGCGGCCAGGCTCAAGGTGGCCACCACCCACGGCGGCATCGACGGCCTCGCCGGGCTCCCGGAGTTCGCCGACGTCCGCGTGATCTTCGACGCGACCTCCGCCGGCGCGCACCGGCGGCACGCCGAGGTGGCCGAGAAGCACGGCAAGCTGATGATCGACCTGACCCCGGCCGCACTCGGCCCGTTCGTGGTGCCGCCGGTGAACCTGGACGAGCACCTCGCCGCCCCGAACGTGAACATGGTGACCTGCGGCGGACAAGCCACGATCCCGATCGTGGCCGCGGTGTCCTCGGTCGCGCCGGTCGCGTACGCGGAGATCGTCGCGTCGATCTCGTCCCGCTCGGCGGGGCCGGGAACCAGGGCGAACATCGACGAGTTCACCGAGACCACCGCGGCCGCGATCCGCGCGGTCGGCGGCGCCGCGATGGGCAAGGCGATCATCGTGCTGAACCCGGCCGACCCGCCGATCGTCATGCGGGACACGGTGTACTGCCTGGTCGAGGGGGCGCCGGGCCGGGAGAAGATCGCGGCGTCGGTGCGGCAGATGGCCGACCGGGTGCGCGAGTACGTGCCGGGCTACACACTGAAACAGGAAGTGCAGTTCGACCCGGTGTGCCGTCAGTGGGTGCCGGAACTGGGCCGGGAGATCTCCGGGCTCAAGGTCTCGGTGTTCCTCGAAGTGCTGGGCGCGGCCCACTATCTGCCGGACTACGCGGGAAATCTCGACATCATGACCTCGGCGGCGCTGCGCACGGCCGAGCGGATCGCCGAACTGAGGGGGTGGCTCGGATGAAGGTCTACCTCCAGGACGTGACCTTGCGCGACGGTATGCACGCGATGGGGCACGCGTACACAGTGGACCAGGTCCGGCGGATCGTGTCCGCTGTGGACAAGGCGGGCGTGGCGGCGATCGAGGTCGCGCACGGCGACGGGATCGGCGGGTCCAGCGCGACGTACGGATTCGGCGCACACACCGACGAGGAGTGGATCACCGCGGCCGCGGAGGTGATCGAGAACGCCATGCTGACCACGTTGCTGCTGCCCGGTATCGGCACCATCGGACAGCTGCGCCGCGTCCACGACCTCGGGGTGCGCAGCGTGCGGATCGCCACTCACTGCACGGAGGCCGACGTGGCCGCGCAGCACATCGCCTGGGCTCGCGAGCAGGGCATGGACGTGTCCGGATTCCTGATGATGAGCCACCTTTCCCCGCCGGCGGCGCTCGCCGAACAGGCCAGGCTGATGGAGTCCTACGGCGCGCAGTGCGTGTACGTCACCGATTCCGGTGGGCGGTTGACGATGAACGGGGTCGCCGAGCGGATCGACGCGTACCGGCAGGTGCTCAGCGAGCACACCGAGATCGGCATCCACGCGCACGAGAACCTCTCCCTTTCGGTGGCGAACAGCGTGACCGCGGTCGAGCACGGCGCCTACCGGGTGGACGTCGCGCTGGCCGGGCAGGGCGCGGGAGCGGGCAACTGCCCGGCCGAGCCGTTCGTCGCGGTCGCCGACCTGCTCGGCTGGGAGCACGGCGCGGACCTGTTCGCGTTGCAGGACGCGGCGGACGACCTGATCCGCCCGCTGCGGGAGCGGCCGGTGCAGGTGGACCGCGAGACGCTGACTCTCGGTTACGCCGGGGTGTATTCGAGCTTCCTGCTGCACGCCGAGCGCGCGGCCGCCCGCTACGGACTGGACACCCGGCGGATTCTCACCGAGGTCGGCAGGCGGAAGCTGGTCGGCGGGCAGGAGGACATGATCGTGGACATCGCACTCGACCTGGTACGGAGCAGCACATGATGGCCACCGAGGAGATCTCGGCGCTCGCCGATCGGCTGGACACCGCGCAGACCACGCGCGCGGACACCCCGAGCCTCGCCGACGACCACGAGTTCGACACCGCCGACGCGTACGCGATCCAGGCCGCGCTGGTGGCCCGCCGGGAAGCTCGTGGCGAGCGGGTGATCGGGGTCAAGCTGGGGCTGACCAGCAAGGCGAAGATGGCACAGATGGGCGTGTCCGAAGTGATCGCGGGCAGGCTCACCAACGCGATGCGCGTCGCCGACGGCGGCGAGGTCTCGCTGGCGGGCTTCATCCATCCGAAGGTGGAGCCGGAGGTCGCGTACCGGCTGGCCCGCGACGTCGATCTCGCCGACCCCGCGTTCGACGTCGAGTCCGCTGTGGACGCGATGGCCCCGGCGATCGAGATCATCGACTCCCGGTACCGGGATTTCCGGTTCACCCACACCGATGTGGTCGCGGACAACACCTCGGCCGCCGGGTTCGTGCTCGGCCCGTGGCGCGCGTTCGGTGAGGCGGCGAACCGGGCGGTACGGCTGCGGTCCGGGGACCGCGAGGTGATCGGCTCGACGGCAGCGATCCTCGGCGATCCGGTGCGCGCGCTGCACGCACTGGTCGAGCTGTGCCGGAAACGGGCCATCCCGTTGCGGGCCGGGCAGGTGATACTGGCCGGGGCGGCGACCGAAGCGGTGCCGTTCGCGCCCGGCGTCGCCGAAGCGGACATCGCCGGACTCGGCCGGGTTTCGGTGCGAGGGCTGGCATGAGCGGGCGGGTGATTTCCGGGCTGGCCAAGCCGAGGGGCCGGTTCCCGCATGTGAAGGTCGCGGGAGACCTGATCTTCGTGTCCGGGACGAGTTCCCGCCGCCCGGACAACACGTTCGCCGGCGTCGAGGTGGACGAACTCGGCACCACGAACCTGGACATCCGGGCGCAGACCCGCGCGGTGATCGAGAACATCCGCGGCATCCTGCACGAGGTCGGCGCCGACCTCACCCACATCACCCAGATCACCACCTTCCTGGTTTCGATGAACGATTTCGGCGGCTACAACGAGATCTACGGCGAATACTTCGACGAAACCGGCCCGGCCCGCACCACGGTCGCCGTGCATCAGCTGCCGCATCCGCATCTGCTGATCGAAATCCAGGCGATCGCTCATCTACCGAAAGACACGGAGGTCCCGCGATGACCCGCATTCCCGACGTCGTCAATTTCCAGGCCTGGATCGCCGAGCACGAGCATCTGCTCAAGCCGCCGGTGAACAACCGGACCATGGCGCTCGGCAGCGATTTCATCGTGCAGGTCGTCGGCGGGCCGAACCAGCGCACCGACTTCCACGTCGATCCCTATGAGGAATGGTTCTACCAGCTCAGGGGCAACATGCACGTGAACATCATGACCGACGAAGGCCAGCAGACCGTCCGCATCTCCGAAGGCGACACCTGGCTGCTACCGGGCGATATCCCGCACTCGCCGCAGCGCCCGGAGGCCGACTCGATCGGCCTGGTCATCGAACGCGTCCGCGAGGAGGGCACGCTGGAGAAGTTCCAGTGGTACTGCCTCGAATGCGACGCGCTCGTGCACGAGGTGGAACTCCAGGTGCGCGACATCGTCGAGGATCTGCCGCCCGTCTTCACCGCGTTCTACGGCGACGAGCAGGCCCGCACCTGCGGCGGCTGCGGAGCCCTTCACCCCGGAAAGGGCTGAAATGACCGGCCTGATCGACATCCACACGCATTACGTGCCGAACGGCTGGCCGGATCTGCGCGCGGACGCCGGGCCGGACGCGCCGTGGCTGCGCGCGGAGACCGAGTCCGAGGCGATGATCATGATGGGTGACAAGGAATTCCGCCGGATCGGCGCGGACTGCTGGAACGCGGAGACCCGACTGCTGGACATGGACGCCGACGGCGTGCACACCCAGGTGGTCTCCCCGACGCCCGCGTTCTTCAACTACGGCCGGACCGCCGAGCAGGCGGGCCGGATCGCCCGGATCTTCAACGACCTGGCACTGGAGATCGTCGCACCGGCACCGGACCGGCTGATCCCGTTCTGCCAGGTTCCGTTGCAGGACACCGACGCCGCTTGCCGCGAACTGGAACGCTGCCTGGCCGCAGGACATCGCGGGGTGGAGATCGGCAACCACGTCGGCGACCAAGACCTGGACAGCGCCGGGGTAGAGACTTTCCTTCAGCACTGCGCGTCGCTCGGGGTTCCGGTGTTCGTGCACCCGTGGGACATGGCCGATTCGCCCCGGCTGGACCGGTGGATGGCGCGGTGGCTGACCGCGATGCCCGCGGAAACGCATCTGTCGATCCTGGCGCTGGTGCTCGGCGGGGTCTTCGACCGGATCGACGCGAGCCTGAAGATCTGTTTCGCGCACGGCGGTGGGTCGTTCGCGTTCTGGCTCGGCCGGATGGAGAACGCCTGGCATCGGCGGAACGACGTGATCGGTACCTCGGAGTTCCCGCCGTCGCACTACCTCGACCGGTTCCACGTCGACTCGGTGGTCTTCGACGAGCGTGCGCTGCGGCTGCTCGTGGACACGCTCGGCGCCGAGCGGGTGATGGTCGGCAGCGACTACCCGTACCCGCTCGGCGAGCGTCCGGTCGGCGAGGTGGTGCGCAAGAGTGGTTTCCTGAGCGAGACCGAGCGGCGGCTGATCACCAGCGGGAACGCCGAACGCTTCCTGTCCCTATCGTGATCGGACAGTCCTAATGCGACATACCGGTGGCGACGTCGGTCAGGCTGCGGATCAGCGCGTCCACCGATGGGCTGAGCGTGCGCTGGGCGGGCAGGGTGAGCCCGACGCTGTGCCCGATGGGTTCCAGTGCCAGCGCGACCCTGGTGATCCTCGGGTCGTCCTTGGTGATCAGGCTGGGCAGTGCGGCGATCACATCTGTCTCGAGCAGGAGTTGCCGCACGGTGAGGAACGAGGTGGTCTCCACCCGGTTCGCGGGCAGCGGGAAGCCGTTGCGGGTGAACAACTGCTCCAGCTCACGGCGAAGCGCGGTCTCCGCGCCGGGCAGGATCCACGGATACTCCGCGAGGTCGGCCAGCTCGACACCGGTCGCGCCCGCCAGCGGATGCGCGTTACGCACCACCAGATCCACCGACTCGTCGTACAGCTTGCGCCGTTCGATCCGCTCGTCCGACGGCGCTGTCAGCCTTCCGATGATCAGGTCGACCCGGCCCGCCTCCAACTCCACCAGGAGTGCTTCCGGAGAACCCTCCCGGACCACGATGGTCAGGTACGGCCGTTCGGTCTTGATCGCCGCGATGGCGCGCGGCAGCAGCATGTTCGACCCCGCGAGATGGGTGCCGACCACCACCGTGCCGCGCTCCGCGTCGGCCAGCTCGGCGACGTGCCGCCCGGCCTGCTCGAGCTGGGCGAGCACCGCCCGGGCGTGTCCGGTGAACGCCTCGCCGAACACGGTCGGGGTGATGCCGCGCGGGCCGCGTTCGAACAGCCGCACGTCGAGGATCTCTTCGAGTTCGTGCAGACTTCGGGTCGCCACCGGCTGCGTCACGTGCAACTCGGCAGCGGCCCCGACCACGGTGCCCTGCCTGGCCAGCGCGTCGAGCAGGACGAGATGGCGGAATTTCAGTCGGCCGTCCAGCAGGCGAGGCAAGATCACCAGCCGATCCTACCCGTGAGGTGCGTATGACCACGATTGTCCGAACCGGACCGATTCGCTATGCCACAGCGGCGCGGTTTGCGCTGCCGATCGCCGTTTCGGAGCAGACGCCGTCCAGCGGGGAGATCAGCCCGCAACCACCGTCCCGGCTGGACCGCGTGATGGGACCGCCGCGCGATCGCCTTCCGCAGGGCGAGGACTGTCTCAATCTCACGGTCAGCACCCCAGGCCTGGATGACGGACGCAGGCCTGTGCTGGTGTGGCTGCACGGTGGCGGATTCTCCAGTGGTGGCGGGTTGCTGGACTGGTACGACGGCGGCGCGCTCGCCGCCGAAGGTGACCTGGTGGTGGTCGGCGTCAACTACCGGCTCGGCGCGCTCGGCTACCTGTACCTGGACGAGGTCAGTCCCGGCAATCTCGGGCTGGCCGATCAGCTGGAGGCGTTGCGCTGGGTGCGGGCCAACATCGCGGCCTACGGCGGGGACCCGGACAACGTGACGGTCGCCGGGCAGTCGGCGGGCGGAATCTCCATCCGGCTGCTGATGGACCTGCCCGAGGCACGCGGCCTGTTCCGGCGGGCCATCCTACAGAGCGCACCGCTCGGCCTCGGCTCCCGTTCGCCCGAGCGAGCGGAGAAACTCGGCCGGGTGTTCGCCGACGCGCTCGGCACCGACCCGCACGCCGCCGGCATCTCGGAAATCCTTGCGGCACAGAGGGAAACCGCGCTGACCAACCTGCGGCTCACCGGCGATCCGATGGAGCCCGCGTTCATTCCGGTGGACACCTTGGACAAGGCGTCCTTCGCGGACAACGTGCGCGACCTCGAAGTGTTGTACGGCTGGAACGCCGACGACATGACCGCGTTCCCCGGCGCCGCCGGAACCGACGAGATCTACGTCGAACCGCTGGCCGCTTTCGGCGATCGGCTGCGCTCGGCCGGAGCCGGAGTCTGGTCGTATCGCCTGGACTGGCGGCCCGAGGGGTCCGAGTTCGGCGCCACCCACTGCCTGGAACTGCCGCTGCTGCTCGGCACCCAGCGGGCCTGGCAGGACAGCCCGATGCTCGGCAAGGTCCCGTGGCCCGGGGTCGACGCCTTCGGCGCCGCCCTCCGCGCCGTCTGGGCGACCTTCGCCCGCACCGGCACCCTCGATCCCGTTCCGGTCGCGGGCCACCCCGTCAGGTTCGTCCGATTGACATAGCCGCACGTGACGAAGGCGCCCTTCACCACATCAGACGCGGTGAAGGGCGCTTTCGCTCGTCAGGCACCACCGTTTTCGCGCCTGTTCAGGCTGACAGAGTGTCCTAGAACGGGAAGGTCGTCAGCTGCTCTCCCCCGCCGGGTTGGATCAGGTACGGGTTTTCCAGTTTGACACCTTCCGTACCGTCGTCAGCGGTCACATAACTTTCCACACAAATGATCATTCTGGTTTCGAATGTGCCGTCGTAGGACGGTGTCCGCGCTTCGTACGCAGGCGGAACCTGAGGATATTCGACCGACATCCCCACACCGTGCACATAACCGAAACTGTGCTCGCGATTGCCTTCGGGTGGCAACCAGGCCCGATCACGGAATTCCCGGAAAGTCAGCCCTGCTCGCAACAGAGCGGCGTTGTGCAGCCCCGGGTGACGTCGATTCGGCCTTCTCGATCCGGGCCATCCCTTTCCTCTCGTTCGAGGGCCCCAAACAACCCTGGTGACCGACGAAATCCCGTCATCCGACGCATACCCCATTCGGCCGCCATCGATGCACGCGCGCGGGACGTCCGGCCCGCCTCGGTGTCGTCGATCCCCACACGTTCCCGCGATGAGACCGAGCCGGGAAACGGCTTTCCACCGAAGTGACCGGAGAAACCCATGCGGGTTTCGAGAATCATCCCCGCTCCCGGGCGCCGACCGGCCCAACGACCCGGCCCGCGACGGTCTCAGAGCAGCTTCCGCAGCACCTCTCGTAGCGCGGCGAGGGCGGCGTCCGGCTGGTCCCAGAAGACCATGTGCCCGGCTTCCGGGATCTCGACGAACTCGGCCGCCGGATTGCGCTCGGCGGCTTCGGCCGCGCCGGCGGCGGTGACGACCGGACTCGCGCCGCCGTAAAGGAAGTAGGCCGGAGCGGGCACCCGTGGCCAGTCGGTGAAGAAGTCCTCGGATTCGAAACCGGCGTGGGTGGCGGCGATCGCGGTGCGGGAGCACGACGAGAGCCAGCGGGCGCGCAACTCCTGTTCCCGGCGTGGCCATCGTGGCCAGGACCGGGCCACCTCGTCGGCGTCGGTCCCCCGGCGGGCCTGGTCGAGCTGCCCGAGGAAGGCGTCGAGGGTGGTGGGGTACGGCGCCCGTCCGGGGCCGCTCAGCGGAGGGTCGACCAGAACGGTGCCGCGAAGCGGAAGGCCGCCGGCCGCGGCCCGTGCGGCGATCCGCGCGCCCATGGAGTGTCCGAACAGGATGGGATCGCGAAGATCGAGCCCGGCCACGACCGCCTCGACGTCCGTGGCGTAGCTCCCCAGGTCGTAATTCGGTGCGTCATCGGACAATCCACGGCCGCGGACGTCGAGCACGAGCGGACGCACGAGGTCGGTGAGCTCCCGCGCCACGAAGTCCATCGTGACGGCCGGGCTGGTGATCCCGGGCAGCAAGAGCACCGGGACACCGTCGGACGGCCCGTAGTCGAGCACGTGCAGCCGGACCGGCCCCGACCGCACCCAGCGGCTGGTCGCGGGCACGGTGCCGAGATCGGCCAGCGCGGCCTGCCCGAGCGTGCGGACATCCGGAACCGAGAGGTACGCCAGGGCGTCATCGAGGCCGATCACATCGGCGTACTTGGCCTGGAGGTCGAACAGCGCGGCGTCGTGCGGCGCTCGGGCGCGGTCACCGCAGGCTTCTCGGACGACGAGAGTGTTGAAGCCGGACTGGACGGCGTCGACGGCGGTCGCGCGGACACATCCCGAAGTCGTGGCACCGCAAACGACAACGGTGTCCGTGCCCAGGCTCGTGAGGAGTGCGGCCAGCGCGGTTCCGTGGAACGCCGAGGCGCCCTTCTTCAAAACGAGATGGTCGCCCTCACGCTGGTCGATCCGGGGGTCGAGGTCGACCGCTTCGCTTCCTTCGCGGAGCGCCCGCATTCCCGGCGCTTTCCGGAGCCACGCGATGGCGTCCCCGTCCGCCTCGGCGGGCGTGTAACTGATCGCCGTGTAGATCACCGGCACATTCCGCCGCCGGGCCTCGGCGACGAGGGCGGCGGTCGCGGTCACTTCGGCGGTGAGGTCCGCTCCGGACGGGAAACCGGGTTCGGTGAACCCCCGGGTCAGGTCGACCACGACGAGTGCCGGGCGCGATCCGCGGGGCACGCTCGCGCCGAAACCGGCTCGGTCGTACACGCTGTCGAGGCGTTCATCGGCGGGCACGCTGCAACTCCTTGATCAGTTTGTCCTGAGTGCGGATCCGGCCCAGCAGCCAGCCTTGGAACAACCCGAGCGCCGCGGCGGCCGCGATCACGCCGTAGCGCTTGACGTTGTCGGGAACCAGCATCGCCAGTCCGTCGAGAGCCTCGCCTCCCTCCGCTGGAGCGGGTTTCGCGGGCAAACCCGGTACGGGTTGTGCTCGCAACTGGTCCGCGAGATTGCCGGCGAACTGGTCGAGCAGCCGGGTGGAGACGGCACCGATCGCGCCCTTGCCGAACTGGGCGAGCTTGCCGCGGATCGACAGATCGGTGCGCAGCTCGATGGTGGCGCCGCCCGGTGCCTCGCGCACCGTCAGCGTCACGTCGGCCTCGGCGTCACCGTTGCCGTGGGCGTCCGCTCCTCTGGCAAGCAGCCGCAGACTGCGGTCGGCCTCGGTGACGTCGGTGAAGCGCACGGTGCCCGAATACGCGGCGGTGATGGGACCGACCTTGACCTTGACGCGGCCAAGGTAGGCGTCGTCCTGCCGCCCGTCCAGGGTCGCACCCGGCAGGCAGCCCGCCACCCGCTCGACGTCGTTGATCAAGGCGAAGACCTCGTCGGGTCCGGCCGGTACGGACAGCTGGTTTTCCAGGATCACGCTGTTGCCTCCTTTTCCGTGTCTCTCAAAGCGCGCTTTCGGATTTCCACAGCCGGGCCGCGGCATGAGCGAGCCACTCACTAAGCCGTGTCAGCGGCCCGTCTCCGCAAATCCGAGGCCGCCGGCCGAAAAGAACGCGCGCGCGTCCTCGCCTGACCTGCAAACTTCAGTTTGGGAGACACGCTCTAGTCTGTGGCGTGGCAGCGGCGGGTCGCGGTCGCCTCGATCGCGTCCACAATGGTCTGGTAGCCGGTGCAGCGGCACAGGTTCGCCGAGACGGCTTCGCGGATCTCCTCGCGGCCGGCGTCCGGACGCTGGGCGAGAAATCCTTCCGCCAGCACGAGGAAACCGGGGGTGCAGAAACCACACTGCAGGCCGTGGTGCTCGCTGAAAGACCGTTGCAGGTCGGAAAGTTCGCCATCGCGGCTCAGTGATTCGACCGTGCGGATCTCGGCCGTTTCCGCCTGCACGGCGAACATCAGGCAGGCCCGCACCGGTTCGCCGTCGACGAGGACGGTGCAGGCGCCGCACACTCCGTGCTCGCAGCCGACGTGGGTGCCGGTGAGCCCGAGGTCGTGGCGCAGAACGTCGAGCAGGGTCTTGCGCGGCTCGACGAGGGCCTCGTGCTCGTCGCCGTTGACGTTCAGGACGATCAGGTGCCGGTCGGTCATGATGGGACGCTCATTTCCTTGGGGATCCCCGCTTCGAGCGCGGCGAGCACGGTCTGCGGGTGGACCGGGGTCACGTCGAGTTCCACCCCCGTATGGCGAAGCGCGTCGTTGATCGCGTTCAGCACGGCACCGGGCGCGCCGATGGTGCCGCCCTCACCCGCGCCCTTCGCACCGCTTTCCGTGAAGGCGCAAGGGGTTTCGAGATGGGAGACGGTGATGTCGGGGATCTCCGTCGCGGTCGGGACGAGGTAGTCGATGAAGCTGGCGGCCGACGGTTCCCCGTTTCCGGCGTAGGTCACCTCCTCGAACAACGCGCCGGCGATGCCCTGCGCGATCCCGCCGCGGCATTGGCCGTCGACGACCTGCGGGTGGATCACCACCCCGCAGTCCTCCACGCACGCGTACCGCAGGATCCTGATCTGACCGGTGCCGGGATCGGCCTCGACGACCACGGCGTGCGTGGCGTTGGAGAAAGTTCCGTCACCGGGCACGTCGAAGCTCGCCGTGGCCGTCAGCGTCGGTTCGACGTCCTTGGGCAGCAGGTGACTGCGCAGGTAGGCCACGTCGGCGATCTCCTCGAACGACGCGCGCCGGGCGGGATCGTCGATCTGGATGACCCCGCCGTCACCGTCGAGGCGAACGTTGTCGGGACTCGTTTCGAGCAGGTGCGCGGCGATCTTGCACAGCAGCTCGCCGAGCTTCCCGGCGGCGAGGGAGACCGCGGAACCACCGATCGTCACCGAACGGGAAGCGAAAGTCCCCCAGCCGTAGGCGATGCGCTCGGTGTCGCCTTGGCGCAGCTTGACCTGGTCGAGGTGCAGCCCCAACCGGTCGGCCACGATCTGCGCCAGCGTCGTCTCGTGCGACTGGCCGTGGTTCATGGTGCCGCTGGTGACGACGACGGATCCGGTGGTGTCCATGCGGATTTCGGAGATGTCGAAACCGGGGACCACGGCCATCTTCCGCTTGGCGAAGGCACCCGAACCGTAGCCGGTCCGCTCCGAGAAGCAGCAATAGCCGATGCCGATGTGCCTGCCCTCGGCGGCGGCGCGTTCCCGGATCTCGTACCACCCCTCGTCGCGGAGGGTGGCCTCGGCCAGATCGAGCGACTCGCGGTAGGTGCCGGGGTCGTAGGTGATGCCGTTGACACCGGTGTACGGGAACTGGGTGATCACGTTGCGCCGCCGGATCTCGACCGGGTCGAGGCCGAGTTCGCGCGCCGCCCGTTCCATGACCCGTTCGATCGCCATGACGTACTGCGGACGGCTGACCCCGCGATAGGGCGCCGTCGGTGCCTTGTTGCTGGCGATGGCGCGGGCACGGACCCGGTACTCGGGCACCTGGTACACGCTGGGCATCTCGGCCGACGCCATCAGCGGTTCGATCCCCGCTGTGAACGGGTAGCAGGAGTAGGCGCCCATGTCGCAGACGACGTCGACGTCCAGCGCGGTGATCCTGCCGTCCGCGTCGAACGCCGCCAAAGTGCGGTAGCGCTGCTCTCTGGCGAGGAAGCCCGCCGTGAGCGCCTCCCTGCGGTCTTCGATCCACTTCACCGGCCGGTTCAGCCGTCGTACGGCCGCCGCGACCGCGATCTCCTCCCGGCCGACCACGCACTTCTGGCCGAAGCCGCCGCCCATGTCCGGGACGGTGACCCGCACCGTGCGTTCGGGGACCCGCAGCGAGCGGGCCATCGCCGTGCGCACCTGATGCGGTACCTGGGTGCACATCTGCACGAGCAGCTGATCGTCGTGATCGTCCCAGGACGCGACCACGCCGCGCGTTTCGAGCGGAAGCGCGTTCTGGCGCCCGCTCTTCGTGACGACCTCGACCACGCAACCGCCGTCCGCGCGGGCCGCTTCGAAGGCCGCGTCGACGCCGGGTGTGTCGAACATGGACACGTCGACCAGTACGTTGCCGGGCGCCTCTTCGTGCACGAGCGGCGCGCCTTCGGCGAACGCCGATTCCTCCGAGACGATCGCCCCGAGCGGCTCGTAGCTCACCACCGCGGCCTCGACGCCGTCCTCGGCGCTGTACGGGTCACGAGCGATGACCAGTGCCACCGGTTCGCCGGTGAACCGGACCTTCTCCCTGGCGAGGATCGGCATCGCGGTCGGCGAGAACTCCTCCGGTGGGCGGTCGAGCAGCGCGACGATGTCACCCAGCTCTAGGTCGGCCGCCGTATAAGCGGCCACGACCCCGTCGACCGCCAACGTGGCCGACAGGTCGACTTCGGAGATCGTGCCGTGCGCGACCGTCGAGCGGACGAATGCCGCGTGCAGCATCCCGGGCAGCCTGATGTCGTCCACGAACCGTCCCCGGCCGCTGAGCAGGCGGGGGTCTTCGCGCCGGGGCACCGATGCCCCGACCCAGCGGCCGCTCCGCCCGTCGAACCCCTGCGTCATCGCGTCACTCCTTTCTCCCACGCCTGCCGCAGGGCCCTGGCGACGAGGGTCCGTGTCAGCCGACGGCGGTAGGTACCCGTGCCCACCGCGTCGTCGGGAGGGTCGATGGTCGCCGCCGCGGCCTCTCCGCACGAGTCGAACAGCTCCGGTCCCGGGTCACCTCCGGTGAGCAGGGCCTCGGCCTCGGGAACCCGGACGGGTGCCGGAGCCACGCCGCCGAGCACCACCCGCCCACCGGCCAGCGGAGCACGATCATCCGGGCCCGGGTCCAGGCTGACCGCGGCGTCGACGATCGCGAAGTCGCCGTGGCGACGGGCGAACTCGGTCAGCGCCGCCCGGGGCGCCGGGCGGGTGAAGCGCACGGCCGTCACCACCTCGTCCGGCTCGACGGCCGTGCTGTAGAAGCCGTGGAACATCTCCCCTGCCGGGATCTCCCGGCGTCCGCCCGGGCCTTCGGCGACGATCACCGCGTCGAGCAGCAGGGCGAGCAGGCACCATTCCGCGGTGGCGTCGCCGTGCACCAGGCTGCCTGCCACCGTTCCGCGAGAACGGATCGGCAGATGCCCCACCCACCGCATGGCGCGGGAGAGTACGGCGAAATCCGGTCCCAGCGCTGAGACCTCCACCGTCCGATGGGTCACCATCGCCCCGATGGTGAGCCCCGAATCCGTATGGCTGAAGGAATTCAGCGCCGGATCCCGGCGCAGCGGCCCCAGGTCGACCAGAGCAGTCGGCCTGGCCAGCCGGAAGTTCATCATCGGCATCAGGCTCTGGCCGCCGGCGATCAGTTTCGGATCCTCGCCCGCCGCTGCGAGCTCACCGAGCAGGCCGACGGCGTCGGAGACGTCGTGCGCCCGGTGATAGCGGAACGCGGCGGGCTTCACGGGGCCGCCGGCGTCGTGCCTGTGGCGGTCTCCGCCGGGTCGACGATCCGGTCGAGCTCGCGGCCCCGGGTCTCCGGCGCGCCCATCATCATGAACACGACCGCCACCACCACGAGCAGACCCAGCACGGTGAAGGTGAGGGGCAACCCGAGCACCGGCCACAGGACGCTGCCGAACAGCAACGGCGCGAAGCCGGTGATCGCCCGGCTCGACGAAGACGCCCAGCCGAAGCCGGAGGCACGGAGTTCGGTCGGGTAGAGCTCGGAGACGTAGGCGTACATCACCGGGATGACCACCAGGGCGAACAGGCCGAACGCGCCGATCGCCACGACCGCCGCGGCCGGTGTGTCCAGCAGCAGTGAGAACACGACCAGTGACAGCGCCGTGAGGGGCCCGGCGACCATGATGATCCGCTTGCGCCCGACCCGGTCGACGAGGAGCACGGCCAGCGCCACGCCGACGATGCCGGTCGCGTTCATGAGCGCGGTCGAGGCGAAAGCGGCGATCTGCCCGAAACCCTGTGCCCGCAGGATGGACGGCATCCAGCTGAGCGCGGCGTAGTAGACCAGCATGACGGTGATGAACAACGACCACGCGACACCGGTGATGCGCGGGTTGAACGCCCACACCCGGCGAAGCTGATCGAACGCCGCCGCGAGCGCGCCACCGCGGGTGTCCTCCACCACCGCGGGCGGGATCGAGTACGGCTCGGGAGCCGTGCCCGTACGGCGGACGAGATCGTCGATGACGACGCGGGCCTCCGCCTCGCGACCCTTGCGGACCAGGTACAGCGGTGACTCCGGGACGCCGCGCCGCACCCAGAACAACAGCAGCGCCGGCAGGATCATCAGCACCAGCATCCAGCGCCAGTTCCCGGAAACCGGGACCAGCAACGTCGCGGTGACGGCGGCCAGCGTGGTGCCGATGGGCCACCAGCCGTCCATCGCCGACAGCACCCGGCCGCGATGACGGCGTGGGGAGAACTCGCTGACGATCGCGTAGTCCACCGGGATGCAGCCACCGAGCCCGATACCCGCCAGGAAACGCAGGAGCAGGAACGTCTCCACGTTCGGCGAGAGCGCCCCGAGCACGGAGAACAGCGCGAACAGCAGGAGCGTCACGCTGAACGCCCGCTTCCGGCCGATGCGGTCCGCCACCGTGCCCCAGATGACCGCGCCCACGGCCATGCCGATCAGGTTGGCCGTCGCCACCAGCCCTTTCTGGCCGGCGGACAGGCCGAACTCCGCGCCGACGAGCGGGGTGAGGAACCCGTTCAACGCGACGTCCCAGGCGTCGAACATGTAGCCGAGGCCGCCGATGAGGAAGATCTTCCCTTGCACGCTCCAACGCCAGGGCAGGTCCTGGACGATCTGATCTCCAGTGCGCATGAATCGCTCCGTCGCGCCGGCAGTCCGCTCCTCAGCGAGCGAACTGGTAATGGATGGACTCGGTGTCAGGATCGGTGAGCGGGCTGCCGTTCCACAGCCAGTCGTAGGAGACATCGGACTCGCCGTCGAACCGGCGCAGTTTCTCGTCCCGCTCGCGCTGCCCGGGACCGTCAGGCAGGTGGTAGAAGTCCATGTTCTGCAGTGACGCGTCCTGGACCATGCCCGCGTGCTTGGCGCGCCGGTCCACGTACCGGACGAGGGCGCCGTCGATCCCGTCGCGGGTGACGCGGCCCAGCTCCTCGGCGAGCACCGCGGCGTCCTCCATGGCCTGGGACGCGCCTTGGGCCTGGTAGGGCAGCATCGCGTGGCAGGCGTCGCCGAGCAGGGCGACCCGGCCGTCGACCCAGACCGGGTCACGGCGACGACGGTACATCGCCCACACCGAGACGTCCTCGTCCTTCGCCTTGGCCAGCACGGCCGGGACCCGGTCGTCCCAGTCCCGGTATTCCGCGGCGAGTTCGGCGGCGGTGGCCGGACCGCTCCAGTCCCTGGCGACCGCCTCGGTGCACGGCACGATCGCGACGACGTTGAGGTACTGCCCGCCGCGGATCATGTAGTGCACCAGGTGTTTGTTCGGGCCGTACCAGATCGTGGAGTGGTAGCGGTCGACCAGGAACCGGGTGGCGGGGTCCTGCGCGACCAGGTCCCCGGAGATCAGCGCCCGATAGGCCATCTCGCCGGAGAACTCCAGTGTGTCGTCGAATCCGGCGAGGTCACGCACCGCCGACCGGATGCCGTCCGCCCCGATCACCAGGTCACCGGCGAACCGGCGCCCGTCGGCGGTGATCACAGCGGGCCGCTCCGGCTCACCGCGGTCCAGCTCGGTCACTCGCGCGCCGGTCGCCACCCGCACCACCGGACCGGGAACCTCCGGGTCCAGGCAGGCGTCCAGCAGGACGCCGTGCAGATCGGCGCGGTGGTAGTGCCAGTACGGGGCGCCGTACTGGTCGGTCACCCGCCTGCCGAGCGGCAGCTGGGCGATGATGCTCCCGTCGGCCCAGCGACGGCGGACCTGGTCCTGTGGCTCGGTCCGCACCCGTTCCAGCCGGGCACGCAGGCCAAGCCCGATGAGGATCCGGCTCGCGTTCGGCGCGGTCTGGATACCCGCGCCGATCTCACCGAGTGCCGGCGCCGCCTCGACCACGGTGACCCGCAGGCCTCGCTGCCGCAGTGACAGCGCCGCGCACAACCCGCCAAGGCCGCCGCCGACGACGATGACTTCAAACGACTGACTCGCGGCCATGCCTGCCTCCCGTCTTCGTCAATTCCTCGGCACCGCCGAGCAACCGCCCGGCACCCGGCACGCGGGGCTCGACCCCGAGTTCGGACAGGATCCGGAACGTCGTGGCGGTCGCCGCCGACAGGACCGGGATCCCGACCTCGTCCTCCACCGGCTGGATCACCGGCAGCGACGGCATCTGGACACAGGCCGAGAGCACCAACGCGTCCACATCGGACAGATTCAGCCTGCGGTGGTGCTCCCGCAACCCATCCGGGTCCAGCCGGGCCACGGCGAGGTTGTCCGACACCTCGAGTGAGAGCGCGTCGGCCACCTCGATCCCCTCGTCCTCGATGTAGTCCACCACCGCCTGGGTGAGCGGCTTCAGATACGGCGTGATGATCGCGACCTTGCGGGCACCCAGCGCACGGATACCCGACAGCAGCGCGCCGGCGCTGGACACGACCGGCGCGTCGGAGCCCTCGTCGCGCAGCACGCGCTCGATGTCGGCCTCGGCGGTGCAGTGGTAACCCGGCCCCTGAGCCATGATCGCCACCAGGCAGGCGGTGGCGACCACGTCCGGGCGGGCGTCGGCCAGTTCGGCGGCCGCCCGGCCCGCCTGCGCGTTCATCGCCCGCAGCTGCTCGGGTTCGACGTGCTTCATCCGGGCCCGCGCGGAATGGAAGACGAACCGGTCCCCCGGCTCGGCCTCTTCCCTGGCACGCAGCATCCTCGGCAGCTCGGTCTCCATCGTGAGGTTCGAGCTGGGAACGATCATCCCGATGTGGTGGTCGCTCATCGACGACCCGCCGGACGCATCTCGGAAACGGTCAGCTCGCCGTTGTCGACGATCAGCTCGTCGTCCAGGTAAAGGGAATTGCCGCGCATCGGGATGTCGAAGTGGCACGGCGTGTCGTTCGGGCCGCCCAGCTCGTTGTTGGGGCCGATGGAGAACATCACGTTGCCGTAGAAGCTGCGCAGTTCCATGCCCATCCCGCCGGGGAACTGGGTCAGGCCGTGCCAGTGCGCGCGCTCGTCGAGCCCCCAGCCCACGTGGCTCATGCCGTAGCCGCGGGGGTCGTCGAAGCTCTCGATGTAGGACCGCAGGAGGTCCGCGTCCAGCCCGGACGATCCGGCGCCGCCGCGGATGTCCCGGATGAAACCCTGCTCGATGGTGATCTCCACCGGGGTCTGCACGTAGGTGTTGAACGGCAGCAGCACATCCCCGGGCGAGAGCACGATCTTCCCGTCGACGCCGTCGTCGGCGCCGCCGGTGAACACGAACGCCGCCGGCCAGTGGTCCCAGCGTCCCGGGGTGTCGGTGTAGCCGTACTCGGACAGCGTCGGGTAGACGCCGAGCTGATAGGTGACATCGGTACCCGCCGGGCTGGTGATCCGCATGGTGCCCGCCTTGGCGAGCAGTTCGGCCCCGATCTCCACGCGCTCCCGCAGTTCCTTCGTTGGCATGAGCCTGGCCAGCAGCTCGGGCGGCTCGACAGCGGTGAGGATCCGGGTGCCCGCGTCCTGGATGGCGAATTGTTCCTTGCTGAACAACAGGAACGTGCAGTCGACCACCATGTCCACGCTCTTGAGCGCCTCGACCGCGAGGGGGATGTTCCCGAGCCCCGAATCGCCGACCGCCCAGGCGCCCGCGGCGCTGACCGGCGAGGGCAGCCGCATGTGGTACGCCGAGGCACCCAGCTGCTGGGCGGCCCACAGGAAGGCGTCGGCGTACTCCGCCCGCTCCCCACCGCGGGTCAGCACCACCACGGTCTCGCCCTCGTGCACCCCCGAGAACGTCAGCTGGCGCAGGCAGATGTCGTTGAACAGGTTCTGATCCATCGTTGACCACCTCCACATTAATCCGAGCACGTATTATCCGGATGCGCAAGAGTTGCCGCTGGATTCGCGCTCCCGCAACGCATTGGGCCTGCCACTCATCCGAACACGTACTATCCGGATACGCAAGGGGTGACGGTGGACAGGCTTCGGCCATGGATGGCGGTAAGCGACCGTCCGGACACGTAGGATTACTCGGGGCCCGGACAGCGGGTGAGACCGACAAGGGAGAACAGTGATGGGTGAACCGGCGCGTACGGGCCGGCGCAGGGAAGACACGCCGGCCGTCACTCCCGCGCCACCCTCCGATCTGCTGGCGGCCCCCGGCTACGGCGCCCGCAGGCTGTACCAGGCCTACCTCGCCGCGTGGAACCGCCACGTGGATCCGGTCTTGACCGGTCCGCAGTTCGCGGTCCTGTCCGCGGTCCGTGCCTACCCGGGGAGCGATCAGAGTTCACTGGCCGGCGCCGTCGCCCTCGACACGTCGACGATGGCCGATCTGTGCCGCAGACTCGAGCGGAGGGGGCTCATCCGGCGCGTCGAATCTCCGCACGACGCGCGGCGCAAACTGCTTTCGCTCACCGACGAGGGCAAGTCGGTCCTGAGCCAGGTGAACCGCCGCGCCCGCCGCCTGGACAAGGCGCTCCTCGACGGTGACGGCATCGACGGCGACATCGACATGGCGGCGTTGCTCAACGCGCTCGGCACCCACTGGGAGCGGATCGCGTCGGTCGACAAACTGCGCTGATCCGCCGCTCGCTTGGCCCAACGTAGTGTCGCGTGGCCGGATGACGCCCGATGCGCGAATTCGCCTTCAACCACGCGGTGTTCGGCCTCCAATCACGCGTGATCGGCCCGTCAGCTCAGCAGCCCGCCAGTGAACACCGCGCGAAGCGGGGCCTCAGCACGAAGCGGCGTGCCACCGCCCCGTCGTGAACCGCCGTTCCGCCAAGCCGGATCCTCGATGGTCTCGGCCTTGCCCGCTATCCCCAGGTGAGGGGGTCGAGGTGGAGGTAGAACCGTTGTCGGTCGGTGTCGAGCGTGATCCCGTAAGTACGGGCGAAGGTGTCGTCGGCGGCGATCGCGTGGTTCTCGTCATCCCAGCTTTCGCGTGCGTTGGCGAGCAGCAAAGCGATGTCGGCATAGGGATCCGCCCGGCCGAGGCGACCGAGGTCGATGAATCCCGCGAAGTTCAGTGCGACCGGATCGAGGATGATGTTGGGCAGGCAGAGATCCCCGTGACAGACGACGGTGTCGCCGGCTTCTTGCACGAGGCGGCGATCGACTTGCCCGGCAAGCCGCGCGAGCAGCTCCGCGGGCGGCGTCCGCCGCTGGTCGGCCGGCAGGAACTCCGGATCGACCTTGTCGCGAGCGACGACATCCTGGGCGATGGCGAACATCTGCGCCAGGCCCCGGCTGAACGGACAATCCTTCGCCGGCACGGCGTGCAAACCTCGCACGCCGTCAGCGATCGACGGCCACGCTCGACGAAGGTCCTGAGCCGACACGCTGTCCGCGGGCACGCCCCGGACAGCGCTGGTCACCAAACACGCTCCGCCGGCTCCGGAGCTCCACGCGAGCACCTCGGGTCCCGGGATGCCCCTGACACTGAGCCACTCCACCCGGTTTCGTTCCTGTGCCAGCAGATCCTCCTGCTCGGCCAGGACACACTTGGCATACCGCGAGCCGTCGGCACTGCGGAAAACCCAGGCGCCGGACTCTCCGCTCAGGACGGGCTCCCACCCGCCGGGATGATGCCGGGAGAGCAAGAACTCCCACTTACGAACCGATGGCCCCTGCACAAAGATCATCGTAGGTGCGCGGCCTTTTCGGCACTCACCGGTTTTACCGGCACGTCGGCGATGAAGCGCTGCGGCGACGACCTGCTGCGCACTCTCACAGATGGCTCCCGGCTGCTGCCGTCCCACACCGGGCGCCAGTAGCGGTTGCGGAAGTTCGATCGCCGCACTCGAAGAAGACCGCACGCTCCGCGTACCAGCCGAAGTCATGTCACCTTGATGACAACCTTGCCCGAGGTGTGACCGTTTTCGACGGTGGCGAGGGTGGCCGGGGCGTCGGAGAGCGGGTGGATCGCGGTGATCACGGGTGCGAGGACTCCGTCGAGGGCCAGCCGGGCGGATCGCGCCAGGTTCTCGCGGTCGAGGCGACGCTCGACGAAACGCCCGCCGAGATCGGGCACAGACATATCACCCACGGCGATGATGGTGCGGGGATCCCGGGCCAGCGGAGCGACCGTCCGGAGCGAGGTGCCTCCGACCAGATCGACGATCCCGTCGAAGCCGTCCGGAACCAGCTCGCGTGCCGCGGCGACGACGTCCTCGGCGGTGTAGTCGATGAACCGCACCCCGATGGCTTCGGCGTGCTCGCGCTTGGCGGTACTCCCGGTGCCGATCACCCGCAGCTCGCGCCCGACGGCCAGCCTGGCGACGGCGAGGCCGACCCCGCCCCCGACCCCGTTGACCAGGACCGTGGTACCGGCCGGGAGGTCGAGCTGGTCGAGCACGTCCACCGCGGTCGTCCCGGCCACCGGCAGCGTTGCCGCCACGGTCGCGGACAGGCCCGCCGGGATGCGCGCGGTATTCGGCGCGGACAGCACCGTCGTCTCGGCGTAGGTGCCGCCACCGGTGAGGGCGAAGCCGAAGACCGCATCACCCACCTCGAGCCCTTCGACATCCTCGCCGAGGGCGAGAACGATTCCGGCTGCCTCCATGCCCAGCACGCGGGGAAACGGACGCCCGCCGTCGAGCCCGGGGACCAGACCCGAGCGCAGAAGATGGTCGAGGGGATTCACGCCGGCCACGGTGACCCGGACCAGCACCTCGCCGCGGCCGGGGACGGGATCGGGACGATCGAAGAACTCTTGCACCTCGGGCCCGCCATACCTGCCAAAACCCCATGCCTGCCCCATTCTCTGCCGCCTTCCGGATGACCGACCCGGTGGTTCCGGGCGCTTTCGCCATCCTCACCGCTGACATTGACGTAAGGGGCAAGCGGCTGAGGTGCAGGTCACAGCATCAGGCCGACCGGGTCACCGGTTCCGGGGTCGTGGACAGCATCGCCCGGTGCCGACTGTTGGCCCTGATCAGCACGTCGAGCGCATCCCGGGTCTCGATCAGGTGCGCGATGTCGGCGTCGATCCGGGCGCGCTCGCGCGTCATCGCCGTGAACGTCTCCTCGGCGACGCCTAGGTCACCGGGGACGTCCACACACGGCAGAACGGTCGTGATCACCCGGCTGGACATACCCGCGTCGAACAGCTGCCGGATGAGCGACACGCGCTGAACCGTGGCATCGGCATAGTGACGCTGCCCGGCGTCGGAGCGTGAGCTGGTCAGCAGGCCCTGTTCTTCGTAGTACCGCAGTGAGCGCGGACTCACGCCCGTGCGCTTGGACAGCTCGCCGATCCGCATCCTTGAGAGCCTACGCCCGCCTGCTCCAGGTCAGACCGCCCGCGAGTCATGGACACCCGCGGACACGGCCGGCAGGGTCGTACCCGGCGCAGGCTCGGCCGCACCAGCGTCGCAGAACCGTCCACACGCAGCAGACATCGATCGCCGCGCAGCCTGACCTGACCCGATTTCCCTAGTACAGAAGGGAGTTCTGATGCCTTCGCTGTTGCAGGACTACCTCCGCGCCCCGTATGGCCGGACTCCTGTCGACCGGGCTACGGCGACACCGTGAAAACCTCGCGCAGCAGCCCGGCGAGCTCGACGGGCATGGTGATCATGCAGTCATGGCCGGTCGACAGCTCCCGCACCCGCTCGCCTGCCGGGACGGGACGCCGGGTGATGCCCGCCGGCCCAGCCCCGACGCAGTGGATGTGCGTACGCGGGATCGTGCGCGCGGCTGGATCGTCCAACCGGACCGGCTCCTGAAGGCACCGCACCGGCTGGTCCGACAGCATCGAGCGTAACCAGGCGACGTCCTCGGGATCGGTGACCCCGAACAAGCCGAGCGGCGGCGGCTGCTCCGGCATCGGCGGAATCCGCCAGCCGTCCACGGCGACGTCGATGAGCTGCTTGGTGACGGGAAGGACGTCGACCGCGGTTTCGCCGTCTTCGGGAACCATCGCGTCGAGGAACACCAGATGCGCGATCCGCTCCGGGACCCGGTGGGCGACCCCCGATATGACCATCCCGGCGTAGCTGTGCCCGACGAGCACGACGTCGTCGAGACGCTCGCCTTCGATCAGGCCGGTGACGTCGTCAACGTGGGTGCCTAGCCCGACCTCGGGGCCCAGCAGGTGTGCCTTGTCGCCGTAGCCGGTCAGCGACGGCGCGAGCACCCGGTGCCCGGCCGACTCCAGCAGCGGGACCACCCGGTCCCAGCTCCGCCCGCTGTGCCAGGCGCCGTGTACCAGCAGAAATGTGGCCATAGTCGTGCGGTTCCTCCTCGTGCCTCGGTACTCTTTGGTAACCGGTAGCATCGTGATCCACACGTCGCACACCTGGCAATACGGCACTTTTCGGTGCCCCGGTTCTCAGGAGGTAACCATGCAGGACCCGTGCCAAGCCCGCGAAGTCCTCGGGATCGTCGGGGACAAGTGGGCGCTGCTGATCGTGCGCACGCTCAAGGACGGGCCGCGACGCTTCACCGAACTCAAACGGGCCATCGACGGCATCAGCCAGCGCATGCTCACAGTGACTCTGCGCGACCTCGAGCGCGACGGGATCCTGACGCGCACGGTCCGCAACGTCATGCCACCGCACGTCAGCTACGAGCTGACCACGATGGGCCGGACCCTGCGCGAAGCCACCGCACCGCTGCTCGAGTGGAGCATCACGCACCTGCCGCACATCGACGCCGCCCGCGCGGCGTATGACAACCACTAGACGGTTGATTCCGTGAAGATCATGTGAAGCTCAGTGGGGCGCTGTGACTGTCTATAGAGGACGCTTTTCGAGTCAAAACGTCCGATTAGATGCCGTATGTCCGTATCGTCAAGGTCGTGAAGGCCTCCTTGCTTACCCTCAAGGTAGGCAAGGAGGCCTTCACGACCATGTCGAGTCCTTGGGAGGATCCTCGCAGACCCGGCAATACGGGCAATCGGATAATTCGGGCTCGGCTAGTGTCCTTTATGGACTGTCAAGGGAAGGATTCCTTCGCGGGGTTGCACTTCACGCGATCTTCACGGAATCACTCATCTAGGTCACCGCGTCGGCGCCTCGGCTTGGGCTTGTCCCGTGGCCCACTGCCGGAGCCGTGGCGATTCGATGAACCGCGGCAAGGTTGGCCGATGCGGCGACTCGACCGCGCCGAACCCCGACCTCCCGGTGAACGGCACAGCCGCACAGGTCTCCTCGCTCCACGGCGTCAGGACCTGAGAAGCCCGTGCCTGCGTCAATTCTGAAGACGTGGGGCGATTCCTGGTCGTTCGCGGAACTCGATGTCGATCGCGACGAGGAAGTCCAGGCCCGCATCGGCGCCCTGCGGCTATCTGCCACTGGTGATAGCCGTCGCAGCCAGCGCTGTGGATCGCCCACCGCGACATGAGTTCGGCAGCAGCTTGAGGATCGGCCGGACAGCCGCGCCGCATGTCTTCCGTGAAGGGTGGACCATGTCGTCCGATTTCCTCGCCCCGGCACCGGCGATCATTCGATTTCCATACCCACCCGGTGTTCCCTGGGCACACCGGAACGTCACCACGGCATCCGGCACTTCCGCGGCCTGCCGGTGCATGTCTGTCCACAATGGTCTGCCGCGCGAACCTACGGCTTGACCACCGATCTGGCGGTTCTGGCAGCGTCGGTGCCGCCTCTACGTTGTGGTTGTCGATCTCGTGGCACGAAAGGTGTCCTTCATGTCCGCTGCTTCCCACATCCGTACCATTTCCGTGTCTGGTAACGACCTGGCCGTGCGGGTCAGCACCGACGAGGACCCAGCCGAGGACTCCCCGATCCTGCTGCCCTCCTTGGGCGAATATCCTGTGTACGACGATTTCTCGTACGACTACATGATCGCCGACGAACTCCGGACCGAGGCGTACCGAGCGGCACTGCACGCGCTGGCCCCTGGCAAGGTCGTGCTGGACATCGGCACCGGCCAGGACGCGATCTGGGCGGTGACCGCGGCGAACGCGGGTGCCACCAGGGTATACGCCATCGAAGTCATCCCGGATATAGCCGAGAAGGCCCGCCAATCGGTCGAAGCCGCGGGCCTGACGGATAAAGTCACCATCCTGGAGGGCCTGTCCACTCGAATCACGCTGCCCGAACGAGTCGATGTACTGGTTTCGGAGATCATCGGCGCCATCGGTGGTTCCGAGGGTGCGGAGTCCGTACTCGACGACGCACGTCGACGGTTCCTGAAACCCGGCGGCGCCTCCATTCCGCACCGCTGCGTCACCACCGTCGCCGCGGTGGACACGAGCACTGTGCTTCCGGCTGGGGACCTGGCGTTCTCGCCGCTCTTCCTGCGGGATCTGGAACAAATCTTCGCCAGCGTCGGCAATCCGTTCGATCTGCGGCTGTGCCTGCTCGGGCTGGAACAGGCAGAGTTCCTTACATCCCAAGCGGAGGTGGAAGAACTGCGCTTCACCAGTCCGATGCCGGGAAGGGGTGTCGATGACGTGGACCTTCTGGTGACCAAGGCGGGCCGGATACACGGGCTCGCGCTCGGCATGCGCCTGTGGATCACGCGCGAGGAAGATCAGCCGATCGACTCCCTGGCTCAGCAGACCAGCTGGTGTCCCGTGTACGTGCCGCTGTCCATGGACGGCATCGCGGTGGAGCGAGGCGACCGCATCGCGCTGGAGATCCGGCGTTCACTCAGTGATGATGGCGTCCACCCGGACTACGAGATCACCGGCCGGATACTGCGCGCCAGCATGTCCACAGTAGACATAGTATGGCGGTCGCCGCACCACGGCACCACGTTCCGCGGCTCGGCAGCCTACCGTTCGTTGTTCCCGGACCCGGACTGACACGCGACGGCCGCACCCGTTACGGCCTCAAGGCCGTCGAAATCTCACCTACGGACGGCAACTGATCGCCTTCCGGCACAACAACCCCCGCCGACGGAACGGTCACCCCGATCGGCGAGCGCGCCGGACAGAGGACTGTCGACCACCGGCGGACAGTGGTCAAGGCCGTCAGCGTCTCCGGGTGGGAGTGCGGCGCGGGGTCGTCGGGCGCTTCGCGGTCGTCGTGGAGCGATGAGCCGTGGTCCGCGTCGTCTCTGGCGTCAGCTGGGTCGTGGTGGTCACTGGGGTCTCCGGCGGTGACGACGTCGACGTCTTCAGAGGGCCGGTCGCCACCGTCTTCGGGGCCTGCGTGGTCGTCGCGGGCACCACCTGGCCACTCCCCGACCCGCCCCCGGCACACGCGCCGAGTAACACACCCGCGCTCACGACCAGGCCACAGCACCACACACGCATGGCCCGGACCCTAACAGCCGTCGCCTCTTCGGCCAGCCGTTATTGACGGATTGATATCCACTCGGGCGCTCCTCCCCCGCGACGGGGACGGGCCTCCGGTCAGTGTGGTCTATTCGGCCCTTTTGGGGGCCGGGCGCAACCGCCAGCGATGGAATTCGCGAGCGCTCTCGATCTGAGCCGGGCAGCACCTTGGCGTGGACGCAGGGTCAGGCCGCGGAAGCGATCGCTATCGTGGTCGAGGACGTACTCGGTGACGTGGTGCCGAGCTGGCGACATCCGTGCGCCTGCATTGTCCGGACCACACTTGCGTGTCTTCGTGGTGGAGCGCCCGCCGGATTGGCGGCGTGCCGCTCACCCTTGGTCCACCGTGAGACGGTCGTCTCCCTCACGAGGGCGCGGAGCGACATTCCGTTAGCCGCGGCGCTTCTCGCGGGTCTCTGCCGCCGACACCGCCGCCGCGCGAGCGTCGTCCGCCGCACCCAGGGCGCCGAGGAGGTCCGCGTACTCGTCGAGGGCGTCGGCGAGATCGAGGTGAGCGAGGAACTTTCCCGCGCGAACGCGAGCGCGTTCCCAGTCGAGCGAGGATTCGAAATCAGCGCGGGCCTCGACTTCCCGGCCCAGCGCCGCGTACGCCCGCGCCCGGAGCCGCAACCATGACGGCAGACCACTGGGGCCCTCCGCCGGAATCTCGCCGTTCCGGTGTGCGGCGTCGACGAGTTCCTCGGCGAGAGCGAGAGCCCCGGTGTGGTCCCCGGCCCTGAGCCGAAGCTCCGCGAGACGCGAGCGCGCGTGCGCCTGCTCGCTGCTAGCCGTCGGCTCGGTGCGCACAAGGTCAAGAAACTCAGACGCGAAGACGGTGCTCTCGTCGATCCGCTGCTCCGCTTCGAGCTGCATGGAGTAGCTGTTCAGGGTGGTGCCGAGGAGGCCCCGTCGCGCAGGATCATCGGCTGCCCCCGCCCGCGCGTACGCGATGATCGCGCGCGTGGCGTCCTCGCTGTCCGCCTTCAGCCGCGCGTTCGCCGGGACACGCTCGACATCCCGCTGGGCCATACGTAGCCGCATCACCCACAAACCCGGATCCTCGTCGAACCCCGCCCGCGCCATCGCCAGCGCAGCGGCGAGATCAGCCACCACCCCGTTGCCATCTCCACCCTCGACACGCGTCCGTATCGTGTTGTGCAGCGCATCGAACTCCGCCACCGCGCTCAACGTCACCTCACTCTCCCGCCCATACCACCAAATGCACAACGACACGAGAATACCCACGCCCGAGGCACCAGAGGGCCGCTGCCCGCTGCGGCGACCGCCGCCATCGCGCTGATTGTGGCCGAGTGCCATCGAATCTTGGCATAGCCTGATCAAAATGACTGTCTTTATCAGTGACTCCGGCCTTGTCACGCTAAGCTGGCCGCCCGCGATCTGGAGGTGCCGCCGGTGAAGGGAACTCCGAGTGCCGCCGAATGCCGCACGCGGGCGGAAGAGGTCCAGGACCTCCACGCGATCAGCCACCTCGCGCCGGAGCCGATCGGGCCGCCGACCGGCTTTCCGGTGGTCGTCAAGGACAACATCCACGTCGCGGGCATGCCGAACACCGCGGGCACCCCGGCACTGGCACACCACGTTCCGCGTGAGCACGCGGGCGTGATCCAGCGTCTGCTCGACGCGGGCGCCACCGTCATCGGCAAGGCGGCCATGCACGAACTCGCGTTCGGCATCACCTGCGACACGACTCCACTGGGTCCGGTGCGCAACGCCCGCGACCCGTCCCGCTTCGCCGGGGGCAGCAGCGGCGGAACCGCGGTGGCCGTCGCGGCGGGCATCGTCCCGGCAGGCTTGGGCACCGACACCGGGGGTTCGGTGCGCGTGCCCGCCGCGCTCAACGGGGTCTGCGGTTTCCGGCCCACCACGGGCCGCTACCCGTCCGACGGCATCACGCCGTTGAGCAGCACCCGGGACACGGTGGGGCCGATCGCCCGCACAGTCACCGATCTCGCGTTCCTCGACGCCGCACTCGCGGCTGAGGAACCGGAACCTTTGCGCGAACTCCCGCCGTTCCGGCTGGGTGTGCCGCACGGTTTCCTGACCGGCGACCTGGCCGACGACGTCGAAGAACTGTGGACGGCCGCGCTGATCCGCCTGCGCGCGGCCGGGGTCACTCTGGTGCCGGTCGACGACGCGCCTCTCGCCGAACTCGTCACCGATCAGGGCATGCCGCTGGTGATCCACGAAGCTGGCATCGGGCTACGGGCGTACCTCGCCGAGTACACGCCCGAGGTTTCGTTCGAGCGACTCGTCGACGAAGTCGCCGCGTCCGACGTCCGGGCGATCTTCGCCGAGTCGGTCGTGCCGGGCATCGAGCCGGCCGTCTACGAGGCCGCCCTCGCCAACCGCTCGGCCTTACGCCGCGCCTACGCGAAGATCTTCGGCGAAACCGGCATCGACGCACTGGGATTCCCCACCACACCGGCGACAGCCCAGGACTTTTCCGCCGTCGAAAAGTTCATCCACTGTGGACGCGCGGTCCCGACCTTCCCGACCTTCATCCGAAACTGCCAGCCCGGCAGCATCGCGGGTGTTCCTGGCTTGACCGTCCCGATGGGACACGGCCGCGGTGGCCTGCCCGCGGGACTGGCTCTCGACGGCGCCGTCGGCGGTGACCGGAAACTGTTGGCAGCCGGGGCTTTCGTCGAACGGGTCCTGACGGCCTAACTGGACGACGCCCTCGAAGCTGTTCCGCCGAGTTCGGGGCATCCCGCTGATCGGCCGCCCGGCGAGGAGGATTGGGGATCAGCGCCTCGTCGCGTAGCGGGTCAGCACCACGCCGCCGGGAAACGCCCGGGTCTCCACCAGGGTCAGCTTCACCCAGCTGTCCAGCACGGTGAAGAACGGCGTGCCGCTGCCCACCAAGACCGGCACGGTGACCAGCACGTACTCGTCGATCAGCCCGGCCCGCATGGCCGCCCCGGCGAGCGTCGCGCCGCCGATGTCCATCGGGCCGGCGTCCTCGGCCTTGAGCCGGGTGATCTCGGTGACCGCGTCGCCGGTGACCAGGCGGGTGTTCCAGTCGACCGTGCTGGTCGTCGAGGAGAACACCACCTTCGGCATGTCCCGCCAGCGGCGGGCGTACTCGATCGCCGCCGGTGTGGCGCCGGGCTGCTGGTCGGCGGTCGGCCAGTGGGAACTCATCGCCTCCCACAGCTTGCGCCCGTACAGCGCCAGGCCCGTCGCCGCCACCCGGTCGGACCACCACTGGAACAGCTCGTCGCTCGGCGACGAGTCCGGACCCTCACCCCCACTCCAGCCGAGGTCGTCGCCGGGCGCGGCAATGTAGCCGTCCAGGGTCACATTCATGCCAAAGGTCAGTTTCCGCATGGCGTCAGCCTCCCGTGAGTCGATCCCACACGTACAGACGGGCGCGGCGCGAAAACCTGATCGGTGCGCGACCCGCCGCACGCGAAGTGTGCTCCACAGAGTGACGCAAGGTCACTTCAGGTACCTGCCGGGATGGCCAGGAGGCCGAACATGGCCGCGGCGATTCCGAGGCCCTAGCCCACGGTCGCGCGGAGAGGACCGCCCGGCGGTGTCGCCCGCTTCGTCGTCGAACTCCCGGAGGCCACGGTATGAAACTCCGCACGTCCGTGCTCGTCTTCGCGGGCGGTCTCCAGCCGATCGGTGCCACCGACGCCCTGCCCGCTCACCCCACCGCAATCGTCAGGCAGTCGTCAGGTGCAGTCCCCGCCACCACCGACACAATGAAGAAATCGTCGGAAAGGAGGAGGGACATGACCGTCCACGACATCGTACGGACGGCTCACGAGGACCTCGACGGCCAGATCCGCCCTGACGCGATGAGAAATGCTCCACCGCCTGGCGCGGTTCCGCGTACTTCGGACACTCGAAACCGATACCTCGTGGTCGTGAACTCAACGACCGCGGTCGCGCAGAGCCGTTTCGATTTCCGCGTCGGTGAGGCGCCGAGGACTGACGTAGTAGAGCACCGAGCCGGCCGGTAGTTCGCCGTCCCACGAAGGATTCACGACGAGATCTTCGCCTGTCCGCGAGGCCAGTACCGTGGCGCCGAAAGTCCGGCCCAGCGCCATCCGGCATTTCTCGATACTCAGCCGCCCCAGCGACTCGGGCAAGGTCACCGAGTACGTCCCCGCCCCGCCCGCCGTCATTAGTTGGGAGTAGACCTCGGCGATTCCGGGTGAGGTCAGTTCCTCGGTGACCATCCGCGGCGTGTGCCACTGCACGCACTTGATCCTCGGGTCCACGTAGCGGACCAGCTCGGACTTCTCCATGTCCCGCAACGTGACCACGACGTGTGCCGACCGGTTCGCGTGGTCAACGGTCACCGCGACGGCCAGGGCCTCGTTGTCGTCGCGCATGTCGACCAGGATGGTGCTCGCGTCGGCGACGGCGGCCCGCGCGAGGACGTCGGCCGCGGTCGGCTCGCCCCGGACGAAGTCCACCGGCTGCGACGGCATCGGGTGCACCTGCACTTCGTCCCCGGCGCACAGCACGAGACCGGTCACCCCGTCGGCGAGCAACTGCACGACAATCCTCTCGGTGCGACCGGCCGTATAGCCGATCAGGAGAGTGTGCCCGCTCGCCCGTACGGCTTCCATTCCCTGCATCCGCCGTCCCTTCGCCTGTTCGAGCCTCGAAGCGAGCTTGGTGAAGACCGTGGTGAGTGTCGCGATCCCCCCGATGATGACGTAGGCACCCACGAAATGCCCCGCGGTGGTCTCGGGCGAGAAGTCGCCGTACCCGACCGTCGCGGCCGTGACCACGAAGTACCACCAGTAATTCCCCGGCTGGACGAGCTCGCTGCCCGCGGGTTCGGCCAGTGCCATCAACGGCCAGCTGGTCGCGAAGACGACGAGGACCACTGCGACGGGAAGCATCCAGCCTTGCTGCAACACCCAGCGCGCCAGCAACCGCGAAAGGACGAACGGCACTGCGCCTCCTCACCGGCTGCTACCGCGAGATCACCCGAACCTGCTCGGTCTGACCGCGAATTCCGCTACCAGACCACACCACGCCTACGAGACACAACGGACGTTACCGGACCGCGACGGCAGATATCGGCAAGCGAGGGAGCTTCGTCCGAAAAGGACCGTCCACAGGCGACCGGCCTTGCCACGGGCTGGCAGGCAACCGCGACCGACCAGACCGCCGCGATTCAGGGCTCAGGAACGCGGGCTGCTCACCAACCTCTCCGGCTCGGCCACCAACGCGCCACTCACCGTCACCGTGGACGACGTCTCCATCTTCCGCGCGACCGGGTAAGTCGGGGCCCGAAGGCCAGGACGTCGCCGAACCCGAACAGGAGTCGCCCCAACGAGGAGGAACGAGACGCTGGTCAGGAGCTGGTTCGATCTTCCCTGACACGGAGGCGGCGTGCAGGTGCGGGAACCACTCCCCCAGCTCGGGGGATGCCGTCCTCGGCCAGCCAAGTGCTGTGCCGTGAGCCCTCGGCCTGGCTGCCATCCCCTACCGCGCGCCAGTAGCGGTTGCGGATGTTCGACCGCCGCAGCGGCGCGAGTCGGCACCTGCCGAAGATCATCAGCGAACCGAGAGCACCAGTTGCTCGACACCCGGGCCGGCCACCTGATCAGGTCACCGGCCCGGCTGCCCGAGGCGATCAGCGACGCCACTCTCGATGTGGCGTGATAAGCGACTTACAGGGCCTGCCCTAGTCGGGCCTGCCGACTTGGGTGTTCGACAGGTCGAGACCGATCGCGAAGTCCGCCGTGTAGCCGTTTCCGGCCTGCTGCGGGCGTAGCAGCATCTGAGCACCGCCGTTGCGGTAGATCGAGTCGCGGTTGTTGGTCGTGTCGGCCGGGCCTTTCCGCCGGTACGGTTCGGTCCGCAGATAGGCCGTGCCGAACTCGGGCGTGAAGTAGAGCTGCGATGTGAACTCGTAGGGTCGGCCGTTGGTTCCGACGGTGCGTATTTTGACGTGAATATGCAGCGTGCGCCCCGAATACCAGCCCGGCAGAATGGTAGTGAACCGGGCCGTCCCCGCTTGGTCGGTGTTCTGGTAACCGCGCAGGAATCGGCGGCCGGAACTTCCTTGGGACGGGATGTCGGAGTACAGCCCGAACGCGTCGCACTGCCACAGGTCGATCATCGCCCCCGGTAGCGGCGTGCACAGCTGCTGACGAATTTGCTGAACGGTAAAATTGATTACCAGCGCGGTGCCGGGAACTAGTTGTCCGGTGGCCGGCTCACTGCGGATATCGGAGCGGTTGAGCCGCTCGTCGACGAAGTACGGGCCCTCCATTTGCTCTGGCTTGACTACACAATCCAGCGCGCAGACGTCGGGCGTTCCTGCGGTGGAGGTGGTAGCACTCGCCGTGGTCGATCCGGCGACAGCGAGTGTCGCACCAGCGGCGCCGAGCAGAATCAACGCCTGCCGCCTACCGAGCACCCGACCTACTGGCTCATCATCGTCATGCATGAATTTCCTTTTCGCCGAATGATGGGAGCAGGGATCTGAGCGCAACAAAGGACCTTGCCTGCAGGGTGCCGCGCGCATCCTATTGTCCGCCATGACTTGCCTGCTGTCGAGACAATTCACTCTCACGCATCATACTTCGAGGCTAGTAGTATCCCTGATGGACCAAATATCGAACCTCCGCTACGGCATTCGCCTACGACACCTCGAAGTCCAGGTCGAGAAAGTCCGACTCGCCGGCCCCTTTGTCCGTCGTTAGCGACGACTGTCCCAGTGCCTTCGACGTCCACGCATGATGTCGTCCCGGAGGGCGGGACGATAGTCGGGATGGCGCGTCGGTGGGCGCTTCGCTACCTGGCATACATCATGACCACGACTGTGGCGGTGGCGTTCTGGCGAGCACGCTGCCAGCCAGGTCGAAGACAATGCGGGTTTCGCGCAGGCTCGACCGCAAAGGCACGCCTTCGGAACGCGATGGCCTCCCTGGGGCTGTCGGTGGCCGCGGCGGAGACAGCGAGTGTCCGGCACAGCTCGACCTCTCCCGCAACAACAGAACCGTACATATAGGAATTAACCCGACATTCAGCCGCCAGGAATCGTCCTCTGTGGACAGTGGAGACGCAGCAGGGCCCGACAAGACCGAGAGGTGCCGATGATGCTCTATCGGTCAGTTCGACGAAGTCCCAGCCAAGAACATCGTCTTCACCGTTGCTGGTCAGGATTTCGCAGAGGAGGTGGTGACAGCTACGGCCATGTCACCCTTTGACGACAACTACGGCAGTATCGATATGGATACCTGACACCAGGAGTGCAGACGCCGCGACCTACTTCTCGGGTTCAGGCGCGGTCTCCGTGCCGCGGACGGCGACGTCTCCGGCATCGATCTTAGCGAGTGCCTCCGCGGTGAAGATGCGCAGGAAGGGCAAGATGAGGGTCAGAGTGGCGACCGAGAAGATCCAGAAGGCGACCTGGGTGCCGAACCATTCCGCGAGCACACCGGCGAGCCCGGCGCCCACCGGGAAAGAACCCCAGCTGAACATCTTCGCGGCGGCGCTGTAGCGCCCCATCATCTCGCTGCTGACGAGCTGCTGCGCGATCGTCCGCGCGTTGATCGACCACAGGGTGCCCCCCATGCCGCCGCAGAAGGCTCCGGCGGCGACGGCGACCAAGTTCGTCGTCACGGCGGGCATCAGAACCAGCGCCAGCGTGAGGAAGATGTTGGCGAACATGACGAACTGGCGCCCCAGCCACCGGTTCACGGTGCTCACCACGAGCGCGCCGAACAGCCCGCCGACGCCGAGTGCGCTGAGCAGGATTCCGTAGCCGCTCGCGTCCAGGCCCATCTGCTGGGTCGCGACCAGCGGCATCAGGCCGAGCCAGACACCCCAGCACGCGCACAGAATGGTGAGCACCAGCGCCATCAGCCGCAAAACCGGCTGCCCCCAGAGAAACGACAGTCCGTCGCGAATCTGACTGTTCAGCGACTCGGGTTTCCCCTCGGGCCGCGCGGGCCGGAACTTGCCGACCAGGAACAGCAGCGCCACCATGCCGACGACGTAACCGGCGGCTGTCCCGCCGAGCGCGAACGACGCGCCGACCACGACCAGCAGCCCGCCGAGCAGCGGCCCGGCGAACTCGTTGCACACCGTCTCCGCGCCCGCCATCCAGGTGTTGATCCGCTGTCGTCCCGGCGGCGCGACCGCGTCCGGCACCACCGCGGTGGCCGCCGTCAGCGCGATCACTTCGGCGACGCCGAGGATCAGGCCGCCGATGTAGAGCAGTGGCAGGGTGACCGCGCCCGCGGCGTTCGCGGCGAGCACCCCGAGAACGACGATCACTCGTGCGATATTCGCCAGCCAGAGCAACTTGCGCCGGTCCACCCGGTCCACCAGGACGCCCACGTGCAATGCCGCCAGCAGCCAGGGCAGCGTCAGCGTCAGCGAGACCGCCGAGATCTGAAACGGCGAATTGGTGAGTGTGGTGGCCATCAGCGGGAAGGCGATCTTGGTGACCCCGTCCGCCAGGTTGGTGATCGCGGTGATCACCACCAGGACGACCGTGTTGCGCCCACTCGAGTCGGACGGACCAGGCGTGGTGGTCACCGCACGCCCGGCCGACGCGGCGTTGCCCACGACTGTTGGGTCCCCCATCAACGAACTCCTCGCGAAATCGTGGAATCATGAATCGAGCAGGCTCGGATCATATACCCCTTGCCAGAATGACCTCGACGGGCTACGCCGAGCAGCCGCCGAATGGGTGAATAAAAAAGGCGCCGCTGATCGGCCGCGAATAGCCGCCACGGTACCGGCACAGCGCTCCTCCATCGTGAGTACATCGGAAAAACACCCGGCGGCGCGAGTATCGATACCACAGTCGCGAAGTTCGCCGACGTGGCGACGATTCCGGTACGTATCGCGCTGATTCACGCACCTATCCATTCCCGGCAATCACTCAGGAGGTGGAAGAACCGTGACAATGGCACGATCCGGCTCCGGCTCGGCAATTCCCGGCACCATCTCGGACTCCGCGCGGCGTGCACACGGCGACCGAGTGGTACTCAAGATCGGCACCTCCTCACTGGTCACCGATGGCCACCTCGATCCGGCCAAGGTGGACCGTCTCTGCGAGGCGGTGCTCCGAGGCAGGCGAGCCGGATTGTCACCGGTCCTCGTCACCTCCGGCGCCATCGCGATCGGCAGACGCCGCCACGACGCGCTGGCCGGCGCGGGCGCCGCCGAGCAGCAGGTCTCCGCCGCGCTGGGGCAGGGAATCCTCTATTCGGCACTACACGAGCGGTTTTCTCGCCATGGTCTGGAGACCGGGCAGATCTTGCTCACCCCGCGCGACCTCATCTCGCCGGGACACGAGGGCGCGGGCGGGGTCGGGCGAACCCTGGACGCGATGGAGTCGCTGGGATTCATTCCGATCGTCAACGAGAACGACGCGCTCGGCGTACGCAACAACGACGTACTCGCCGCGGTGCTCAGCGGATACCTGCGTGCCCGATTGCTGTTGCTGCTGACCAATGTTCCCGGTATTTACGATGCCAATCCGATGCTGGACGGGAACGCCACCCGGATCACCGAAGTGCGCCGCCTGACCCCCGGGCTGGAGGCGTTGGCGGGCGGGTCGGTCGGTGACGGCGGGACCGGCGGGATGGTGGCGAAGCTCAGCGCCTGCTGGATCGCCACCTACTCGGGTGTGCCGGCGGTCATCGCCGACACCGAGGATCCCGGTGTGCTGGTCGCCGCCCATCGCGGCGACCCGGTCGGTACCCGATTTCAGCCGCGGCCGGTCAACGGAGCCACAGTCGACATAGAACGCCTGTGGCGGGCCTTCCGGACCCCGCCGCGCGGCACCGTGGTGTGCGAGGAGGCAGGCCTGCGCGCCATCGACCGCGACGAAAGCCTGCTCCGGAGCCAGGTCCGCGAGGTCAGCGGCAGCTTCGACGCGGGATCGGTCGTCGACATCGCCGGTGTCACCGGCGGCGCGGCCGCTCGTGGCGCCATCCGCCTGGGATCCGGAAAGTCCGGCCCGGCCTGCGCACCCAGTTCGACCCTGTTCACCAATCGTGACTACGTACGGATCGTGGAGGATCAACCATGTCGGTAACAGACATCTGCCGGGACGCGGCCGAGGCTTCGGCGACGGTCAAAACGCTGACCACCGCGGAAAAGGATCGCGTACTGCTCGATATGACGACGGCCATCGCCGACCATCGCGGCAAGATCCTCGAGGCGAATGGCCAGGACGTCCAGGTGGCCCGCGACGGCGGGATCTCGGATACGCTCGCCGACCGGCTCACGCTGACCGAGCGGCGGACCGCGGGACTGATCGAGGCGATCACCACGATCGCCGCTCTGCCCGATCCGGTGGGTCAGGTGGTCGCGGGCTGGACCCGGCCGAACGGGCTGCTGGTCGAGCAGATCCGGGAACCGCTCGGAGTCGTCGCGGTGATCTACGAAGCGCGGCCCAACGTCACCGCCGAAGTGGCGGCACTGTGCCTGAAATCCGGAAACTGCGCGGTGCTGCGTGGTTCGTCGACGGCGATGGCCACGAACACCGCGATCATGGCGGCACTGGCCGAGGCGATCGCGCGCCATCCGGGCACCCCTGCCGCCGCCGTCCAGCTCATTCGCGATCCTTCGCGGGATGGAGCGCTGGAGCTGATGCGGGCCAAGGGCTACGTCGACTTGCTGGTGCCGAGAGGCGGGCCGGAGCTGATCGCCCAGGTTGAGCGCGACGCGACCGTGCCTACAGTGATCGACGGCGCGGGTAACTGCCATGTCTACATCGACAGCTCGGCCGATCGGCGGATGGCGACGGAGGTGGCTGTCAACGCCAAGGCCTCACGGCCCAGCGTCTGCAACGCGATGGAAACCCTGCTGGTGCACGAAGAACTGGTGCACGACTGGCTGCCTGGAGCGCTGGACGCGCTCGCCGCGGAGGGAGTCGAAATCCGCGGATGCCCCGCCGTATGCGGCGCCTGGCCGTCCGCGGTGGCCGCGACCGAGGCGGATTGGGGGACCGAGTACCTCGGGCTCGCTCTCGCCGTGAAGGTGGTCAAGGACGCGAGCGAGGCGATCGCGCACATCGCCCGCTGGGGCACGTCGAACGCCGAAGGGATCGTCGCCTCCGATATCCGGGTCGCCCGCCGGTTCGCCCGTGAGGTCGACTCCGGCAGCGTGTTCGTGAACACGTCGACCCGGTATTCCGACGGCGGCGAGTTCGGTTACGGCGTGGAGATCGGCGTGTCCACCCAGAAGCTGCATGTCCGCGGTCCGATGGGGCTCGAAGCGTTGACCACGGTGAAGAACGTGGTGTGGGGCGACGGCCAGACGCGGGTGCTCTGATGAACCAGCCGACCCACGCCGTCCCGGTCATGGAACCACCCTCGCCGTTGCGCAACACCAGGCTGATGAGCGGGATCGACCAGGCGCTGTCCATCAAACACAACAACCTCGTCTACGATTTGCGGGCCGCGGGACGCGACGTCGTCACCTTGTCCCTCGGTGAGGCGTTCTTCGACCTCCCGCTACCGAATTTCGACGAGCTCATCACCACCGGACTGCACCACTATTCGCATTCGCGGGGGCTGCCGGAACTGCGCCGGTCACTGGCCAAGTACTACGACGCCCAGTTCGGTGTTCCGGTGGACGCCGACCACGAACTCCTGGTCACCGCGGGGTCGAAGGCCGCGATATACATGGTGCTGCTGGCGATACTGGAGGCGGATGACGAGGTCATCCTGCTGGAACCGTTCTGGCTCAGCTATCCCGAGCAGGTCCGGCTGTGTGGCGGGACTCCGGTGATGGTCCCGCACGATGTGAGCGTGTCCGACCTGGCGGGCTATGTGACCCCGAGGACCCGCGCGATCGTCATCAACAACCCGAACAACCCCACCGGGCACGTCTACACCGCGGCGGAACTGCGCGACCTGCACGACCTCGCGGATCGCCATGGCCTGCTGCTGATCTCCGACGAGGCATACAACGAGTTCATCCCGCCGGACCAGGAATTCCTGGCCATCGGGGCACTCGATCCGGAGAAGCGGCACACCGTGACGGTCAATTCGATGTCGAAGAATTACGGTGTGTCCGGCTGGCGAATCGGTTACCTCATCGCACACCGCACACTCGTCGACCAGGTACTCAAGATAAACCAGCATCTGGTGACCTGTGCGCCGACCATTCTGTCCGCATATCTCGCCGAGAACTTCGACCGCGTTCTCGATATCACCCGGCCACAGATTCAGCGGACGGTGCGGATGCGGCAAGAGGTCGAAGGGTGGCTGACGGAGCGTGGAATCCGGACGTTGCCGGGTACGGCGACCTTCTACCTGTTCGCCTCGCTGGGCGGTTCCAGCCTCAGTTCTACCGAGTTCGCCGCCCGGCTGCTCGAAGAGTCCGATGTCAGCGTCGTGGCCGGCATCGCGTACGGGGCTTCCTGCGACCGGCACATCCGGATCTCGGTGGGCACCGAAAGTCCTGATCGGGTGGCTCGCGGGGTCGCCGCCATCGACGATCTGATCCGCGCCACGACCCCGGGCGCGATGGCGCTGAACAGCGGCGATCGGCCGGTGCCGTGCTCGACACAGCGCGAGTAGATCGACGGTACATCGAGAAAACATCGACTGTCGGGAGCATCGGCCGTCAGACGGAGACAGCAGTCCGGCGTTACCGCTCGCACCACGAGGTGAAAAGAATCGTGAGTACCATTCCAGTCGACCTCGACTCGGCGATTGCCAAGTACGCCACGTCCGGATTCGACGACTCGACCCCGCTGCTCGACGCCGGGCTGGAGTCGTTGTCGCTACTCCGGCTCGCGGTCGAGACCGCGACCGACACCGACGCGGAGATCGACGCGACCAGTATGGCGGGCCTGTGCACGGTCGGCGAACTCAAGGCATGGCTGCGTGAGCTCAGCCCGGCCGGCGAAACGACGTCCTGATGACGGTCGACACCCCGGTCGAACCCGGCGTACTGCCGATCACCGAACAGCAACAGGGTCTGCTGGTCATCGACGGCTGGGTGCCCACTCCGCAGATCTACAACCAGCTCATGCGGATCGATCTGGATCCGGCGCTGCCGTCGGACGTGGTCGCGCCCGCACTCGCCGCGATGGTCGGCCTCCAGCCGGCGTTGCGGCAGGTGTTCGCGCGGTTGCCGGAGGCGTACGCGACGTTGACGCCGCCACCTGCCCCCGATGAGCTGCCGCTGGAACAGGTCGTGGTCGAGCCGGGCGGCTATCGGGTGGCCGTGGACTCGGCGGCCCGGCGGCTCGGCGGCCTGCGGTTCGACCTCACCACCGGGCCTGCCTACCGGCTCGCCCACATCCGGGCGTCCGACGGGTCGGCGTCGGCGATCGTGTTCTGCGCGCACCACATCGTCGGCGACGGTGTCTCCATGGGACCGCTCATCCGGGACCTCAGCGCGGCGCTGACCGGTGAGCTGAGCGAAGCGGAGATCAGGGCCAAGAGTGCGCGGCGGGAAGAGGCACTGTTACAGGAACTGCGGACGCAGATCCGGATCTCCGGTTCCGCGGACACCACCGAACGGGCGAGATCCTGGGCCGAGCGATTGCGGGAAGTGCCGCCGCTCGTCCTCTCCCCTCGTCCGAACCGGCCGGTGGAAACGGACTTCTCCGGCGCGCGGATCGCGTGGACGCTGAGCGAGACCGAGACCGCGGACCTGTATCGCACCTGCAAACGCCTTGGTATCACCCCGTTCGTGCTGCTGACCGCCGTCTACGGCACGGTGCTCGCGCGCCATGGCGGCGTGTCCAGCGTGCTTGTCGGCAGTCCGTTCACCGCACGCAGGAGGGTGGCCTCGTTCGACTTGTGCGGTTTCTTCGTCAACACGCTGCCTGTCACCGTCGAGGTCGACTGGACTCGCACGGTGGACGAGCATTTCGGCGAGGTCGTCCGTGCGGCGGTCGGGCATTGCCGCGCCAATGTCGACGTTTCGTTCAATCAGCTCGTCGCCGAGGTCAAACAGGACCGCGCCGGTAATCGCAACCCGTTGTTCTCCTGCATGCTGGCGATGCAGGACACCTTCGACGACAAACCTGGCGGCGCGATCGCCGGGATCAGCGAACCGGGCAACGACACGGCCAAATTCGATCTGTGGCTCGGCGCGACCCTGGTCGAGGGCCGATGGCTGCTCGAACTGGAATACGACCGCACTCTCCTTTCCGCGGCGGTCGCCGACGGCGTGCTCGGGTCGCTGCGCACCGCGCTGCGACGCGCGCTCGCCGATGGTTCGCGCACACTGGCCGACTTGTTCATCGACGCGTCCGCCGCGGTGAGCCTGTGCACCGACGGGCTCGGCATCGAGAGCGACGTGCCGACGCTCGCCGCTTGGCTCGCCGACACCGCGCGCCGGACGCCCGGCGCGGTGGCCATCGAGGCTCCGCAAGGCCAGGTCACCTACGCGGAACTGGCTTCCCGTGCCGAGGATCTCGCCGACGGCCTCGCCACCCGAGGGGTGCGGGCCGGTGACGTCGTGGGGCTCGCGCTCGACACCCTGCCGGACACCGTGGTGGCGATCCTCGCCACCCTCCATTGTGGAGCGACCTACCTGCCCCTCGACCCGAGCCTGCCTGCCGAGCGACTCGCGTCGATGGTGCGCAGGGCGGACTGCGCGGTGGTACTCGGCGGTGCGATCGATCTGCCGTCGGACGAATCCGTCACCATCGCGGAGATCACGGCCGCGGCGGACGGAAGCAGACGTCCGCGAGGCGGTGATCCCCAGACCGCCGCCTACCTGATGTTCACGTCGGGCTCCAGCGGTCTGCCGAAAGGTGTGCTGATGGGCAACGCGCCGCTGCTCGATCTCGCGAGCTGGCAGCACGCCGCGCTCGGCCACGACGAGAGAACCCGGTTTCTCCAGTACGCGCCGCTCGGCTTCGACGTGTCGTTCCAGGAGATCCTGCCGACGCTGATCGCCGGTGGCACCGTGGTATCGAGGGATCCTGTCGACCGGCGCGACTTTCCCGCACTGGCAAGGCATATCGCCGACAAAGCGGTGACCCACGCGTTCCTCCCGGTGGCCGCGCTGCGCCCGTTCACCCAGGCGGCGAGCGCGGGCGGCGTCGACATGCCTGCCTTGCGCTACCTGTGTGTTTCGGGGGAACAGCTGCTCGTCGACGACGGGATCCGGGCGTTCTTCCGCGCGCATCCACGGTGCGTGCTGGTGAACCTCTACGGCCCGACGGAAACGAACGCCGCGACCACCAGCAGGCTCACCGCGGGCGAGGAGGAGTGGCCCGCGCATGTGCCGATCGGCGTGCCGCTGCGCGGGGTCGCGGCGTACGTGGTCGACGACTCCGGTCATCTCGCACCGGTGGGTGTCCAGGGCGAGCTGTACCTCGGCGGTGGCTGCCCGGCCGACGGCTACCTCGACGACGCCGAACGCACAGCGGCGAGCTTCCTGCCCGACCGCTTCGATGGCACGCCGGGAGCGCGGATGTATCGCACCGGCGATCTGGTCGTCCGCGACGAGCGCGGGATCCTGACTTTCCTCGGCAGACGCGACAACCAGGTGAAGGTCCGCGGGTACCGGGTGGAACTCGGCGAGATCGAGGCGGTGGCGACCGCGGTGCCGGGAGTGCGGCAGGCCGTCGCCGTCGCCCGCGGAACCGGTGCCGATCGTGAACTCGTACTGCTGCTGCTCCCGGATCCGGGATCGGCCACGGACCACGAGGACCTCCGCCACCGGCTGACCGCCACGCTGCCGTCGCATATGGTGCCGGCCTGGTTCTTCGACGTGGACGACCTGCAGACCTCCAGCACAGGCAAGATCGACCGCGTCGCGCTGGCCGAGCTCGCCGAGAAGCTCGTTCTCGAACGCAAGGTCTCCCCCGCCGCACCGCCCTCGGCCTACACCGATGAACTGGAGTCGGAAATGGCCGGGTTGTGGGCGAAAGTGCTCGACGTCGACGGCATCGAACGAGACCGGTCACTGCTGGAATACGGCGCCCACTCGCTCAACGTGTTCGCCGCGTTCGCCGAGATCGACCAGCACTACGGGACGACGATCACCATGTCCGACTTCTTCCGAAGGCCGACCGTCGCCGCGCTGGCGGAGCTGGTCCGTTCCGAGCTGGACCCCGCGAATGTGAGGGAGAGCCGGTGAACGCCGCCGAGACCAGCTTGATGATCACTCTCGTCCGGCGCAAGAACCGGCCCGCCTGTCTGCTGCTCCCCGGCGCGGGCGGCGGGCTGGCGCACTACTTCGGCCTCGCCTCGCATCTCGGCCTCGGCTACAACGTCTACGGCGTCCGCCCTGTCGGCTTGCTGGCCGGTGAGCGACCGCAGGACGCCATTCCCGCGATGGTCGACTCGGTGCTGCACGAACTCGACAGGTCCGAACTCGTACCGGAACTGGTTTTCGGCTGGTCGCTCGGTGGGCTGCTCGCCTGGGAGACCTGTGTACGCCTCGCCGACCGGGGGCACCGACCACGACTGATGCTCGTCGACAGCTCTCCCCTGGCCCGAGTGTCCACAGTGGACGAGGATCGGCGGATCGAGGAACTGATCGTCCGCCAGCTCGGCCCGAAGGCCGCTCCGGAAGCGAGGGACCGGGTGGCCCGGGTGTTCCGGGGACAGGTGGCCGCGCTCAACGAATACCGGACCACCCGCGAGTACGACGCCGACGTGCTGCTGCTGCGGTGCACGGCGCCTGGTGCCGGGATTCCGGACGCCGCGGTCCGGCGCTGGTCGGAACTCGCCCCCAGCCTGACGACGGTCTCGCTGCGAGCGGGACATTTCGACGTCTTCGATCCCGAGCACGCGTCCGCGTTGTCCGAAGCGGTGGACGGATTTCTCGGTGCGCACCAGAAACTCCTCGTAGACGGCGAATTCGGGCGGAACCCGATCCTGCCCGCGCCCGGAAGGAACACACGATGACCGACCGCAGCCTCTACGACTGGTTCTTGGCGGCGTCCGAAACCAACCCGGACGGCAACGCTCTCGAGGTCAGCCAGGACGCGCTGACCTATACGGAACTGCGCACGGCCGCCGAGAACATGTCCGCGCGCATGGTGGAGGCACTCGGCGCCGCACCGGCCAGGGTCGGTCTGCTGACCTCGCGCCACGTCGTCAGCTATATCGGCTACCTCGCCGCGTCGCGGCTCGGGGCGGCGGCCGTGCCGCTGAACCCTGGTGCACCCGCGCTGCGCAACATCGACATCGCCGCCGAAGCCGGGCTCGACCTGACGGTGATCGACGACAGATCCGGGGACGGTCTCGATGAGTACCGGCGAAAGTCGAGCTCGGTACTCCTGGACATGACCGGTGAGAGCTGGCGTGGCCTTCTCCTCCCGGACGCCGACGTCGCAGTGCCTGCACAGGCACAGCGAAGCGGTGACGATTTCGCGTACATCATTTTCACCAGCGGGACGACGGGACGGCCGAAAGGCGTGCCCATCACACACGGCAATCTCTCGTCGCTGCTCACCGACGCCATCCCGCGTTTCCGGATGGGGCCCGGCTGTCGCGTGTCGCAGACCTTCGAGATGTCCTTCGACGGTTCGGTCATCTCCATTTTCGGCGCCCTGTGCTCCGGCGCCACGTTGTGCGTCCCGCAGCACAGCGACGTGTTCACCCCGGTGAAGTTCGTCAATGCCAAGCAGCTGACCCATTGGATGTCCGTGCCGTCGATCATCTCCTTCGCCAAACGACTGCGGGCGCTCGCCCCTGGCAGCATGCCGACCCTGCGGTGCTCGATGTTCGGCGGCGAGGGCCTGACCTTCGAACAGGCGGAGGTGTGGTCCGCGGCGGCGCCCAACTCGACCGCGCACAACTGTTATGGCCCGTCGGAAACGACCGTCATCATCACCGGCTACCCGGTGCCGCGGGAACGAGTCGACTGGCCGGAGACCTCGAACCGTTCCATCCCGCTCGGACACCCGTATCCACATCTGGATTGGGTGCTGCTGGACGAGGACCTGCGGGAAAGCGACGATGGCGAACTCTGCGTCCGCGGTGCGCAGCGTTTTCCGGGATATCTCGACGAGGGCGAGAACGTGGGCCGGTTCGTGACGTTTTCCGCCGGACAGGGTCACATCTACGACGGCGGCGAGCCGCTCACCGCCGAGCACTACTACCGAACCGGCGACCGGTGCCGGCTCGAACACGGCGAACTCGTCTGCCTCGGCCGGGTCGACCATCAGGTCAAGGTCCGCGGTCACCGGGTGGAACTCGGCGAGATCGAGTCGGTGTTGCGGCGGCATCCCGCCGTCGCGGAGATCGTCGTCATCACCGTGACCGCGGCGGACGGCGAGATCGACCTGCACGCGCTGTACACCGGCGGCGAGGTGAGCTTCGCCGAGTTCGCTCGGTTGCTCGAGCAGCTTCCGGCCTATATGCACCCGCGCGGGTTCCACCGGCGTGAGTCGATCCCGCTGACGATCGTCGGCAAGGTCGACCGGAAACTGCTGGCCAAGGATTTGGAGTCGTCCCGCGGCTGATTCGCCCTGCTCCCGATGCCGCGCGTGAGTGCGTCGATTCGGCGGTACACCGTGCGGAGAGCGCACACCTAGAATGCCTCCCTGGGGGGATTTCGAGATGCCAGATGAATCCAGGCCACCGGCGTCCAAGTTCCGGATTCTGGGGCCGGTGGAGTTCTTCGACGGCGGTAAATGGGCCACCATTCCGGCCGCCAAGCTGCGCACTTTGCTGGCGATCCTGCTGCTCAACGCGAACCGGGTGGTTCCGGTGGAATTGCTCGTCGCCGAGTTGTGGGCGGACAAGCCACGCGGCCGGGCGACCGGCCTGCTCGCGGGTTGCGTCTGGCGGCTGCGATCGGTGCTCGGTGACGTGGACGGCAAAGTCCTCAGCACGCATTCGAGCGGATATCGGATCACCGTGCTTCCCGGAGCTTTGGACCTGCACGAATACGAATCGCTCGTGGTGGCGGGCCGGGCAGCGCGGGAAGCGGAGGATCTGACCAGTGCCGCGAAGGCGTTGAGCGCGGCGATGGAGATGTGGCGCGGCGCCGCGCTCTCCGATGTCGCCCTGACTCCGTCGGTGATGGCCGAGACGGCGCGGCTCGACGAATCCCAGTTCGCCGTGGCGGAAGCGCATTTCGCCGTGCAGATCGGTCTCGGACGGCACGAGGACGTGCTTCCTGGACTCAAACTCATGGTGTCCCAGCATCCGCTGCGCGAGCGTCTGCACGAGCAGCTGATGCTGGCGCTCTACCGATCCGGCCAGCAGGCCGAGGCGCTCGGCGCCTACCGGGATCTGCGCCACCTCCTGGTCGACGAACTCGGCATCGAGCCGAGCAAACCGTTGCGCGATCTGCAGCAGCGAATTCTCACCGAGGATCCCCTGCTGCTGGCCGTCGACACCGACGAGCCGGGGCATCAACGCGCGGTGCGCGGACCCGTGCCGTCGGCGATGCCCGCCCGGAGTCCCGCACCCGCACTGCCCATGCCAGGTACGGCCGTGTTCATCGGACGGCAGGTCGAGCTCGCCAAGCTCACCACCAGGTTGATCGAGCCGGGTGCCGTATGCTCGGTGTACGGCTTGGCTGGTTCGGGGAAGAGCGAGCTGGCGGTGCGTTCCGCGCTCGCGATCGCCGACCGGTTTCCCGACGGTCAGGTATACGTCGACCTGCGCTCGTCATCGGGATCGACGCCGCTGCGCCCGATCGACCTGCTGCGCCGGCTGTCCACGGCGTTCGGCCTTCCCGGACCCGGTGATGAGGTCGAAGACCTGACCGACGCGGCGGATCGCTGGCGGATGGCGATGACCGGCCGCCGGGCGTTGATCGTGCTCGACGACGTGTGTGACACCCGTCAGGTGAGCGCCGTGCTCCCGCTCCCACCGGGTTGTTCGATGCTGCTGGCCGGACGTTCGGCCGCCGGGCCGGTCGACGATCGCAGCCATCTGCGACTCGGCAGGCTGCCGGTCGCGACGTCGACAGAACTGTTACGCCACATAGTCGGCGCCGATCGCATCGATACGGATACCGCTGCCGCCGCCGATGTGGTCAGGGCGTGCGAGTGCCTGCCGCTGGCACTGCGCGCGGCCGCGGGCAGGCTGGTGCTGCATCCGGAGTGGACGGTCACCGAGTTCGCCTGTCAGCTGGCCAGGCCGGAGCGACGGCTGGATCTGTTGCTCAGCGGCGATCTCAGCCTCCGCCAATGTCTGCGCGGCGGTATCCGGCTGTTGAGCCGCGCCGGTGACGACACCGCGCTGTCCGCGCTGAGCCTGTTGTCCGGGCTCGATCTCCCGGTGGTCCCGCTGTCGATACTGGCCACCTTGTTGCGGACCACCGAACACGACGCGCTGGCTGTCGCCGAGCGGTTGGTCGACGCGGGTCTGATCGAGTCGCTGACCATGGGGAACTATCGCGTTCCGCATTCGGTCCGGCTGCTGGTATCGGAGAACACCGATGCGTCGGCTGAGATTTCCGAAGCGGTGCAGCGAGTTGTCTACGAAAACACTTGTGCGGTGCGCGCCTGCCTCGATGCGGGCCCCGCCCACAACCGGTTGGCGTGGTTCCGACAGCAGCGGGCGGTGCTGCGGGATCTGGCCGCGAGGGACCAGACCGGCGCGCTGGGCGCGGCTGTCGACGAGCTGCGGCAGGACCTGCTCCACCGGCATGCCTGATCGCGGCATCCGGTCGTGGTGGGTCAGGCTCGGACCGGCCGGTGCGCGGCAGGCAGGTCGAGGCTGTAGAGGTCGTCCACGGTGCCACCACGGCCGCGCAGCCACCGCAGGGCCGGAGCGGTGGCCACCGTCGTGATCAACGCCATCACGACCATCGCCGAGTAGAGATCACCGCCGATGACGCCGAGCTGCAACCCGGTGGTCAGGACGACCACTTCGGTGAGCCCCCGGGTGTTCATCAGTACCGCCAGCGCGGACGCGGGGCGGGCGCCGATCCGGCAGGCACGCGCCGCGCCGTAGGTGCCCGCGACCTTGCCCACCACCGCGGCGAAGACGACGATTCCCAGCAACGCCAGAGACTTCCCGTCGAGACCGAGGTCGACCGCGAGCCCTGCCGTGACGAAGTAGACCGGGAGGAAGAACTTGCTCACCTCCATGACCTTGGCGTGCACGTCCTCGCGTCGCGAATCGACGTCGCGCCGGGGAACCGCGAGGCCGAACAGGAACGCGCCGAAGATGAAGTGCAGACCCATGAGTTCGGTGGCGGCGGCATGGGCCAGCGCCCCGCTGACCATGGCGACCGTCAAAGCCGTGCCCGCGGCGCGGGAATCGGCGGCGCGCGCCATCGCCATCCGCATCGCGGGCCGGAAGACGAAGCGCAGGGCCAGCACCATCGGGACGATCAGCGCCACCCGCCACGGTGCCGAACCCGTGCCGCCGACGATCGTGACGACGATCGCCAGCGCGCACCAGGCGAGTGCGTCGCAGACCGCCGCGACGGCCAGTGCCAGTCTGCCCACTCCGGTGTCGATGATCCCCCGGTCGACCAGAATTCTCGCCAGTACGGGAAAAGCGGTGATCGACATCGCCACACCCATGAACAGCACGAAGCCGGTGATGTCCGGCGGAGTGCTCAATCCGGTGCCCAGCAGCAACCACGCCGTGCCGAGACCGAGTACGAAGGGCAGCGCCATCGCTCCGGTCGCGATGGCACCGGCCCGTCGGATCCCGTTCCGCTCGGAGCCCCGGCCGAACTCCATGGCGAGGGCGAACATGAACAAGGCGACCCCGATGTTGCCGAGGGCGGTGAACGTCGGCCGGACGGTCACCGGCACGATGACCTCCGACCACGACCCGAGCAGTGTCGGGCCGAGCAGCACCCCGCCGAGGAGCTCGCCGATGACCGGTGGCTGACCCAGCCGTGCGGCCAAAGTTCCCATCAGGCCACAGAAGCCGAGCACAACCGCGAGGATGACGAGCAGCAGTGCGATCTGTTCACTGGACATGATCCGGTCCCGCGTTCTGTATGAGAGGTTTCGTTCCGCAGACGGCGATCTCGCGTGATCAGGCGGCGGTTACGCGTGATTGGGCGGAGATCACGCGAGTTCTCCGTCTGATCACGCGAGTTCTCCGTCTGATCACGCGAGTTCTCCGTCTGATCACGGGTAACCGCCGTCTGATCACCCGCCTCAGGCGACGAGACCGGCCGCCAAGGTGTTGCCGGACACCGGATCGATGAGCAGGAAGCCGCCGGTCGCCCGGCTCAGCGCGTACGGCTCCAGCGGCAGCAGGTCCGCGGTGTGGATGCTGACCCGTCCGATGTCGTTGATGGCCAGCTGATCAGCCGGAACGGTCGTCGCGGTCCTGATGTCGACGCAGCCGTGCAACGCGGTCACGACGCAGGGGGTCGTGCGAGTTCCGTGGCGCACCAGCAACTTCGCGCCCTTGTCGAGCGGGCGGTCGGAAAGCCAGCACAGGGTCGCTTCGAAATCCGAACGCAGCGTCGGCGCTGTCGCACCGTCCGCGCCGACGATGAGGTCGCCCCTGGCCACATCGATGTCGTCGTCGAGGACGAGGGTCGCACTGCGTCCGGCGCCCGCCGAGTCGACCCGGCCGTGCGAGGTGTCGACGTGGCGGACCGAGCTGCGCGACCCGGACGGCAGGATGACCACCTCGTCTCCGTCACGCACTGTTCCCGCGCTGATCCGGCCCGCATAGCCGCGATAGTCGGAGTGCTCACCGGTGCGCGGTCGCACGACGTACTGCACCGGCATCCGCAGCGGCTGGGTGAGTTCCGGCGCCGGGATCGGCGTGGATTCCAGCAGGTGCAGCAAAGTAGGCCCGCGGAACCACGGCATCCGCGCCGAGGGCACCACCACGTTGTCGCCGTCCAGCGCGGATACCGGCACAACGTCGACGTCCTCGGCCGGGTACTCGAATGTCGCGGTCAGGTCGGCGAACGTAGCTGCGATGGCGTCGAACACGGCCTCGTCGTAGCCGACCAGGTCCATCTTGTTCACCGCCAGCACGAGCCGGGGAACCCGGAGCAGGGCGAGCAGCGCCGTGTGCCGGTAGGTCTGCTCGACCACGCCGTGGCGAGCGTCGACGAGGATGACCGCGAGCTGGGAGGTGGACGCACCGGTCACCGTGTTGCGGGTGTACTGCACATGCCCGGGGGTGTCGGCGAGGATGAAGCTGCGTCGTGGCGTGGAGAAGTAGCGATAGGCCACATCGATGGTGATGCCCTGTTCCCGCTCGGCGCGCAGGCCGTCGGTGAGCAGGGACAAGTCCGGTGTGGACAGTCCACGATCCACCGAGACCCGTTCGACCGCGTCGAGCTGGTCGGCCAGCACGGACTTGGTCTCGAAGAGCAATCTGCCGACGAGGGTCGACTTGCCGTCATCGACGCTGCCGGCGGTGGCGAAACGAAGCAACTCCATCAGAAGTAGCCCTCTCGTTTGCGGTCTTCCATCGCCGCTTCCGACATCCGGTCGTCGGCACGGGTCGCACCCCGCTCGGTCAACCTGCTGGCGGAGACTTCCTTGATGATCGTTTCGATGTCGGCGGCCTCGGACAGCACCGCGCCGGTGCAGGAACCGTCGCCGACCGTGCGGTATCGCACCGAGCGGATCTCGGTGTCCACCCCGTGCCCCGGACCGCCCCACGGCCCGGCCGTCATCCACATGCCGTCGCGCCGGTAGACCTCGCGCCGATGGCTGTAGTAGAGCGCGGGGACTTCGATCTCCTCACGGGCGATGTAGCGCCACACATCGAGTTCGGTCCAGTTCGACAGCGGAAACACCCGCACGTGCTCGCCCGGAGCGTGCCGTCCGTTGTAGAGGTCCCACAGCTCCGGTCGCTGCTTGCGCGGGTCCCAGCGTCCGAAGGAGTCGCGAAGGCTGACGATCCGCTCTTTGGCCCGTGAGCGTTCTTCGTCCCTGCGCCCGCCGCCGACCACGGCGTCGTGCCGATAGTGCGCGATGGAATCCAGCAGTGGCACCGTTTGCAGCGGATTACGGGTGCCGTCCGGACGTTCGGTGAGCCGGCCGTCGTCGATCCAGTCCTGCACCCGGGCCACTTCCAGGCGAAGCCCGAACTCCTCGGCGACGCGATCACGGAAGTCGAGTACCTCGGGGAAGTTGTGGCCGGTGTCGACATGCAGCAACGCCAGCGGGACCGGTGCCGGCCGGAAGGCGCGCACGGCCAGATGCACGAGAACGGTCGAGTCCTTGCCGCCGGAGAAGAGGATCACCGGACGCTCGAATTCGCCCGCCACCTCGCGGAAGATGTGGATCGCCTCGTCTTCCAGCACGTCCAGCGCATCGGCGTCGCCGCGTTCGGCTCGTTCCCGTGACCGGACCGAATCGATGGTCATGGGCGCCGCTCCATCCGCAGACGCACCAGCGTGTCCAGCCGATCCACGCAGGATTCCAGTGGTGTACGCGCCGTTTCCAGGTGCAGTGCTGGGGATTCCGGTGGCTCGTACGGATCGTCGTACCCGGTCAGCCCGGAGATCTCGCCGGAGCGAGCGCGCTGGTAGAGCCCCTTGACGTCACGATTCATGCAGGTTTCGAGGTCCGCGTCTACGAAAACCTCGATGAAATCGATTCCCTGCTCCTCATGTCGCCGCCGTACCTGGGTACGCGCTTCCTGGTAGGGCGCGATGACCGGGACGACCACGATCACGCCGTGCCGGGCGAGCAGCGCCGCCATGGCACCGATGCGGCGCACGTTCTCGGTCCGGTCCTCCTTGCTGTAGCCGAGTTCGGGGAAGAATTCCCGGCGCACCACGTCCCCATCGAGCACCTCAGTGGGATATGCCCCTTTCATCCTCTTCGCGAAATCGGTGGCGATCGTCGATTTTCCGGACGAAGGCAACCCAGTGAGCCAGACCGTCATGGACACGAGCCGAAGCCTCCCCCATCAAATTCGGAACATGCATGGTGCGGATTGTTGTCGGCACGCGTCGGAAGTGTCAAGAAACAAAAGTAGAGAATCTTGTGGTTCCAAGACGAGGCCTGCATACCACCACATAGGATGACGCCTATGTGGCTGATGTACGCGCGATCTCACCGATGTATTACCGATGTGATCAACATTTTCATTGCTCCACCGGGGGGATAATCCGAGGTACCTGCTTTGCCCCGCTACTCCAGACGTGTGACACGGTGAATCATCTATCTCACGCCTTGAAAATCCACCAGCCCGCCCATAGGGTGGGAGTCAGTCCGCAGGAAGCGGAACTGGGGTGTTTGCGTCAGGCCTTGTATTGCTGCGTATCGGCCGGTTGAATTATCGCCGTACCACGATCACCAGGTCTGTCATCATAATCCATGAACCATTATTATTCCTTGTTTCCTGTGCCCGGTCGGACAGAAAGCACACTGATTCACTGTGCGCTGCCCGGCAGCATTGCCGATTCCTTCTCGCCATCGATTACTCGTCGGCGAGCGTTTTCGGTGGCCATACATTCCGAAGGATGTGACGACGGTTGACGACTTCGATCCTGAACGAGAAGCCATCCGCAGACGCTGATACCGGGCCGCTGTCGTCGACCCGGCTGGGGCTGCCCGGCTGCGACACCGAGGCCTGGGTCGTCGTGGATTCCATGGTCGACGGCATGGCCATGGGCGGGACCCGGATGACTCGCGATGTCACCGAGGTGGAGGTGGCCGGTCTCGCGCGGGCCATGACCGTCAAGCTGGCCCTCGCCGGCCTGCCCATCGGTGGCGCGAAAGCGGGAATCCGGCCACACGGCCAGGTCACCGACCGCGACCGGGTGCTGCGCGCGTTCGGTTCCTCGGTGGCCCCGCTGCTGCACGGCGGCATCTACCTCGGCTGCGACCAGGGCACTACCCACGCCGACCGCGACCTGTTCCTCGCCGCCGCGGGCTACGACGTGCGCAACCGGGCCGGAGCCGCGCGGCTCCAGGTCGACTGGCGGGAACTCTGGCACGACCTGACCGACATCACCGGTTACGGCGTCGGCATCGCGACGCTGACCGCACTCACGGCGGCGGGCCGAGAAGGCCCGCAACGCGTTGTAGTGCAGGGCTTCGGCACCGTCGGGCGGGCGGCGGCGGCATTCCTCGCCGAGCACGGGCACTCGGTGGTCGCGATCGCCGACATCGAGGGCACCATCGAGGATCCGGCCGGTCTCCCCATTCCCGCACTGCTCGCCGCGACCGACGCCGCCGGCACCGTCGACCGTTCGGGATTGCCGGGCAGCGTGCGCTGCTCGGACTCCTCGGCCCAGCGATGGCTCGACGTCCCGGCCGACATCACGATCCTCGCGGCGGGCGCCTCCGCCATCGATGAGTCCGCGGTGTCCCGCGTGCGCGCGGACTTCATCGTCGAGGGCGGCAACATGAGCTGCACCCCGGGCGCCCGCTCGGCCCTGCACAAGGCCGGTGTCTGTGTGCTGCCCGACGTGGTGGTCAACGTCGGCGGCGCCGCGGTCACCGGCTGCGTGCTCACCGGCGTCGCGCCCTCGGATCTGCCGCCCGCCCAGCTCCGGCAGTGGCTGCGCGAGTGGATCGGCGACACGATCACCCGGAACTGTGATGCCATCACCAGGCTGACGGCGGCCGCCGACCCGGATCCGGTGAGCACGCTGCTCGCCCTCCGCCGGAGCGGCTCGTGACCGGAGCCGAACCCTGGGTCGAGCGGCCGACCGTGCTGATCTCGCACGCCACGATGGGGCCGGCGCTGCTGAAGGCGCTCGGCGACCGGGTGTCGGCGAGACTGGTGGATTCGCCCGCCGCCCTCGCCCCAGCGCGGCAGGCGGAGATCCCCGGTCTGCCGGACATCGACACGATCATCGGCTTCCATTTCCCGCCGGACGCGCTCGCGAGCCTGCCGAACCTGCGCTGGCTGCACCTGACCGGCACCGGCAGTGATCACCTGCCCACGACCGGGCTGCGCGACAACGTGCTGGTGACCAACTCGCCTCGAGTGGCGGTGGAGCCGGTCGCCGAATACGCGCTGACCGGAATACTCGCCTGCCTCAAGGACATCGCCGGGCTCGGCGAACGGCCCAACAACAGAGTGTGGTTCGGCGCCCCGTCGCGAATGCTGTCCGGATCCACGGTCGGCGTGCTCGGTGCGGGCCGGATCGGTACCGCCGTCATCCGGCGGCTCACCGCGCTGGGCGCGCGCTGCGTCGCCTTCACCCGCACCGGCGTTCCCGCCGTCTCCGGGGCGGTCGAAACGGTGGCCTCCACGGAACTCGACGGATACGCGCACGCCCTGGACGTGGTGGTCTGCTGCCTGCCCGCGACCGCGGCCACCGAAGGCCTGGTCAGCGCGGACACGCTGGCCGCGCTACCGCCGCACGCGGTGGTGGTGAACGTCGGCAGGGCCGGTTCGATCGATGTCGGCGCGCTCTACCGCGGTCTGCGGGACGGGCGCATCCGTGGCGCCTTCCTCGACGTGCACGCCACCGAGCCGCTGCCGCCGGACGACGAGGCATGGGACGTCCCCGGTCTCATCGTCTCCCCGCACTGTGGATTCGCCTTTCCCGACGAGGCGCTGGAAGTCGCCCGAGGCTTCTTCGACAACCTGCACGACCTCGCCGCGGGTGACGTCCCACGCGACCTCGTCGTCACCTCGGTGGCCTCACCCGTGGTGACCTCACCGCGCATCTCCGCCCAGACGCCAGCCGCCGCCGACCTGTTCGCCGAGGCCCGTGCCCGCTTCACTGACAGCCTCGCGGAAGAGGCGCGGCTGCGACCGGGCGACGCCGAGATCGTGGCAGGCGCCGTGCGGCACAGCGTCGAGATCCTCGCCGACGTCGCCGCGGCAAGGGCGGCCGATCCGCCGCCGCCGGTCGAAAGCCCGGTTGTCGTCATCGGCATGCTGCGCACCGGCACCACCTTGCTGCACAACCTGCTGAACCTGCACCCTCGGCTGCACGGGCCCGCGTTGTGGGAACTCGCCGAGCCGGCGATCGCCGGATCCGATCCGGCACGGCATCCACAAGCGATCGAGAAGGCGCAGGCATACGTCGACGAGTACAACGCGAAGTCGCCGGATTTCGCGTCGATCCATTACCTGCAAGCGGATCTCCCCGACGAGTGCCATCGGCTCCTTGCCAACACCTTCCACAGCATGGTGCTGGAAATGCGTTACCGGGTACCGTCCTACGGCGACTGGTTGCACCGGCAGGACCACCACGAGGCCTACGCGGAACATCGCAGACAACTGGAACTCCTGATGCGCGGGCACACCGACGCCGAGGGCGGGCCGCTGACGCCGGTGTTGAAATGCCCGTTCCACACGTGGTATCTGCCCGCGGTCACCCGCACCTACCCCGGCGTCCGGTACATCCACCTGCACCGCGACCCGGTCGAGGCGATCGCGTCGACGGCGAGCCTGTGCCGGTCGGTCCGCAAGGCCCGTTCCGACCACGTCGACCTCGGTGAGATCGGCGACCAATGGCGCAACCGCATCGTGCCGCTCACGGACGCGCTCGCCACCGATCGCGCGGACCTGCTCGGCGGTCGGCCGGTCCTCGACATCCGCTTCCGCGATCTCACCGCGGATCCGGTCGCCACCGTCCTGCGGGCGTGCGCGTTCCTCGAACTCGACGCCGATGACGACTTCCTGGCCGCGGTCCGCGACTACCTCGGCCGGAACAGCCGCGGCAGCCACGGCACACACCGGTACACCCCAGAGGAATACGGCCTGGACAGCGTGGTGCTCGCCCGTGCGACCGCCCCCTATTCCCGACGGTTCGCGCTGTAGCCGCAACGAAGGAGCACCATGACCACCGCCGATATCGCCACGCCGTCCGACCATGCCGCCCGGGCGCACGCCCTTGTCGACGCCCACAACTCGACCCTCCGCGGGACCGCGATGCCGGTCGGCGTGCTGACTCCGCTGACGCTGCCAGGAGACCCGACGGCTGGCGAACTGGTGGTACGGGGCGCCGTGCTCGGTGCCCGCTATGTCAGCGAGAACCCCAGCCAGTTCTCGGGCAGGCAGGTGCGCCTGCTGCTGGAGAACGATCAGCAGACCGCGCACGTCGAGCACATGTCGCGCTCGGCGGCGGGCGGAATGGCCAAGCTGGTCCTGCTCGACGAGGTCAGCGCGGTCGTCGGGCAGTGGCACCTGCGCACCACGCCGGTCGTCGCCGATCTGGCCGAACGGCTGGGCGTGCCGACGTTCATCGAGAACGGCCACAACACCGTCACCACCGGCCGCAAGCAGCTGTTCCGCACCTATTTCTCGATCGCCGACCGCGCGCCGCTGATGGCGGGCTTCGCCGAGTCGCGGGGCTGGAAGCGGGTCGCGGTGATCGCGGCCGACACGGTGTTCGGACAGAGCCTCGCGGACACGGTCATCGAGGTTTTCCTCGACACCATCCCGGGGCTGGAGGTGTTCCGTGCCGACTTCGAGCAGGACGGCGTCACCGATCTCGACGCCCCGCTGTCCGAGGCCGCCGATTTCGCGCCGGATGTGCTGATCAACGCGGGAGTGGTGCGCACCAACTACATGGTGGTCGAATCGGCCCGCCGTTGCGGATTGCTGCCGAAGATCCCGATGATGGCCTGCTTCCCGTTCCCGATGCGTTCGACGGACTACTGGAAGCTGGCCGGTGACGCCGGTGCGGGTGTCACCTGGCCCGCGACGCGGTTCAGCCCCGACTGGCCCGGTCTCACGCCGATCGGCCGCTGGTTCGCCGAAACGCACCGGACGGAATTCGGCAGTTACCCGGCGGACAACGCGCTCAACGCGTTCACCGACATCACCGTGCTGGCCCAGGCCGCGGCGCTCGCCGGATCCAGCTCGCGGTCCTCGCTGCACGCCGCACTCGAATCGGGCAGTTTCCGCACCTGGCGTGGACAGGTGCGATTCGGGCCGTCGACGGGAACCGGTCACCACAACAGCCCGGAGATCGCGCTCATGCACTATCAGAATGTCGGCGACAGCGTGGACAAAGCCGTCGTGGTCTGGCCACCGGAACAAGCGACGGGCGAATTCCGGCACCCGTCGCTGACGAACACCCCATGAGCACGACCGCGCCACCCACGATCGTCTCCGCGCTGTGCACCTGGCTGGCCACCGAACTCGGCTGCGCCGAACTGTTCACCGTGCCGGGCGAGGCGTTCCTGCCGTTGCTGGCGCACGCCGGGGAGCACGATCTCACCACCGTCGCGGTACGGCACGAGGCCGGTGCCGGCTTTATGGCCCTCGCCACGTGCCGACTCACCGGCAGGCCCGCGGCGGTCGCGGTGAACCGCGCGCCCGGCGCCTGCAACGTCGCGATCGCGGTCGACGCCGCGGCGGCCGCGCGGGTGCCGATGGTCGTCGTGGTCGGCGACATCGACCACGGCGCCGACCCGCGCCTGGCGTTTCAGCCGAGTGACCCGCACGGCATGTTCGGCGCTCACGCCGAGGTCATCACCATCACCCCCGATGGTCTCGGCGAGCAGCTACGCCGCGCGCGCCTGGCGCTGACCGGGCCGCCGGTACGGCCGGTCGTGCTGGTGGTGGCCGAGGATCTGTGGGGAGCCGAAACCAGCCCAGATTTCTTGCCGTCGCAGGGAAATACCCTCGAATCCGCGGCCGCTTCGCAACGGGTTCTCGCTGCTCTGCGCCTCGCTCGGCGGCCGGTGTTCGTACTCGGCGATCAACTCCGCCTATCCCGTTCGGACAAACCTGCCCACGAACTGGTCCGTGAGCTGGCGGCGACGGGTGCGGCGCCGGTGCTGCTCGGGAACAAGCAGCAGGATCTGCTCGACAATCACGCCGCGGCCTATGGCGGCCACGTACACCTCGGCAGTCCGGCCGCCCTGCGGCAGCGGCTCGCCGAGGCCGATCTGGTCGTGCTGCTCGGCCAGCTGCCGGACGAGGTGTGCACCGGCGGATGGCAAGGCGTGCCGATGATCGTCGTGCATCCCGAGGAACCGTCCGTCCCGGACGAATGGCACCGCGCGGACGCCTGCGCGGTGCTCGGCGAACTCCTCGACGCCGGCCTGCCGACCGGTCACCTCGAACCGGGCTGGACCGAGGGATGGCGCGCGCAGGCGAACGCCTACGCGATGGCCACCAGCACGCCGTATCCGGATGGCCTCGACTTCGCCACCGTCATCAGCGCGCTGGACGGCGAACTGCGCAGTCCGGCGATCGTCACCCTCGACGCGGGCAACTTCTCCAGCTGGGTGCACCGGTACCTGCGGGTGGGAGAGGACCGATGGCTGGTGGCGCTGGAGAACGGCGCGATGGGTTTCGGCGTGCCCGCCGCCGTCGCCGCACTCCGCGCGGCACCCGATCGCACGGTGATCGCGGTGGTCGGCGACGGAGGACTGCTGATGACCGGGAACGAGCTGGCCACGGCCATGGCCTCGGGCCGGTGCCCGATCGTCGTCGTCGCGGACAACAGCTCCTACGGGACGATCCATCAGCACGGCCTGCGGAAGTTCCCGGACCGGGACTGCGCGACCGGCCTGCGCACGCCGGACCTGGTCTCGTGGGCGAGCGCGTTCGGCATGCCGGCCGAACGGGTCGAGCAGCCGGGCGACGTCCTGCCCGCGGTGCGCCGGGCGCTCGCGGCCGGGCCAGAAGGTTACCTGCTGCACGTCTCCACGAGCCTCGCCGCGGGCCACGCCAACACCGTTCCGGCAAGGGAAACCGCTACCGCACAAGAGAAAGCGTGAGCGCCATGCCGACGCACGATGAGCAGTCCGCCGCCGTCCACCACGAGAAGCTCGCGGACATCGTCGGCCAGGCCAACGTGCTCAGCGGCGAAGACGTTCCGGCAAGGCATGTCCAGGACCTCTGGGGCAGCGATCGGGTCGGGCAGGCCGAGCTCGTCGTCCGCCCGGCCACCGCGCGGCAGGTCGCGCAGGTGCTCGAGTTCTGCCACGCGCACCACCAGCCCGTGGTGGTGCAGGGCGGGATGACCGGGCTGGTATCCGGCGGCGTGCCCGCGCGGACGGAGGTCGTGCTGTCCACCGAGCTGCTCACCGGGATGCGGGTGGACGTCGCGGCGCAGACGCTGGTCGCACAGGCGGGTGCGGTGCTCGGCGACGCCCAACGGCTGGCCCGCGAGCACGGGCTCACCGTGCCGATCGATCTCGCGTCGAGGGACAGCGCGACACTCGGCGGTTGTGTCGCGCAGAACGCGGGCGGGGTCAACGTCGTCCGCCATGGCATGACCCGCAGGCATGTCCGGTCGCTCGAGGTGGCGTTCGCCGACGGCCGCCTGACGACGCTGTCCACCCCGCTGGTCAAGGACAACGCGGGCATGGACCTCAAGCAGCTGTTCATCGGCAGCGAAGGAGTGCTCGGCGTGGTCACCTCGGTGACCCTGGCACTGGAACCGGCGATGCCCGCACGAGCGGGCGCCTTCTGCGCGGTGCGCGACGTCGATGCCGCGCTCGCACTGCTGACCACCCTGCGACAGACCATGGCGGGCGCGGTCACCGCCTTCGAAGTCATGTGGTCCGATGCCTACGAGGTCCTCGACGGCACCGGCCTGCGGCTGCCGCTCCCGTTCGGCTACCCGCTCTACGTGCTCGTGGAATGCGAGGGCACCGACACCGGGGAGTTGTCCGCCAAGCTCGTCGACTGCCTTGCCCGGCTCGACGATCGGCTACTGGACACCGCGGTCGCCGGCACCGCGGCCGAACTGGCGCCGTTGTGGGCGGCGCGTGAGCGCATTCCGAGTGAAGTGCTGCGGATGCAGCCGCTGTTCGGCTTCGACGTGAGCCTGCCTGCCACCCGGCTGGAGGACGCGATCGCGCGGATGCGCGCCAAGGTCACCGAACGATGGCCTGCCGCCAAGCTGCTGGTCTTCGGCCACCTGGGTGACGACAACGTGCACATCGCCGTCGCGACCGGGGAACGCGACCGGAACCGCAAACCCGAGGTCGAGCACATCGTGTACGGCGTGGTCGCGGACGACGGCGGGTCCATCTCCGCCGAGCACGGCGTCGGATTCGAGAAACGCGACTACCTGTCCTACACCAGATCGGCCGACGAGATAGGAATGATGCGGCAGCTGAAACATTTGTTTGATCCCCGTGGGATCCTCAACCGAGGCCGATTGATCACCTGGGGTGAGGAGAATGTGTGAGTCAAGAACAAGGCACGGCAGGCGCCACGTCCGCTGGTCTGACCCGTCGTCAGGCCATTCCGCTGGCGATCGGATCGGTGGCGGGCGCCGGAATCCTGTTCCTCCCGTCCGCGGTCTACGTCGAGGCAGGCTCGAACGTCCTGATCGTGTGGGTCACGTCGGTGCTGCTCTGCGTGCCGATGCTGCTGATGTTCGAGGACATGGTGCGGACCAACCCGGCAGGCGACGGGATCGAAGCCTTCGTGCGCATCGGCCTCGGCGACGCGCTCGCCCGCTGTGTCCCGGCCATGTTCCTGGCGCTGGTGGTCGTGGGGCTGCCGGCGGGATCACTCGTCGCGGGCAGGTACGTCAGCCAGGCCTTCGGCTCTGGACCCGCGCTGGTGATCACCGCGGCGGCCGTGCTGCTGCTGGCGCTCGGCTTCAATCTGGCGGGTGTCCGGACGAGCAACCGGGTCCAGCAGATCGGCACCTGGGCGCTGATCGCGATGGCCGTCGTCCTGCTCGTCTCGGCGTTGTCCCGGGTCCGGTACGGCGTCGAGACGGTGATTCCGGACAGCACCGTGTTGAACGTGCTGCTGCCCACCGTCGTGCTGGCGTTCTGGGCGTTCGCGGGGTTCGAGAACCTCACCTTCCTCAGCCGCGAATTCCGGAACCCGAAACGCGATTTCCTTCCGGTGAGCGTCATCGCCTTGACGGTGTACGGCGTGTTCACCATTCTGCTGACCCTCGCGATCGCGTTCCGGATCCCGCTGAACGAGGTGGACGAGGTCACCGGCCTGCTTCAGCTCGCCGGCGATCTGGAGCCCCGGCGGGTCGCGCTGATCGCGGTCACCGTGATCGCGTTCGGTTCGATGGTGCTCAACGCCGTGTCCTGGGTGTGGGGCCTGTCGAAGCTGATCGTCGACGCGTCGAGCCGCTCGCTGCTGCCCGTCCGGTTCGCGGTGACCGATTCCGCCGGGACTCCACGCCGTGCGCTGGCGCTGCTGGCGGCGTTGTTCACGGTCGTGCTGGCGGTGCTGGCCATCTTCCCGGCCATCGTCGTGGACGCGCTGGCGACGGCGAGCGCCATCTTCATCCTGATGTACGCGCTGTGCATCCTCTCCTACCTGCGCGTCCGCGGCCTGACCGTTCGCTCCGGGCTCAACGCCATCCTGCTGGTGGTCATGGTGCTCAGCCTGATCCAGTCCGGCTGGCGCAGCCTTTACGGCCTGGTGACGTTGCTCGCCGCACTGGCGATCCACCTGTATCTGGGACGACGAAAGACAACGAAACAAGCAGCGCGGACCGAGAACCGGGAGTCTGGTGATGGCCTCTAGCCCCACCTCCAACGAGAACGCTGGGCAGCGGGAATCCATTTTCATCACGCTGTCCAGAAAGGCGGCCGAGCACGGTTCGCTGAATCTGGCGCAGGGCGTTTTCGATCACGGGCCGCCTGCCGCCGTGCTCGACGCGCTGAGCCGGATCGGCGGTGGCGTCGAGCATCAGTACGCGCCGAGTGCGGGCCACCCCGTACTCCGCGCGGCGCTCGCCGGGAGTATCGCCGATCTGGAGAACACCGTGGTGGACCCGGAAACCGAGATCACCGTGACGGCAGGCGCGACAGAGGCGATCTTCTGCGCACTGACCGCGCTGCTGGTGGACGGCGGGGAGGTGGTGCTGCTCGAACCCGCGTATGAGCAGTACCGCCCGGTGATCGAGGCGGCGGGCGGCACGATCCGTTCCGTCGCCTTGCCCACCCCGGAGAGCAGGCTCGAACTCGCGCAGCTGGCGTCGGTGTGCGGCAGCCGGACGAAGGCGATCGTGGTCAACAGCCCGTGGAATCCCTGGGGCCGCGCGCTCGAGGAGTCGGAGTGGGCGGCGATAGCGGCGATGTCGGCCGAACACGGCATCGTCGTGGTCTCGGACGAAACCTACGAGCAGCTCATGCTCGACGGCACGAACCATCGCGGCGTGCTCGAGGCGGTCGCCGACCCGGAACTCCGCATCAAGATCTCGTCCGCGTCGAAGACGCTCGCGGTGACCGGCTGGCGGATCGGCTGGGCTGTCGCCGGACCAGGCCTCACCCGGCGTATCCGGGCCCGCCATCAGTTCGTGACGTTCTGCCCAGCCGTTCCACTGCAACTCGCGGTGGCCGATGTTCTGTCCGGTGGTGGATTCCCCGCCCTCAAGCGGAACGTCACCGGCGATCTGCGGGAACGGGTACACGAATTCACCGGTGCGCTCGACGGGATGGGACTCCGGACATATCTGCCGACCGCCACCTTCTACGTCGTCGCGGACGTCGGTACCGACGCCAACGACTGGTGCCTGCGGATGCTGCCGGACAACGGTGTCGCCGCGCTGCCGGTCGCGGCGTTCTTCGCCGGCGACCCATCCGAGGAGACGAGCAGGCTGGTGCGGTTCGCGTTGTGCAAGTCGGCGCCGATGCTGGCCGAGGCGATCGCCCGGTTGCGGGCCCGCACCGTCGTGCAGGCGGCGTCATGACCGCGACTCCCACCAGCGGACCGATGCACGGCCGCGTCGCGCTGGTCACGGGCGGCTTCGGAGCGCTCGGCACCGCGATCGCCGATCGGTTGTCCGCCGCCGGCGCGATCGTCGTCCGTTCCGGCAGGAACCCTGGTGAAGGCGGGTCGGCGCACGACGTGACCAGCCCTCAGTCGTGGGCGTCGGTCGTCGACCGGATCGTCGACGAGCACGGGCACCTGGACGTACTGGTGAATTCGGCAGGCGCGCTGGGAGGAACCGACCAGACGGTGCTCACCGCGACACCCGGGCAATGGCATGAACTGTTCGACACGCACGTGATCGGCAGCTGGCTCGGCTGCCGCGAGATCATCGCGCGGACGCCACGGAATCCGGTGAGCATCGTCAACATCGGCTCGACGGCCGGGGCGAACGCGACACCGGGAATGATCGCCTACGGGGCGGCGAAAGCCGCGGTCGCACACCTCACCACGTCCGTGGCACTCCATTGCGCCAGGGCCGGCCTTTCCGTGCGGTGCAACGCGGTCGCGCCGGCGCTCGTGGACGGCGGCGTGCGTGACGACGTGCTCGGCACCATCTCCCCGGCAGCCGATCAGGCTCTCGCGGCTTATCTCTCCCGTGTCCCCACCGGCAGACTCGTGCGGCCGGAAGAGGTCGCCGAAACGGTCTTCTTTCTGGCGGGGGCGGAACCACAGGCATTGACCGGGCAGATTCTCACCGTCGCAGGCGGACTTGGTCTTGCCTGATCGAACCGTCACCGCGATCCCATCGCGGACCGTGGCAGAAAGAGAGTGTCGAAAGTGCACTATGCCGAGCACGTCACCGAATTGATAGGCGACACCCCACTGGTCAGAATCGGCCCGAGAAGCGAAGACGCGCCACTACTGCTGGCGAAAGTCGAATACTTCAACCCGGGTGGCAGCGTCAAGGATCGTATCGCCGCCAGGATGATCGACGCCGCCGAGCGTTCCGGTGCGCTGCGGCCCGGCGGCACGATTGTCGAGCCGACGTCGGGGAACACCGGCGTCGGGCTCGCGCTGATCGCGCAGCGCCGCGGCTACCGGTGTGTCTTCGTCTGCCCGGACAAGGTCTCCCAGGACAAACGTGACGTGCTCGCCGCCTATGGCGCCGAGGTGGTCGTCTGCCCGACCGCGGTGCCACCGGACCATCCCGATTCCTACTACAGCACGTCGGCCCGTCTCGCCGCCGAACTGCCGAACGCCTGGGCACCGAATCAATATGCCAATCTGGAAAACCCCCGCAGTCATTATGAGGTGACCGGGCCGGAACTGTGGGAGCAGACCGAAGGACGCATAACACATTTCGTCGCGGGTATCGGAACGGGCGGTACGATTTCCGGAGTCGGCCGCTACCTCAAGGAAAAGTCCGGCGGGAAGGTCGAAATCATCGGCGCGGATCCCGAGGGATCGGTGTATTCCGGCGGCGCGGGCCGCCCTTACCTGGTGGAAGGTGTCGGCGAGGACATCTGGCCGGAGACCTATGACCGCGACATCTGCGACGACATCCTGATGGTGTCCGACGCCGAATCGTTCACCATGACCCGGCGGCTCGCTCGTGAGGAAGGCCTCCTGGTCGGCGGATCGAGCGGAATGGTCGCCGCGGCGGCCGCTCGTGTCGTGGCGCGGGCTCCCTCCGACGGTCTCATCGTGGCGTTGTTCCCCGACGGTGGGCGTGGGTACCTGTCCAAGATCTTCAATGAAGGCTGGATGTCGCGACACGGTTTCGGGAGTACTTCCGCGTCCACCGACGACTCCATCGCGCACGTCTTGAAGGCCAGGGGCGACGCCATCCCAGGCCTCGTCCACGCGAGCCCGGACCAGACCCTGGCCGAGGCCGTCGAGCTGATGCGCCGATACGAGATCTCCCAGCTCGCCGTCGCCAACGGGCAAGCACCGCTGATGGCGGGCGAGATCACCGGTTCGGTCTGCGAACGGAATCTCCTCGAATCCGTCTTCGCCGGGAAAGCCGCGCTGTCCGACCCGGTCGGCATGCACCTCGATCCCCCGCTGCCGACGGTCGGTGTGAGTGAGCCCATCGACTCGGCCATGACGATTCTCCGGCAAGCGGACGCGACACTCGTCCTCGCCGACGGCAAACCCATCGGCATCGTCGGACGTCAGGACGTCCTCGCCTACCTCAACCAGGGATCGGCGAACCAGGTGCTGTGACCAGGCGCTGGTGTCGCGTGATCCTGCAGGTCTTACACGTGACTGGACGGCGATCTCGCGTGACTGGAGGGACGACACACCCGCGGCCGGATTCCGCCGAGTGCCATCCGTCCAAACACGCGAGATCTCCGCCTGATCACGCGTAACCGCCGTCTGATCACGCGACACCAGGCACCCTCGAATGGATGGCGCTGGTGTCACCGCACGGCATCGGGCGCACGTGGTCCGGCCGGACCACGTGCGCGTTTTTGTCATCAGGTGTCTCTCCGGTGGTGGCCACAGCTTCCCCGCCGACGGCGATGACCGGGCGGGCCCGGCCCGTCGGTAACCGGCCTCGTTCACCCTCCGCCGCAGTCATCGGCGTGCCCCTCGGTCAGGCGATGTGACGATCGTGTCCCGTCCAGAACGGCGCGCGTAACGCCCGCTTGTCGACCTTGCCGATCGCGGTCAGCGGCAACGCGTTGATGAAGTCCACATCGGACGGTACGAAATGCTCACGTCCGAAGAATTCCCTGACGTGCGCCCGAATCTCGTCGGCCGACAGCGCGCCTGAAGAAACCGGCACGACCACGGCGTGCACCCGTTCCCCCTCGCCTCCTTCACCCGGGACACCGAATACGGCCACCGAACGGACCAGCGGATGCCGCGCGAGCGCGTTTTCGACCACGGTCGAGAATACCTTCGTGCCGTGCTCGCCAGTGATGATGACGTCGTTCGCGCGGTCCAGCAGGTACAGATACCCCTCGTCGTCGAACCGGCCGAGATCGCCTGTCCGCAACCATCCGTCCCCGATCGGCGGTGCACCGTGGTAACCGTCCATCATGGACAGTCCGCGCACCAGGACCTCGCCGTCGCTGATCCGCGCCTCCATACCCGGCACGATCCGGCCCACGGATTCGAGCCGCTCCGGCCGGCCGTCGAGTTCCGCCGCGGAGATGCTCGCGATCATCGGCGCCTCGGTGAGCCCGTAGCCCTGCCCGACCACCGGCCCGAACACGTCGAGCGCCTGACGCAGCCGTCGCGGCGGAAGCGGCGCGGCCCCCAGCGAAAGCTGCCGCACGCTGTCGACATCGGTCGACGCCATGGCCGGGTGATCGAGCACCGCCGCCAACCGCGCGGGCGTGAGCGACAGTGAGGTGATCCGGTGTTCCGTGATCGCGTCCAGTACCGCGCCCGCGTCGAAGCCCTTCTGCAGCACCACGCTTTCCCGCCGCAGGATCGCCCCCAGCACGGTGGCGTTCCCGGTCATATGCGTCATCGGCGCGATCAGCAGCGTGCGCCCCGGCCCCGCCGGATCCGGCGCGAAGATATGCGCCATCCCGTCATAGATCCCGCTGTGCCGGATGAGTTTCGGCGCCCCGGTGGTTCCCCCGGTGGGAAAGATGACGGTGACCGACGCCGGCAGTGTGGACGGCTCGGTACCTTCGCGGGCCATGAGTTCGTCGAGCGCGATCACCCGGGTGTCACCGCCGGGCCACCCTGTCACCTGATCGGTCACCAGCGTCGTGACCCCGGCCGCCGACACCGCCGCGAGCCGATCCGGCAGGCTCGCCGAAGCGGCGACGAGCAGGACCGTGGAACCCCGGAGTTGTGCGGCGACTTGCAGGAGAACGGTCTCCGGTCGGTTGCCCACGTCGATGGCGACAACCCCTCCCTCGGCCAACCCCGCGTACAACCGGAACAGCAGGTCGAGCGCCTGCTCGTAGCTGGTCACCTGGTCATCCTGCACGAACAGCGCTTCGTCACCGGCGGCCCGCAGCACACCCAGCACCCGGGTCAGGAACAGACTTTCCACAGCCCGGACCCTAACCCAGTGTCAGGGCCGCTCCTGGAGCACTGCCCCTCGGCCTCCACGATCACCTGCCATACCTCAAACTCCAGCTGTGCGGGCTGCGACGGTAAGGCGGGTGAAATGGGCAGAATTCTGTCAACACTCCGGCGAGAGCGCCGGTTGAGTCATTGCTGCACGCGGGGGCGTGCGTGGCGATTCGGGTTATTGAGGGCGGACGTGGCGGCGATTGAGGGACTGTGTGAGTGACACGGTCCGTTCGGCCGCATGGCCGCATCCGCGATAGGCAACATCACCCATCTACCCGTGGGTCAGACTGGGCGCTTACCCAACGACCACGGCATCGGTGTCGTCGATACGAGGGACGACCTCGAGCACTCCGAGGTCTCCGCGCATCCGGCGGTCGAACTGGATCTCATTGCTGCGCACGGTCTCATTCTCCCAGAGACCGCCCGCGGATCACCGGAACGAGTGATCGTCCACAGTGGAGCAGCCCACCTCGGGCACCTAGGTTTGAGCCTGAGGCAAGGAGGTTCGATGGCCACGATCGTGGACGCCGTCCGGCCGGGTGGCGCCCCGCCCGAGCTGAGCCGCAAGCAGGTGAACGCGATCTTCGCTGCGGTCCTGCTCGGCATGCTGCTCGCCGCGCTGGACCAGACGATCGTGGGTACCGCGTTGCCGACGATCGTCGGCGATCTCGGTGGCGGCGGGCATCTGTCGTGGGTGATCACCTCCTACCTGCTCGCCGAGACGATCATGACCGCCGTCGTGGGGAAGCTCGGTGACCTGTTCGGCCGGAAGCTGATGTTCCAGCTGTCGGTGATCGTGTTCACCGGCGGGTCGTTCTTCTGCGGGTTCGCGGACGACATGATCTGGCTGATCGTGGCGCGGGCCGTCCAGGGCCTGGGCGCGGGCGGCCTGATGGTCACGGCGACGGCGCTCGTGGCCGACGTGGTGCCGCTGCGTGAACGCGGCAAGTACCAGGGTGTCCTCGGTTCGGTCTTCGGCGTCGTCACGGTGCTCGGCCCGATGCTGGGCGGGCTGTTCGTGGACCATCTGTCGTGGCGATGGGCGTTCTACGTCAACATCCCCGTGGCGGTGCTCGTCCTGATCGTGACGGCGAGCGTGATGCCGTCGGTCAAGGCGGTCGCCAAACCGGTGATCGACTACCTCGGCATCGCGCTGATCGGGCTCGCCGCGACCGGTCTCACCCTCGTCACCAGCTGGGGAGGCACGCAATACGCCTGGGACTCGCCGACGATCATCGGGATGTCGATCGGCTCGGTGGTCCTGCTGGTGTTGTTCGTCTTCGCGGAGAAACGGGCGAAGGAACCGACTCTGCCGATGCGGCTGTTCCGGAATCCGGTGTTCACGGTGTCGGCGGTCCTGAGTTTCGTCGTCGGGTTCGCGATGCTCGGCGCGCTGTCGTACCTGCCGACCTACCTGCAGTACGTGCACGGGATCTCGGCGACCGATTCGGGTGTCCGGATGCTGCCGATGGTGATCGCACTCCTGGTGGCGGGCGTCATCGCGGGCAACCTGGTCGGCAAAACGGGGCGGTACAAGATTTTCCCGATCCTCGGCGGGGCCGGGCTGACGCTCGGCCTGTACCTGCTTTCCCGGCTGACGCCGACGAGCGGGTTCTGGGAGATGTCGCTCTACTTCGCCGTGCTCGGTTTGGGGATCGGGCTGAGCATGCAGGTTCTCGTCATCGTCGTGCAGAACACCGCCGACTACCGTGACCTGGGTGTGGCGACGTCCGGGGTGACGTTCCTCCGGTCCATGGGCTCCTCGTTCGGCGCGGCGATCTTCGGCACCATCTACGCCAACCAGCTTGCGCCGAACATGGCGAAGGCGACCGCGGAACACCCGCTGCCGCCAGGGGTCGACCCGCGGATCGTGCAGGTCCCGAGCGGGCTGCACCAACTGCCCGAATCGGTGTCACTCCCCTACGTCCAGGCTTACAGCGATTCCCTGCACTCGGTGTTCCTCTACGCCTCGCCGGTCGGGCTCGTGGCCCTGGTGCTGGCGTTCTTCCTCAAAGAGGTTCCGCTGCGCGACACCGCGCGCGCCGGCGCACAGGACATCGGCGACGGCTTCGCGATGCCGGACCCGAGCGACCGCGACCAGGATCTCGAACGCGCGGTCGGCAGGCTGCTGGCCCGCGAAGGGCGGGCCGCGACGGCGAGGATCGCGGCCAGGTCCGGCTGTGAGCTGGACCGCGGCGGGCTGTGGTGCGTGGGACAGGTGCGGCTGCGGGAACGGCGGGACAAGCCGACGTCGCTGACGGCGATCGGCGAGCGTCACGGCATCCCACCCGAGGTCTTCGAACCGGCCTTCGCGAAGCTGGAACTGACCGGGCACCTCACCTATCGGCGCGGCGGCTGGGCGACGACCGAGGCGGGCCGGGCCGAACTCGGCAAGCTCATCCAAGCCTGGAAGGACTGGCTCGCCGAACGGCTCCAGGACTGGGGCACGGAGGGCCACGAAGACCTGTACGCGGCGCTGGAGCGGGTCGCGAACCGCATCCTCGACCAGGCGGCCGACGACGTCCCTCGCGGGAAGCACGCCGCCGTCTAGTGCCTCGAGTCCGATGTTCGTGTCGTAAGTACGCGGGTAAGCACGGTGGCCCCGTTCGTCGAACTCGCGTGCTCAGAGCCGTGACTCGCGTGCTTGGAGGCGGATCTCGCGTACTGGAAGGCCGAACTCGCGAGATCCGCTTCTGAGCACGTGAGATACGGCTCTGAGCACGTGATTGCGGGGTTTGATCCGACGCACGAACTCAGAGCACTAGACCTCGCAAGTGACGCCGCCGCGGATCGGTTTGGTGAGACGATTCTCCGTGTGGGAGCTGAAGCGGAACCGGCGCGCCGAGTGGTGATCGTCGCGTTCGACGACGCACAGATCATCGATGTGGCCTGCCCCAGCGGGGCGTTGGAGATCGCGAACTCGCACGGCGCCGCACCGCCTTATGTCGTCGAACTGGCCACGGTTCACGGGCGGACGACGCGGAGTTCGTCGGGGATCATGCTCGCCGGCGCCCGGCGGCTGGCCGAGGTGTCCGGGCGGATGGACACGATGCTCGTGGTCGGGGGCGCGGGGACGGATGCGGCCGCGGCGGACGAGCGCTTGCTGACGCAGGTGCGGCGGCTGGCCGGACGAAGCCGGCGGGTCGCCTCGGTGTGCACGGGTGCGTTCGTGCTGGCGGCCGCCGGTTTGCTCGACAACCGGCGGGTCACCACGCATTGGGGATACGGCAAGCTGCTCGCCACGGCTTTTCCCGCGGTGACAGTGGATTCCGCCCCGCTCTACATCCGTGACGGCAACGTCTTCACCTCGGCGGGGGTCGTCAGTGCGCTGGATCTCACGCTCGCGCTGATCGAAGACGACCACGGTCCGACACTGGCCCGCGAGGTCGCCCGCGAGCTGGTGACCTATCTGCACCGCCCGGCCGATCAGGCACAGATCAGCACGTTCCTGGCCGCCCCGCCGCCTGGCAACCGGGTCGTGCGGGATCTGCTGGGATACATCACCGCGCATCTCGCCGAAGACCTGAGCCCGTCGGCGCTGGCGGCGCGGGCCGGGGTCACCGCCCGGCACCTCAACCGGTTGTTCACCGCACATTTGGGCAGCACCCCGGCTAGAACCGTGCGGATGGCCAGGACCGAAGCCGCCGCCCATCTGGTGCGGTCCACCGCGTTGCCGCTCTCCGCGGTCGCGCGGCGATGCGGGTTCGCCTCGGCGGAAACCCTGCGAACGGCGTTCCGCCACCACTATGGGCTCACCGGGGACACGCTTCGCAGGATGACGGACATGCCACGCCCGATCGGCGCTTGAGCGCCCCAGAATTTCGTGGCATGAACAGTGCGAAGACCACGCGCAGAACAGTACTGACCGGCGTCGCGGCGGCCGCGGCGTTCGGCCTCGCCACCGGTCCGGCTCAGGCGGAGACCAACGGTTTGAAGATCGGCATGCTGCTCTACGACGGCTTCAGCCTGCTTGATCCGACCGGCCCGGCCGAGGTGTTGTCCCGGCTGCCCGACGCGACCGTGACGATGATCGCCCAACACCGCGGCCCGGTGCGCACGGACACCCGGGATGTCGCGGTGCTGGCGGAACGGTCGGTGGCCGAGGTGAACCGTCTGGACGTGCTGCTGGTTCCGGGTGCGGGTAGCCGCGGCACGCTCGCCGCCATGGAGAACCCGGTACTGCTCGACTGGATCCGCCGCATCCACCGGCACACGACATGGACCACGTCGGTGTGCACCGGAACGCTGATCCTCGGCGCGGCAGGCTTGCTCCGCGACCGGGCCACCACGTACTGGGCCTCGGCGGACTACCTGGAGAAGACCTTCGGCGTGCGCTATGTGCCCGAGCGGTACGTTCAGGTCGGCAAGGTCATCACCGCGGCAGGCGTATCCGCCGGTATCGACCTCGCTCTCTATCTCGCGTCCCTTCTGACCGACGAGGAGACCGCCCGCGGTATCCAGCTCGCCGTCGAATACGACCCGCAACCGCCGTTCGACTCGGGAAATGCCGCGACGGCGAGTCCGGAACTCAAAGCCCTCGCGCTGAAACTGCTCGCTGATTCGCAGGAGTAGCACGAAAGTCCGTAGCCTGGTTCCTGACGCGGCTGTCTCGGGGGTGGTGATGGGAAGAGTCGCCGCCATCGGCGATGTCGGCGGGCATCCGGATCAGCTGCGCCGGGCCTTGGCCTGGCTCGGCGCCACCGAGGGAGGACTTCCGCCGGATCTCACCGTGATCCAGGTGGGCGATCTCGTCGATCGCGGCCCGGACAGCGCGGGGGTGCTCGACATCGTGGCGAAACTGCTGGACGCGCGGCGATGGATCCAGCTCGCCGGGAACCACGAAGCTCAGTACCTGCCCGGCGGCGCCGTCTTCTGGCGCGAGCCTCTCGCTGAGGGCGAAGTGGCTCGGCTGCGGCAGTGGTGGGCCGACGGACGGTTGCGGGTGGCCGAGGCCGTCCGCACCGCCGAGGGCGAAGAACTGCTGGTCACCCACGCGGGTTTGACGCTCGACTGCTGGCAACGACTGGGAGAACCGCTGTCGGCGACCGAGACCGCGGAGTTGCTCAACGAGCGCCCGGAGTTGATCTGGGAAATCGGTGAACACGGCCGCGACGGCGGCGCGGGTCCGCTGTGGGCCGAATCGGGCGCGGCACTGCACGAACCCTGGATGGGCCATCGCGGTGTCGTCCCCTTCGGCCAGATCCACGGGCACTCCACGGTCGTGCGGTTCGCCGATCAGTCCTGGCGGTGCGCCGGGCGGGTCCGGCAACGCACGGCGGTCGATTGGCACGCCCGCCACGTGCGTGTGCGGGTCGGAGGACGCGTGTTCACCGGTATCGACCCGGGGCACGGCCGGACCGGCGCCGCCGATTGGCAACCGCTGGTCCTCGACGACGCTCTCGTCGCGGCCCCCACGCCCTGACGAGAGCCGCCACACCATCAGGTTGTAATACATTCGAGCAATGACCGTGTTGCTACGGCCGCTGTCGCGTGAGAACGTCCGCGCGGTCTGCGAGCTCCGTCTGGCCGAGAACCAGCATCACCTCGTCGCACCGGCGGCCTACACCATCGCCGAGGGCAACTATGAGCCCGACGCGATACTGCGAGCCATCTACCTCGACGACAAGCCGGTCGGCGTCTTACTCGTCGAGGTCGACAGCGGGACCCCACATCTGGTCCGGTTCATGGTCGACGCGGACCACCAGGGCCGCGGGGTCGGCAGCCGTGCCGTCGAGCTGCTGGCGGACGAGCTGTACCAAGGCGGATGGCGGTCTCTGGAGACCAGCGTCGTACCGGTCGAGGGCGGCGGCGCCGAAGGTTTCTGGCGTCGCTGCGGGTTTCACGGCACAGAACGTACTCACTACGGCGAGCCGGTGTTCGTCCGTCTGCTGCAACCCTGACGCCTATGTGTCGGCCTGGCCGCCCGCCGGAAACAGGATCGGGCTCAGCAGATACCGCGCACGGCCGGGGGTCGCCGGATTGCGCAGATGCGGAAGGATCGCCGCGCGCAGATCGTCGATCAGGGCCGCGACCTCGTCACGGGAGAGCCAGACCGCGTGTTGCCGATAGCCGACCAGATCGGCGACGGGATCGGCGTCTTCACGATCTAGATAGGTGTTGAATTCGGCGAGCAGGGTGACCATGGCCAAGGCGAAGACATCGCGGTAGTCCTCGGGCTTCGCCGCGGCCAGTGCCTCGGCATCGATGATCGCGCGGTCTCGGCGCAGACGGTAGCTCCGTTCCACGGCGCCCCGGACACGATGCTCGACGGCGACCTCGAGAACACCCGCGGTGGCAAGCAGATCCACGTGCCGGTACACGGTCGCCTTCGACACGTCGGGCAGGTGTGCGCACAGCTGCGCGGTCGTGCATGTCCGGTCGCCGGACAAAGCGTGCACGATCCGCAGCCGCACCGGGTGCGCCAGCAGTTCCAGAGAATCCATGAACCCAATGTTCTCACTTGTGATACCATTCTCAAAGTTGAGAACGTGGACTGGAGGACAGGATGGACCCCGAGGTGTGGCAGCCACCGGAGTATGTGGACCCGGCCCTGTTCGATGAACATGAAGTGACGGTGGGATCGGGCCCTCTCGCCGTGCCGGGCACAGTCACTCTTCCCCACGGTGAGGGTCCGCATCCGGCGGCTGTCTTACTCGGGGGCGGAGGGCCGTTCGACCGGGATGGCACGGCTGGGCCGAACAAGAACCTGAAGGACATCGCATGGGGTTTGGCCAGTCGCGGTGTGGCGATCCTGCGTTTCGACAAGGTCACCTACGCGCACCGCGAACAGGTCGCCGCCACGCCGGAATTCACGCCGACCGAGGAATACGTTCCCCATGCCGTCGCGGGCATCGAGATCTTGCGCGGACTTCCGACAGTGGACGACGATCGTGTCTTCGTGATCGGGCACAGCATGGGCGGCAAGTTCGCGCCGCGGGTGGCCACCGCCGCCGGATCCGCGGTGGCGGGCCTTGTCGTTCTCGCCGGGGACACCGTGCCGATGCAGTGGTCCATGGTGCGTGTCATCGAACATTTGACGAAGGTCGATCCAGCGACCGCGGCACTGCTGCCCACCGTCGAGGCCGCCACCGAACACGCGAAACTGGTGGACAGCCCGGATCTTTCCCCTGCCACGCCCGCCGCGAAGCTGCCGTTCGGGATGCCCGCACCGTATTGGCTGGACATGCGCGCCTACGATCCGGTGACGGTCGCCGCGAAACTGGATCTCCCCATGCTCTTCAGCCAAGGCGAGCGCGACTACCAGCTGACGATCGACGGCGACCTCGCAGGATGGCGCGCGGGCCTCTCCGACCGGCCGGAAGTCACATTTCGCACCTACGCCGCCGACGACCACATGTTCTTCCCCGGAAGCGGGCCATCACTGCCCAAGGACTACGCACATCCGCACCACGTGGACCCCGAAGTGATCGCTGACATCACCGACTGGCTCAGCACCCGCGTTCGGCATGGCCACGGCTGATCCGCGCAATCTGGTGAGTGGACGACACGTGTGTCCAGCTGGACGACTCGCGGCGGGACCGGCTGCGTCCGTCGGATCACACGTGCCATCCCATCAGTCACGCGAAACCGCCGACTCGGTTGGCTTTCAGGGCTTCGGCCGGGTAGGCAAGGAGGCCCTTCACGGCCAGTGAACGCGTGCACTCGCCACGTTTGCCTTACCCCTCAAGAGAAGTCCCGCTCCGGGGCGTCGAGCCACTCCTGGAAAGTGGGTCCCGCGAGCTTGGCGTGCGGGCTGGGCAGGAACCCACCATTGGCGGCGATCTCAGCGTCGGGCATGCCGGAGCCGTCGACGCCGACGACCTTGATGCCTCGGCGGGCGCCGAGGAGCCCGGCCGCCTCCGCCATGGTTCCTTGCGGGGCCCGGCGATTTCGGGGATCGGTGTTCCCGGTGCGGGCGTGCCGGGGTCGGTGGCCAGGTCGACCAGTTCCTCGGCCACGGCGCGGCAGGCCACGAGCTGGGTGGGCAGGGCCGGGATGTAGGCGACGTCGCCTTGCCGCCAGTCCAGGAACTGGCCGACGAATTCGTGGAACTGCGCGGCACGCAGGATGCGGGCGGGGAGGGAGCCGGGCTGGAGCAATTCCTCCTCGTGCACCTTCTTGGCGGCGACGAAACCGGCGGTGGCCTTGTCGACGCCGATGACGGACGCCGCGGTGATCCGGGCGACCCCGGCTTTCCGGCCCGCCTGCCGCAGATTGCGGGCCGACTCGTTTGCTGGCCGTCGGCTGGTGGAAGCGCGACGCGGAAAGGTCGGTCGAGCCGGTACAGATCAACGGTGGCCCTGGGCTGCTCATCCGCGTCGACGGTGTGCTGGCGGTGCGAGTCGAGAACGGCTCCGTCACCGGCGCCTACCACCTGCGCAATCCCGAGAAGCTGTCGCGCGTGGAACGGGAGATCGTCGTGATCGCGCGGTAGTTGCTCGCGGTCACCCGGCCGTGAAGGCCTCCTTGCCTACCCTGAAGGTAGGGAAAGAGTCCTTCACTCCCCGCCACCCACTCACGATCCGCGCCCCGCTACCGCCGCTGACACGGGAAACACTCAGCCGCACGGTGCCCGCGTGGGGCGGAGACCACGCGACTCGCCACGACACCTTTGCCTTATTCCTCAAGAGTTGCTCCATCCGTGATCTTCCGATGAATCCGCTTCTCCTCGCCGGTCACTACTGATAAAGATCTTCAGGTGGGCTAAGGAGAGTTCATGAAAGACCGTGTCCCGGTCGACTTCTGGTTCGACGCGATGTGCCCGTGGTCGTGGATCGCGTCACGATGGTTGATCGAGGCGAGCGAGGTCCGCCCGATCGAGACCCGCTGGCATGTGATGAGCTGGTCGGTTCTGCAGCACGGTCGCGACATCCCGCAGGAACACCGCGGGATCGTCGACGAGGGCTGGGGCCCGGCCAGGGTGGCGATCGCGGCGGAGCAACGCCACGGCAACAAGGTGCTCGGTCCGCTCTACACCGCGTTCGGCACGAGGTATCAGAATCAGGGGCGGATCCTCGATCGGGAGGCGATCGTCGAATCGCTCAGGGAAGCCGGGTTGCCGATCGATCTGGCGGACGCCGCGGACACGGAGGATTACGACGCCGCGCTGTGGGCGTCGCATCACGACGGGATGAGCCGTGTCGGGTACGAGGTCGGTACGCCGGTGATCGCGATCCGCGGGGTGGCCTTCTTCGGCCCGGTGATCTCGCCGATCCCGCGCGGTGAGGCGGCCGGGACGCTTTACGACGGGATCTCGGCGTTGGCCAGTGTCGACGGGTTCTTCGAGCTGAAGAGAAGCCGGACGCGTCCACCGCTCGTCGATTGAGCGGTGGGTTGCCCTCACGGGCGGAGGGCAACCCACGGCACTCACACCAGGTCGTCGACCAGGATCGGGACCCTGCGTACGCGGATGCCGGTCGCGTGGTGGACGGCGTTGGCGATCGCGGCGGGCATGCCCACGATGCCCATCTCGCCGACGCCGCCCTTGGCGCCGAGGACGTTGACCACGTCGTCACGTTCGTCCACGGTCTCGACGATCACCTCACCGATGTCGGCGCTCGTGGCCATGTGGTAGCCGGCGAGATCCGTGTTCACGAACCGGGCCTTGCCCCGGTCCAGGATGGTCTTCTCCATCAGGGCGTGGCCCGCCGCCCAGATCATCCCGCCCATCAGCATGCTCCTGGTCACGCGCGGGTTGATCACCTTGCCGACGGCGAAGACCCCGACCATCCGGCCCAGCCGGACCCGGCGGGTGATCGGGTCGATCCGGACCTCGGCGAAGTTCGCGCCGTAGCTGAAGGTCACGTGATCCGGCCCGATCGGGCCGGTGATGTTGAAGGTGCTCTCCTCCAACGTCGACTTGACCATCTCCGGGGTGAGATTCGGTGGCGTGTACCGGGATTCCAGGCTCAGCACACCCCCGGGCTCGGCGGCGACCAGATCCGCGACCGACGTGCTGGCGCCGTTGCCCGCCCGCACGATCCCGCCCTCGACGGTGAGCTCTCCGGGCAGGTGGGCCGCGGCGAGGGACAGAAGCCGCTCGCGGATCTTCCGGCCCGCCACATGGACCGCGGACCCGATCGTCGCCACGGTCGACGACGCGGCCGTGGCCAGGCCACGGGGCAGATCGCTGTCCCCCAGCGAAACGCTGACGTCGGTCATCTTGAGCCCGATCGCCTCCGCGCCGATCTGGCCGAGCGTGGTGTAGGTGCCCGTGCCGATCTCCTGCGCGGCGACCTCGACCACCGCCCGGCCTGCGGAGTCCACGGTGATCCGGCAGTCGCACACACTGCCTTCGAACACCGGGTAGCTCGCCGAAGCGCATCCCCAGCCGACCAGTTCACCGTCCGGGCTCCGCATCGAGCCGATCGCCTGATCGCGTTCGGACCAGCCGAAAAGCTCGGCTCCCCGGCGATAGCACTCGACGAGGGAACGGCTGCTGTACGGCAATCCGTGCACGGGCTCTTTGTCCGGCTCGTTGCGCAGCCGCAGTTCGACCGGGTCGATCCCCAGTTTCACGGCCAGCTCGTCGATCCCGCTCTCCAGCGCGAAGAGTTCCGGGAACTCCAGCGGACCGCGCATGAACCCCGGCGTGTTCGTGTCGGTCTGCACGGTGCTTTCCCGCGTACGGATGGCGGGGAACGCGTAGAGCCTGGCGGTGTTGTCGGTACCGGGCAACGCGACGACGTCGGTCCTGGAGGACTGCGTCAGGACCTCGTGCTCGTACGCGGTGAACCTGCCGTCTTCGGTGGCCCCGAGCCGCAACCGGTGCCGCGACTGCGGCCGGAAGGCGCCGATGGTGAACATCTGCCGCCGCGAAACGAACAGCTTGACCGAACCGCCGAGTCGCCGGGCCGCCTCGGCCGTGAACACCGTATGCCACAGGGTCGCGCCCTTGCAGCCGAATCCGCCACCGACGTACGGGCTGATCACGCGTACGTCCTCTTCGGACAGTCCGAGCACCGAGGACAACGCGTACCGCTCCCCCGTGACCCATTGGCTGGGCACCCGCACTTCGAGCGCGCCCTCGCTCCAGGTCGCGGTCACGTTGAACAATTCGATCGGGTTGTGGTGGTTGACCGAGGTCTCGTATTCCTCGTCGAGGACCACGTCCGCTCGCGCGAGTTCCTTCGCCGTGTCACCGGCTTCGACGCCGACCAGGTCGATCACGGCCGCCGTTTCGGTGTCCTGCAACGCGATCACCGCGGGCTCGGCGGCGTACCGGATTTCGATCAGGCTCGCCGCGTGCTCGGCGATCTCCGGTGTTTCGGCGACGGTCAACGCGACGATCTGCCCGAAGTAGCGGATCTCGTCCGAGGCGAGGGGATTGAAGCTGGATTGGAACTGCCCGCCGTAGACCGGGACGAGAAATCGGCCTTCACCGACACTGTCCCCCAGGTTCCGGTGTGTCAGCACCAGCCGGACACCGGGCACGGCTTCCGCGGCGCGTACGTCGATCTCGGTGATCCGGCCGCGCGCGATGGTGCTTGTCGTCAGCGCGGCGTGCGTCATGCCCGCGATGACCTCGTCGGCCGCGTACGGCGCGGCTCCGGTGACTTTGGCGACCGCGTCGACGCGGACCGCGGGCTCCCCCAGGATGCTCCCCATTACAGTTCTCCCCTGCTGTACGCGGTCAAGCAAGCTTGTTCGACGACACGTTTCCCCAGTGCGACCTTGACCAGGTTGTCCTTGCGCGGTTCGGCGCCGTCGAACGCCGCGACGCCGGCCTCCTTGGCCAAATCCGTGGAGAACGGTTTCCCGACGAGGGCCTCTTCGGCCGCGGTGCTCCGCCACGGCCTGGGTGCCACGCCGCCGAGCGCGACCCGCGCGTCGACCACGACGCCGTCACGGATGTCGAGTCCAACGGCCGCGGAAGCGATGGCGAACGAGTACCCGGCGCGGTCGCCGACCTTGATGTACGCGGACCTGCGCAGCACCGGGGTGACCGGGATGGTGACCCCGGTGATCAGTTCGCCCTGCCGCAACGTGGTCTCCACCTCGGGCCTGTCGAGCACGTCCGTGTGCACCTCCGAGAACGGCAGCGCACGCGTGCCCTCGACGCCGACGAGTTCGACGGTGGCGTCGAAAGCGGCGAGGGCGGTCCCGAAATCACCGGGATAGACCGCGATGCACGCGTCCGAGCCGCCGAACACGGCGTGCTCACGATGTGGCCCCGTCTGAGCGCCGCAGCCCGATCCTGGCTCGCGCTTGTTACACGGCGAGACACCGTCGCGGAAGTACGGGCATCGGGTGCGCTGCAACAGGTTCCCGCCGATGGTCGCCATGTTGCGCAGTTGCTGTGACGCGGCCCGGCGCAGGCTCTCGGCCAGCACGGGGTACTCGTCGCGGACGACCGGATCCGCCGCGACGTCGGCCATCTTCGCCAGTGCGCCGAACCGGAGCACCGGGCCGTCGTGCTCGATACGGTCGAGCCCCGCGATCCGGCCGATGTCCACCACATGTGCCGGTGACATGACGTCGGTCCGCATGAGATCCACCAGTGTCGTACCGCCGGCGAGCACCCGGCTGCCATCGCGGCGCGTGGCGTGCACGGCTTCTTCCAGGGTCTCGGCCCTGGTGTAGGTGAACGGCCGCATGTCACGCTCCCCCGGCGACGGACCGCACGGCCCGCACGATGTTCGGATATGCCGCGCATCGGCACAGGTTGCCGCTCATGTACTCGCGGACGTCGTCGTCCGAACCCGCGTTCCCCTCCCGGATGCACGCCTCGGCGGACACGATCTGGCCGGGCGTGCAGAAACCGCATTGCAGGGCGTCCCAGTCGACGAACGCCTGCTGCAAGGGATGCAGGGTGCCGTCCTCGTCGGCGAGGCCTTCGATCGTGCGCACCGAGCGGTCGTCCGCGGTGACGGCCAAGGTCAGGCAGGAGAGCACCCTGCGGCCGCCCACCTGCACCGTGCAGGCGCCGCAGGTGCCTTGGTTGCAGCCGGTCTTCGTACCCGCCAAGGCCAGGCGGTCACGCAGCAGACCGAGCAGGGTCGTACGTGGGTCGACGGCCAGCACATGGTCCTCGCCGTTCACCGTCAGCCGTACCGGCACCGTTTCGGACATCAGTTCCTCCCAGTAGGTTCCGAAAACCGGCTTACCGCCGCGCCGGGGGTGGGCGCGGCGGTAAGCCGGATTGGAAGAGGAGCGGGCTCCTCGGGTCAGTGGTCAGTGCACGTCCGCGACTTGCTGCGTCTCCGCGTCGGACTTGCGCATGGCCAGCAATACCAGTGCGATCACCACTCCGATCGCCGCGACGATCACACAGGCCCAGAATGCCGCCCTGAAGCCGTCGGTGAGCGCGGCCGGGCCGGTGCCGGTGGTGTAGGCGACCGCCACGGTCGACACGACCGCCGAGCCCAGCGCGCCACCGATCCAGAACGCGGCGTTGTTGATGCCCGACGCCAGGCCGGCGTCCTCGTCGGGGACACCGGTCAGTGCGGCGATCGTGACGGCGACGAAGCACGTGCCGACACCCGCGCCGAACACGATCAGGCCGATGAACAGATCGCCGAAGTAGCTTCCGTCCGGCGAAATGAACGTCATGATCAGGGCGCCCGCGCCGAACAGCACCATGCCGATCAGCGCCATCAACTTGTACCCCAGCTTGGTCACCAGCGCCCCGCCGACGTTCGCGGAGACGAGGTCCATCACGGCGTACGCGAGCGTGCCGAGGCCGAAGATGACCGGCGTGAACAGCAGGACCTGCTGGGCGTAGAGCGACACGATGACGTTGAAACCGACCAGCAGCACGCCGACCAGGATCATCATCAGGTTGCCGCCGGTGAGGCTGCTCGACCGGAAGATCCGCAACGGCACCAGTGGCGCCTTGGACTTCGACTCGATGATCACGAACAGCACCAGGAGCACGGCCGCGCCCCCCAGCAGGCCGAGGGTCTGCCCGCTGCCCCAGCCCGCCGCCGGTGCCTCGACGATCGCGAAGATCGCCAGCACGAGGGCCGCGGTACTGGTCACGGCGCCGCCGATGTCGAAGCCGACGCCCTTCACCTGGGGCGCGCTCTCCTTCAGCAGCACCGGGGTCAGCAGGAGCATTGCCAGCGCGACGGGAATGTTGATGTAGAAGATCCAGGACCAGCCAAGCAGATCGGTGAGCACGCCGCCGATCAGCAGGGCGGCGGTGGCGCCGAACGCGCCCGTACCGGTCCAGATGGCCAGCGCGCGGTTGCGTTCCGGCCCCTCGTCGAAGGTCGTCATCAGCAGGGCCAGCGCCGTGGGTGACATGATCGCGGCCGACACCCCCTGGATCACGCGGGCGATGACGAGCACGTTGCCGTCCCAGGCCAGGCCGCACAGCGCCGAGGACACCAGGAACAACACCACGCCCGCCAGGAACAGGCGGCGGGGCCCGAACAGGTCGGCGATCCGGCCGCCCAGCAGGAGCAGGCCACCGAAGCTCAGCAGGTAGGCGCTGAGCACCCACTGCAGGCCCGCGGCGGTGAAGCCCAGGTCATCCTGGATGGACGGCAGCGCGAGGATGACGATCTGCCCGTCGAGGGCCACCATGAAGAAGGCCGCGCAGAGCAACGCCAGCGCCTTCCACCGGCGCGGGTCCGGCTGGGCCGGAGCTGATTGCGTGTCAGTCATACTAAGTGCAGACAAGTGGGCTCCAGCCGATTCATCGGTCGTCCGCCGACGAATTCACCCGGTCTCGGCTGTCTCTATTCAGGAAGGTTGATTCGAGGGGTAAGGAGCACGACGTGGACCGAGCCAGACGGGACCAGGCACTGGCCGACGAGATCGGGGATTTCGCCAGTCTGACCGATCCGTTCCGGCGCGAGCTGCTGGTGCACTGCCGCCGCATCCTCGGTTCGGTCGACGAGGCCGAGGATCTGGTGCAGGAGACGTACCTGCGGGCGTGGCGGGCGTACGAAGACTTCGAAGGCCGTTCTTCCCTGCGCAGCTGGCTCTACCGGATCGCCACGAACGCGTGCCTGAACGCGATCGAGACGCGGGGCAGGCGGCCGATGCCGACCGGGCTCGGCGGCCCGGCGCCCGGCGCGGACGAGGCGGCCGACCCGGCTGGCCGCGAGCCCACTTGGCTGGAGCCGATCGCCGACGTCCTGTTCGGCACGGCGGCCGAGGATCCGGCCAAGGTCGTGATGTCGCGGGCGACCATGCGGCTCGCGCTGGCGACGGCGTGGCAGCATCTGCCACCACGCCAGCGGGCCGTGCTGATCCTGCGGGAGGTACTGAACTGGCAGGCCTCCGAGGTCGCCGAACTGCTCGGTACCACCAGCACGGCCGTGCACAGCATGCTGCAACGCGCCCGCACCCAGCTCTCGCAGATCACGATGGCCGCCGACGACGTCGCGGAGCCCGCCGACCGGCGCCAGCGGCATCTGCTCGACCAGTACGTGACGGCGTTCGAAATCGGCGATCTGACCCTGCTGATGCAGCTGCTGACCGAGGACGCGGTGTGCGAACTGCCCCCGGACCCGGCCGTGCTGGCCGGACGCGAGGAGATCGCGCGCTTCCTCGGCACGGAGTGCCCGGCCTTCGGCACCTGCAAACTGGTGCGGTGCACAGTCGACGGCCGTCCGGCGTTCGCCACGTACATGCTGGGCGAGGACGGGGCGCATCACGCGTACTCCGTCGAGGTGCTCACCGTCACCGACTCGGGAATCGCGCGCATCGTGTCGCACCAGAAGCCCGCGCTGTTCGGTGACCTCGGTCTGCCGACCCGGTTCACCGCATGACGGTGACCACCACGATCGACGGCCTCGGCCTGTTGAAACGGGCGTTGAACTACGCGCTGGGCACGGCCCAGCGCGTCACGCCGGAAATGCTCACGTGGCCGACGCCGTGCGACGGCTGGGACCTGGAACTGCTGCTGCGGCACTTCACCGATTCACTGGACGCGCTGCACGAAGGCGTCAGTGAAGGGTGCGTGCGGGTCACGTCGACACCCGAGCCCGCCACCGGTGCGGTGAGCATGTTCCGCGGGCGTGCGTGCCGCTTGCTGCGGACCTGCGCCGAGATCTGCCAGGAAGAGCAGGTCGTCGCGATCGCCGACCGGCCGATGTCGAGTTCGATCCTCGCCGCCACCGGCGCGCTGGAGGTCGCGGTGCACGGCTGGGACATCGCGATGGCGTGCCGGACCCCGCAGCGGATCCCGGACGACCTGGCCACGACCTTGCTGGAGCTGGCTCCCGCAGTGGTCACGGACGCCACGCGGCATTCGTTGTTCGCACCGGCGGTGGTCACCCGTTCGACGCAGCCGAGCAACCGGCTGGTGGCGTTGCTGGGCCGTACTCCTTATTGAGGGGCAGGGCGAAGTGGCGTGGTGGCCGGTGTGGTCTCGTATTTGGCGGTCTCGCGCTGTTCCGGCGCCCTGGTCGCCTGAAGTACATGAAGGCCCCCTTCCTTGCGCCTGGCGCAGGGAAGGGGGCCTTCATGTACTTGTGAACGTCGCGTTTCTTCGGCTGAGCCGAGGGAAGGGGGCCTTCACGCGTCATCGTTGTGACTGGTGGGGCCAGTGGTGCTACCGGGGCACGTTCCGGGTCCGTGAAGGACTCCTTCCCTACCTTCAGGGTAGGCAAGGAGGCCTTCACGGCCAGCTGAAGGCCACCCGCAAAGCCTTACGCCTCAGGGAAATAGCCCGACTTCACGAAGAAGTCGACGTAGCGGGCAAAAAGCCGCTTGTCGATCCTCGGGCAGGTGATGCCGGTGTCTTCCAGCGCCCGTTCGGTCTCCCCCGTGTCGATGACCGGGTATCCCCCGCCGGGCGTCATGATCGCTTCGAAGGCTTCGAGCAACGGAAGCATCGCGTTGTCCTTGTCCGCCTGGACGATCGCCCGCCACTCGGCCCGCGGCCGTTCGTCCACTGTGTACCCGAACGAGCGCAGGTGGTCCACGAACTCGGCCAGTGACGCGCCGTTCTGGTTGTACAGGTGGAAGGTCTCCCCCGCGTCCCGCCCGGACAGGGCGACGATCGCCGCGCTGACGTAGTCGGCGGGGACCATCGGGAAACGCCCTTCGGCTCCGGCCGGGACCGCCCCGGCCTGGAGCAGTCCCTTCAGGCTGAGCCAGACGAAGTCCTTGGTCTGGCAGGCCCCGGTCGTCTGGTCTCCGCAGACGACGTCGACCCGGTAGACCGACACGGGCAGGCCCCGGTCGCGGGCGAGGCCGATGAGCTGCTCGGCCACCCATTTGCTCCGCAGGTATCCGCTGGCCAGCTGTTCGGCGGGGCCGGTCGGGTCGGTGACCTTGAGCGGCTCGCCCTCTTCCGCCGGCACGGCGAACACGCCGGTCGTCGAGACGTGGTGCACGGGGACGCTGCGATGCCGGGCGGCCAGCCGCAGGATCTGTTCCGTCCCGGTCACGTTCGACGCCTTCAACGCGGAGTACGGGTACAGCCAGTTGACCGTCGCTCCCACGTGGTAGACGACGTCGATCTCCCTGGCGAGGGTGTCGTAGTCCTCTTCGGACAGTCCGAACAGTGGTTCGGCGAGGTCGCCGGGCACGACGACCAACCGGTTCTCGTCGATCTCCGGCCAGACCCGGTACCACTCCAGGCTTTCCCGCAGCCGAGCCGCGTCGCCGCCGCGCACGAGGCAGTACACCTTCGCTTTCGTGGTGCGCATGAGGTCACGCAGCAGGAAAGCGCCGAGAAACCCGGTCGGCCCGGTCAGCAGGATTTTGCCGGGATCCGAGACCGATCGCACGACCTCACCGGACGGTTGGATGTCGTCGGCGAGCCGGACCTCGGCCTCGAACCGCACCTGCTCGCTCTCGGATTCGGCCCCGGAAGCCAGTTCGGCCAGCAGGTACGCCGCGAGCGCGGCGGGTGTCGGATGGTCGAAGACCACCGTGGACGGCAGGTTCGCGGTCGCCACCGTGTTGAGGGCGTTGCGGAGTTCCACCAACGTCAGCGAGTCGAAGCCGAGGTCCGGGAGCGGCTGGTCCGCGCCGATCGTGCCCGCGTCCGCCAGGCCGAGCACCGTCGCGACCTCGGCGAGCACGGTCTCCAGCAGGACCTCGAGCTGCTCTGGCGCGCTCAGCCCGGCGATGCGCCGCGCCAGCCCGCCCGCCGCGACCTCGGTGTTCTGGGCGACCCGCCGCCGGGTCACGCGTGCCAGGCCACGCAGCAGAGCGGGCACCTGGCCGGGCCGTTCCCGCATAGCCCCGATGTCCAGCGGGGTCGCCACGATCGCGGGTGAGCCCGCCAGCAGGGCGGCGTCCAGCAGGGCCGGTCCGCGGTCGGATCCGATCGGCGGGAAACCGGCTCGGGCCATCCTCTTCAGGTCGGCCTCGTCCAGGTCGCCGGTGATCCCCGTTGTCTGCTCCCAGACACCCCACGCGATCGACGTCGCGGGGAGTCCTTGCGCGTGGCGGTGCCGGGCGAGCGCGTCCAGGTACGCGTTCGCGGCGGCGTAGTTGCCCTGGCCGGGGCCGCCGATCACGCCGGCGATCGAGGAGAACAGCACGAACGCCGTCAGCTCGCCGGTCAGCTCGTGCAGGTACCGGGCCGCGTCCGCCTTGGGCCGCAACACCTTCTCGACCTGTTCGGGTGTCAGCGAAGTGATGACACCGTCGTCGATGACGCCCGCCGTGTGCACGACGGCGGTCACGTGATGGTCTGCCAGTGCCGCGGCGAGCGATCCGCGGTCGGAGACGTCGCAGGCGGTGATCGTGACCTGGGCGCCGAGACCGGTGAGTTCGGCGTGCAGCCGATCCGCGCCGGGGGCTTCGGCTCCGCGGCGGCTCAGCAACAGCAGGTCGCGCACGCCATGCCGGGTCACGAGATATCGCGCGAACAACGCGCCGAGGCCGCCGGTGCCGCCGGTGATCACCACCGTGCCGCCGGTGTCCCATGCCCCGGTCGGCGGACCGAACGCCTTCGCGCGCGCGAGTCGTGGCACGAAGACCCGGCCGTCGCGGATCGCGGCCTGGGGTTCTCCCGCCGCCAGGATGGAGGGCAGCAGCGCGTCGAGTGACCGGTCGTCGTCGGTGTCCACCAGGACGATCCGGCCAGGGGACTCGGACTGCGCCGACCTCACCAGGCCCCACACCGCGCCCGCGGTCAGATCCGGCACGTCCTCGCCGCCCGTCGAGACACCGCCGCGGGTGGTGATCACGAGGGTGTGTTCTCCGGCGAGGTGGTCCCGGAGCAGGTCGAGCGTTCGCCGCACACCTTCGCCGAGCGGACCCGGCCGCCACGCGATCACCTCGGCGTCGTGGACGGTGGGCAGATCCTTGCCGGGAGCCAGCAGCATCCAGTCCACAGTGAACAGTGCGTCTTCGGTCCGTACGTCGTCGGCATGTCCGCCAACGGTCAAGGATTCGACGTCGGCGACGGGCAAGCCGGACAGGTCCGAGAGCCACAACGCGTAAGTCCCGTCGTCACGCCGCAGTGACCGGACCCGCAGGGCTGTCGCACCGGTCGCGTGCAGGTACACGCCTTGCCACCGGGACACCACGGCCCCCTCGGGCAGCACCACACGCAGCGCCTCGCCGAGGAGATCCGGGTGCATCGCGTATCCGCCGGGGCCGGTCTTCTCCGGCAAGCGGACTTCGGTCCACGGTCCGTCTTCCGCCGGACGGTGTCCCGGCGCGCGCAAGCTCAGCCTGCCGCACGCGTGGCCGGTCCACGGAGACTCGTCGTCGTCGGGGCGCGCGTGGACGGTGACGACGCGGGCACCCGTGTCGTCCGGGTCGCTCATCCGGACCTGGACCTGGAGGCCGCCCCGTTCCGGGAGGACGAGCGGTGTCAGCAGGGTCAGGTCGTCGACCTCGGTGCAGCCCAGTTCGTCACCCGCCCGGATGGCGAGTTCGAGCAGCACCGGCTCCGGGACCACGTGCCACCCGTGAACGCGCCGGGACAGGGTGCCGGTGAACAGGGTCTCGCCGGAACCCGCGACCGTGACCGCCTTGGCCAGCAAGGGATGCCCGATGGCACCGGCCGTGTCCTCGGCACCCGGTTCGATCCAGTAGTGCTCGCGCTGGAAGGGATACGTCGGCAGGTCGGTGATCCGGGCGCCGGTGCCGGAGAAGAACGCTTGCCAGTCCACGGTTTCCAGTCCGGCGACGGCGTGCACCAGCGTCTTCGCCTCGGGCCGTCCCTTGCGCACCAGGGCCAGTACGTTCACGTCGCCGAGGACGTCCTGGGTCATCGCGGACAGCACGGCGTCCGGGCCGAGTTCCACGAACGTCCGCACATCCTCCTCGGCGAGTGTTCGGACGGCGTCCATGAATCGCACGGGTTCCCGGACCTGCCGCACCCAGTACTCCGGCGTACCCCACTCGCCGGACACCACACGACCGGACACAGTGGACACCGCCGCGATACCCGGCGACCCGAACTCCAGGCTTTCGACTACCGCCCGGAACTCGTCCAGCATCGGCTCCATCAAGGGCGAGTGGAACGCGTGACTCACAGACAGTCGCTTCGTCTTCGCGAACCCTGCCGCGATCCCCAGAACCTTGTCCTCGACACCCGAAATCACCACCGAGTCAGGACCGTTCACCGCCGCGATCCCGACACCGTCAACCAGCTGAACATCCTCCTCACGAGCCTGGATCGCCACCATCGCCCCACCAGACGGCAACCGCTGCATCAACCGGCCACGTGCACGAACCAGCGTCAGTGCATCTTCGAGCGAGAAGACACCGGCCACGTGAGCGGCCACGATCTCACCAATCGAATGCCCAGCAACAAAATCAGGCCGAACACCCCACGACTCCAGCAGCCGGAACAACGCGACCTCTAACGCGAACAACGCAGGCTGCGCCCACCCGGTCTGATCAAGATCCACCCCGGACGCGATCACCTCCCGCAGAGGCAGATCACACACCTCATCGAAAGCACGTGCGAACACCGGAAAAGCCTCATACAACTCAAGACCCATACCGGCCCGCTGAGAACCCTGACCAGTGAACAGGAATCCGACCCGGCCGCCCCGGACCCGCGTCACCGCGACCGAGTCCAGCTCGGCCAGCAACTCGGCGCGGTCCGTCCCGACGACGACCGCGCGATGCTCGAACGAAGTCCGCCCCGCCAGCGAGAACCCGACGTCCTGGATGTCCGGGCCGCCATTATCCATTGTGGACTTGAGGCGCTGCGCCAGCGTCTCGACGGCCGCCGCCGATTTGGCCGACAGTACCCACGGTACGACGGGCGACGCGGTACGTTCAGGATCGTCGGAGTCGGGCGCCTGCTCGATGATCGTGTGCGCGTTCGTCCCGCTGACCCCGAAGGACGACACGGCGGCCCGCCTCGGTCCGTCCGTCTCCGGCCACGGCCGCGCCTCGGTCAGCAGCGACACGGCACCCGCCTGCCAGTCGACGTGCGGGCTGGGCTCGTCGACGTGCAGGGTCTTGGGCATCGCGCCGTACCGGATGGCCTGGACCATCTTGATCACGCCGCCGACACCGGCCGCCGCGACGGTATGCCCGATGTTCGACTTCAGCGAACCCAGCCACAACGGCCGTTTCCGACCTTGCCCATAGGTGGCGATCAGGGCCTGTGCTTCGATCGGGTCACCAAGTCGGGTGCCGGTGCCGTGCGCCTCGACGATGTCCACATCGGACGCTTCGAGTTTCGCGTCGGCCAGCGCCTGCCGGATCACGTGTTCCTGTGCTGTGCCGTTGGGGGCGGTCAGACCGTTCGACGCGCCGTCCTGGTTGATCGCCGAACCACGCACCACGGCCAGCACCCGATGCCCGTTGCGGCGCGCGTCCGAAAGCTTCTCCACGAGGAGGAGACCGACGCCCTCGGACCAGCCGGTCCCGTCCGCGGCCGCCGCGAAGGATTTGCACCGGCCGTCCGGCGAAAGCCCCCGCTGCCGGGAGAAGTCGACGAAACCGCCGGGTGCACCGGCGACACTGGCCCCGCCGGCGATCGCGATCGTGGATTCGCCACGCCGCAGGGACTGCATCGCCAGATGCAGTGCCACCAGCGACGACGAGCACGCCGTGTCCAGCGAGACCGCGGGCCCTTCGAACCCGTAGAAGTACGAGAGCCTGCCGGAGGCGACACTGCCCAGACGGCCCGTGGTGAGGTAGCCCTCGAGTTCCCGAGGGCCGTCCAGCGGCACGTAGGTCTGCCCCGCCACGCCGACGAACACCCCGGTCCTGCTGCCGCGTAACGCGGACGGATCGATCCCCGCCCGCTCGAACAGCTCCCACGAGATCTCCAGCAGGACCCGGTGCTGCGGGTCCATCGACTGCGCCTCACGCGGGGAGATCCCGAAGAATCCCGCGTCGAACTTCGTGGCGTCGTCGAGGAAACCGCCGTGCCGGGTGGAGGTCTTCCCCGGTTTCCCCGGCTCCGGGTCGTAGAGCGCGTCCACGTCCCAGCCCCGGTCTTCGGGGAACTCCGAGATCGCGTCCCGTTCCTCGGTCACCAGGCTCCACAGGTCTTCCGGGGACGCGACGCCGCCGGGATAGCGGCACGCCATGCCCACGATCGCGATCGGCTCTTCCCGGCCCGCCTCCAGCTCCTCGAGCCGGAGCCGGGTCTTCTGCAGGTCGGCCGTGACCCACTTCAGGTATTCGGCCAGCTTCTGCTCAGTGGACATGCAAACCCCTCGAAGATGGCTCAGCCGACCGTGCGGCCGAGCTCGTTGTCGATGTACGCGAGGATCTCGTCGGTGGACGCCGCCTCGATCCGGCTGGTCACGTCCTCGGCCGGGGCGGACCCGGCGCGCGGTTCACTCCAGCGGGACAGGATCGTCCGCAGGCGGGTGGTGATCGAGTCCCGCCGCGCGTCGTCGTCCGGGACACCGACGAGGATCTCTTGCAGGCGGTCGAGTTCGTCGAGGACGCTCGCGGGGCCGTCGTCCCGATCGGTGACCAGCCGGGTACGCAGCAGACCGGCCAGCGCGTCCGGCGTCGGGTGGCCGAACACCACCGTCGCGGGCAACTGCTCGCCGGTCCTCGCCTTGAGCCGGTTGCGGAGTTCGACGGCGGTCAGCGAGTCGAAGCCGAGGTCGAGGAACGGCTGATCGTCGCGGACGGTATGCCCTTCCGGGAGTCCGAGCACGGCCATGACCTCGGTGCGGACGACGTCCAACAGCGTTTCGTGCTGCTCCTCCGCGCTCAACCCACTCAGCCGGGAAGTCAGCGTCTCCGACCGCACCACCCGCTTGGCCGGTGGCTTGACCAGGCCGCGCAGCATCGGTGGCACGTGCCCGCTCGCCCGCACCGCCGCCAGATCCAGTGAGGCCGCAATGACCGACGGCAGACCGGTGTCGAGCGCCGCGTCGAGCAAGGCCAGGCCATCGCCGGGGGTAAGAGTCAGGACTCCGTGCAGGGCGTGGCGTTTCCGGTCGGACTCGGTACCGGCGGGTGTCTCCCACGGCCCCCAGCCGATCGAGATCGTGTTCCCGCGCCGGGCCATGGCGTCGAACAGCGCGTTGCCGGGGCGGCCGGGATCCGACGAGAACAGCACCAGCGGCGCGGTTTCCGGGATCAGGTCACGAAGATGCCGGACGTCCGTGACGCCCGCCGCGTGCACGACCGCGGAAACCGGGTGCTCGCCGAGTACGGCCGCGAGTGCCGCGGGATCCGACACGTCACAGCTGACGAAGGTCACGTCCGCCGCGCCGAGCCGTTCCCGGAGTTCGGGTGTGCCCTCGCCGCGGCGACCGGCCAGCACCAGGCGCGAGACCCCGTGCCCGGTGACGAGATGCTCCGCCACCAGGCCGCCGATCGCGCCGGTTCCGCCCAGGATCAGGACGGCGCCGTCGCCCCAGTCGAAGTCCCGTCCATCGCCGGTCGCCCGGACCAGACGCGGCACCAGGACCTCGCCGTCCCGTAGAGCCGCCTGTGATTCCCCTGCTCCGGCGATGGCCGAGCCCAGTCCGGCGGGCAACACCCCGAGGACGTCCACCAGCACGAGCCTGCCGGGGAACTCAGCCTGGGCCGAGTGGAGTTCCGCCAGTACCGCGGCGGCTTCGAGGTCCGGCAGTTCCTCGCCGACCGGGATCGCGCCGCTCGTCGTGACCACGAGCGTGGTGTCGCCCGCCTCCGTCATGAACTTGCGGACCTGATCGAGGGTACCGGGGCCATCCGAGGCCGCCAGGATTTCTATGTCCACAGTGGACTCCGGGTCGAGCTCGATCGACTGCCAGTCCACGACGAACAGTGACCGCCCGGGGCCGCGTCCGCCGTGGACCGGCACGTCCCGGTGGATCACCTCGTCGATCGAGAGCACCGGCCGCCCGGACTCGTCCGTGAGCAATAGTGGGTCGGCCTCGGCGACCCGGACGGTCCGCGCCCTGGCCGCGTACAGCCGCACGCCTCGCCACTCCGCCGGGTCGCGGACGACGGCGTCGAGCAACGCGGGATGGATACCGAAGACGGAGACGTCCTGGTCGGTTTCGAACGTCTCGCCAAGCGCGCCGACAGGTTCGGGCGCGGGAACCACGTCCGCGGCGAGCAGACCGGTCGCGTGCAGGACCCATTCGTCGTCGGTGCGGGCGTGGATCGTGAACCGCCTGCTCGCCGTGTCCACGCGGAGCTGGAGGTCCGCCGCCCGGTCCGGTACGGGCAGGCCGGCCACGGAGGTGAGTACGTCGACTCCGGCGAAGCCCGATTCGTCCGCGGCGCGGAGGGCCAGCTCGGCGAACAGCGCGCTAGGGACGACCTCGTATTCCTCCAGCCAGGCCTGGCCGCGCCGGGAAACCGTGCCGCTGAACAGCACTTCCGTACTGCCCGCGACGGAGACGGCCGGGCCGAGCAGCGGATCCCCGGTGCCGTCGGCCAGCCAGTACCGTTCGCGCTGGAACGCGTAGGTCGGCAGGTCGAGCAGGCCGCCGGTGCCGCCGAAGAACTCCTCCCAGTCCGGAGTGACGCCAGCGGTGTACAGGTCGCCGAGCGCGGTGATCAGCGCCGTGGTCTCCGGCTGGTCGCGGCGCAGGAGTGCCACGGCGTCGCCGTCCTCGATCAGCGCGGTGAGCACCGCGTCCGGGCCGATCTCCACGTAAGTCCGCGCACCGGCTGCGGCGAGGGATCCGGCAGCGTCCGCGAAGCGCACCGGCAGGCGGACCTGGTCGACCCAGTAGTCCGGGGTACTCCACTCGGAGGTGACCGAGCGGCCGGTCACCGTCGACACCGCCGGGATCCGCGGCTCGCCGAGATCCAGTTCCCGGACCACGGCCCGGAACTCGTCCAGCATCGGCTCCATCAACGGCGAGTGGAACGCGTGGCTGACCGACAATCGTTTTGTCTTCGCGAACTTCCCAGCGATCTCAAGGACCTTGTCCTCGACACCGGAAATCACCACCGACGTCGGGCCATTCACCGCCGCGATCCCGACCCCGTCGACCAGCTGCACGTCCTCCTCACGGGCCTGGATCGCCACCATCGCACCGCCAGAAGGCAACTGCTGCATCAACCGGCCACGCGCACGAACCAACGTCAGCGCATCATCCAGTGAGAACACACCCGCCACATGAGCCGCCGCGATCTCACCGATCGAATGCCCGGCAACGAAATCAGGCCGGACACCCCACGACTCGACGAGCCGATACAACGCAACCTCTAACGCGAACAACGCAGGCTGCGCCCATCCGGTCTGCTCAAGATCCACCCCGGACGCGATCACCTCCCGCAGGGAGTCGCCACACACCTCGTCAAAAGCACGCGCGAACACCGGGAAAGCCTCGTACAACTCAAGACCCATCCCCGCCCGCTGAGAACCCTGACCAGTGAACAAGAACGCGGTCTTGCCCCCGGTCACTCGGCGAGCCGTGACCGAGCGCAGTCCGGCGAGGACGTCGTCGTGGGTGGCGCCGGTGACGGCTGCCCGGTACTCGAAGGCCGCCCGTCCCACCGCGAGCGAACGGCCGACCTCGATCAGGTCCGGCTTCCGCTCCACGAACGACGCCAGCCGTTCGGCTTGCCCCACCAGGGCTTCCGGCGACTTCGCGGACAGCACCAAAGGAACAGCAGGGAGTTCCGCACGCTCACCGGCGTCGGCGGGCTCGCCCTGCTCGATGATCACGTGGGCGTTCGTGCCGCTGATCCCGAACGACGACACCCCGGCACGCCGTGGCGCGCCCGTCTCGGGCCACGAATGCGCCTCGGTCAGCAACGACACCGCGCCCGCATCCCATTCCACGTGCGGACTCGGCGCGTCCACATGCAAGGTCTTCGGCAGGACACCGTGCCGCATGGCCTGCACCATCTTGATCACGCCACCGACACCGGCGGCGGCCTGCGCGTGACCGATGTTCGACTTGAGCGACCCCAACCACAACTGCCGCTCACGCCCCTGACCGTAAGCGGCCATCAATGCCTGGGCCTCGATCGGATCGCCCAACGTCGTCCCGGTACCGTGCGCCTCCACAGCGTCCACATCGGACGCTTCAAGTCGTGCGTCGGCCAGCGCCTGGCGGATCACCCGCTCCTGCGACGGACCGTTCGGCGCCGTGAGCCCATTCGACGCACCATCCTGATTTACCGCGGAACCCCGCACCACGGCCAAAATCTGATGCCCGTTGCGCTTCGCGTCCGACAGCCGCTCCAACACCAGAAGACCGACGCCCTCGGCCCACGCCGTCCCGTCGGCACCGGCGGCGAACGGCTTACAGCGGCCGTCCGGCGCCAAACCTCGCTGCCGGGAGAACTCCACGAACGCGGTCGGGGTCGACATGACGGTCACCCCGCCCGCCAACGCCATATCGCATTCGCCTTGCCGCAAGGCATTCGCGGCCAGATGCAGGGCGACCAGCGACGACGAACACGCCGTATCCACCGTCACCGCCGGCCCTTCCAGACCGAAGGTGTACGCCAGCCGCCCCGACAGCACACTTCCCGCGTTACCGCTGGCCAGCATGCCTTCCAGATCTTCCGGGACGTTCCGGACCCGTGAGGCGTAGTCGTAGTACATCATCCCGGCGAAGACGCCCGCCTTGCTGCCGCGCAGCGCGTGCGGGTCGATTCCCGCGCTCTCCAGCGATTCCCACGCGGTCTCCAGCAGCAGGCGTTGCTGCGGATCCATCGCGTTGGCCTCGCGCGGGGAGATCCCGAAGAACCCGGCGTCGAACTCGTCGGCGTCGTGTAGGAATCCGCCCTCACGGACGTAGCTCTTGCCGCGCTGATCGGGATCCGGCGCGAACAGGTCCTCTGGCCAGCCACGCCGGTCCGGGAAGGCCGAAATCGCGTCCCGTTCTTCGGCCACCAGCCGCCACAGGTCCTCGGGAGAACTCACTCCCCCGGGATACCGGCACGCCATGCCGACGATCGCGATCGGCTCGCCCGTCGTCACGGCCGCGGCTGCCCGTACCGGCTCGGTCCGGGTTCCCGACAGCTCGCTCGCCACGTGCCGTGCGAGGGCGACCGGAGTCGGATAGTCGAAGACCAGGGTCGCCGGCAGGCGCAAACCGGTGATCGTGGCGAGCTGATTACGCAGCTCGACCGCGGTCAGGGAGTCGAACCCGATCTCCTGCAGCGGCCTGCCGGTGTCGATCGACGTGGGATCGGCGTGCCCGAGCACGGCCGCGATCTGGGCACGGACGACGTCGACCAGCACGGCCTCCCGTTCGTCGTCCGCCAGCGGAGCCAGCCGCCGGGCCAGTGACCCGGTTGGCCGGGCGGACCGGCGCGCGGGTACGAGGCCGCTCAGCATCTTCGGCAGGTCATCACCCCGGGCTCGCAGGGACGCCGTGTCGAACCTCGTCACGGTCAAGGCCGCGTCGCCGACATGCTGTGCCGCGTCGAACAAGGCCAGTGCGTGCTCGGCCGCCAAGGGCAGCAAACCGTTGCGGGCCATTCGTTTCAGGTCGATGTCGCCGAGCCCGGCGGTGATCTCGCTGGTCTGTTCCCACAGGCCCCACGCGAGGGAGGTCGCGGGCAGCCCGTTGGCCAGCCGATGCTGGGCGAGGGCGTCGAGGAAGGTGTTGCCTGCCGCGTAGTTGGCCTGGCCGGGACCACCGAGCACCCCCGAGACCGACGAGAACAGCACGAACGCGGCCAGGTCACCGGCGAGTTCGTGCAGGTTCCAGGCCGCGTCGACCTTCGGCCGCAGCACCCGGTCCACCTGCTCGGCCGTCAGCGAGCCGATGACGCCGTCGTCCACCACGCCCGCGGTGTGCACGACCGCGGTGACCGGGTAGCGCTCCAGCAGTTCCCGCAGCGACTCGCGATCGGCGATGTCGCACGCCACGACCTCGGCGCCAAGTTCGTCACGTAACTCCGTCGCGCCAGGCGCGTCCAGGCCGCGACGGCTCACCAGCAGCAGATCGCGTACGCCGTGCGCGGAGGCGAGGTGCCGCGCGACGACGGCGCCCAGTTCACCCGTTCCCCCGGTGATCAGGACCCGGCCCCGGGTCCAGTCGACGGCAGGGGTCTCCCGGACGGCACGTTTGGCCAGCCGCGGCACGAGGATCTCACCGGCACGGACGGCGGCTTGTGGCTCCTCGGCGGCCACGACCGCGGCCAGCGCCGCCTCCTCGACGTCGCCGTCCGCGTCCACCAGGACGAACCGGCCCGGATTCTCCGACTGCGCGGACCGCACCAGCCCCCAGACACCCGCGTGTGCCGGGTCCACGTCCTCGCCGCGGACGGCGAGCGCGTTCCTGGTGACGATGACGAGCGGCGCGGGATCGGTGCGCTCACGCAACAGGCCGAGCACGTGGTGCGTGGCTTCCCGCATCGCGTCGGGTACGAAGGTTCCGGTCGCCGGAACGTGGATGATTTCGAAGTCGCCGTGCCCGCCGGAGCCGGGCGTCAGTGCGGTCCAGTCGATTCCGTACAGGCCATCGGTTTCCGGTAACGCGCCTGCCGACGGTGCCCGCAGCACCAGGGATTCCACGGTGGCGATGGGCAGGCCAGCCTCGTCGGCCAGCACCACCGACAGGGTGTCCTGGCCGGACCGGGTGAGCTTGACCCGGCAGGTCGAAGCACCGGCCGAATGGACTTCGACACCGGACCACGAGAACGGCAGCACCATGCGCTCGCCGTCGCCTGCCAGCGCCCCGTGCAGGGCGGCGTCGAGCAACGCCGGATGCACCAGGAACGAGTCCGTGGAGACCGCTTCGGGCAGGGCGACCTCGGCGAAGACGTCGGTGCCCGCCCGCCAGACCCGGCGCAGCCCTTGGAATGCCGGGCCGTAGCCGTAACCGCGGTCCGCCAGGTCGTCGTAGAAATCCGCGACGTCCAGTTCGGTCGCGTCCGGCGGTGGCCAGGCTGTCAGGCCGGAGCCGTCGCCCGCCGCCTCGGCGAGCAGGCCACCGGCATGCCGGACCCACTCGTCCTCTCGCCGCGAGTAGAGCGCGAACGCGCCATCCGCGCCGACGACGACCTGGACCTGGACCGACTCGCGCTCCGGCAGCGGAAGCGGTGCCGAGATGGTGAGCTCGTCTATCCGGGAGTACCCCGCGAACTCGGCCGCGCTCAGAGCCAGCTCGACGAAGGCCGCACCCGGTACCAGAACGGTGCCGCGGACCGCGTGGTCCGCCAGCCACGGCTGGGATTCCAGGGAAAGCCGTCCGGTGAGGACGGTCGTCTCGCCGTCGGCGACCTCCACGGCCGCGCCGAGCAAGGGGTGACCGGCCGCGTTGAGCCCCAGCCCCACCGCGTCCCGCGTCCCGGCGGACGGCGCGAGCCAGTACCTGTCGCGCTGGAAGGGATACGTCGGCAGGTCGACCACGCGGGCGTCGCCGCCCTCGAAGAACGCGGGCCAGTCGACGACGGGCAACCCGGCCACCGCCCGCACGAGCGTCTTGGCCTCCGGCCGGTCTCGTCGCTGCAACGGCACCGCGTCGACGTCGTCGGCCAAGTCGCCGACCATCGCCGACAGCACGGCGTCCGGCCCCAGCTCCACGAACGTCCGAACACCTTCGGCCGACAGCGTCCGCACGGCGTCCATGAACCGCACGGGTTCCCGGACCTGCCGAACCCAATACTCAGCCGTACCCCACTCGCCGGACACCACACGACCGGACACAGTGGACACCGCCGCGATACCCGGCGACCCGAACTCCAGGCCCTCGACCACCTGACGGAACTCATCCAGCATCGGCTCCATCAACGGCGAATGAAACGCATGACTCACCGACAACCGCTTCGTCTTCGCGAACCCCGCCGCGATCCCCAGAACCTTGTCCTCGACACCCGAAATCACCACCGAGTCAGGACCATTCACCGCCGCGATTCCCACACCGTCGACCAGCTGAACATCCTCTTCACGGGCCTGGATCGCCACCATCGCCCCACCCGACGGCAACTCCTGCATCAAACGACCACGCGCACGAACCAGCGTCAACGCATCCTCCAGCGAGAACACACCGGACACATGAGCCGCCGCGACCTCACCGATCGAATGCCCGGCAACGAAATCAGGCCGGACACCCCACGACTCCACGAGCCGATACAACGCCACCTCTAACGCGAACAACGCAGGCTGCGCCCAACCAGTCAGATCAAGATCCACACCAGAAGCGATCACCTCACGCAGCGGCCGATCACACACCTCATCAAAAGCACGAGCGAACACCGGAAAAGCCTCATACAACTCAAGACCCATACCGGCCCGCTGAGAACCCTGGCCGGTGAACAGGAACCCGAGCCGCCCGCCGCGAACCTGCTTCACCGCAACCGAATCCAGCTCGGCCAGCAGCTCCTCGCGATCCGTCCCGGCCACGACGGCGCGATGCTCGAAAGCCGTCCGGCCGACGGCCAGCGAGTACGCCACATCGACCGGATCGAGCCGCTCGTCGGCAAGAGCCACGGCCAACCGCCGAGCCTGATCCGCCACGGCGTCCGCCGATTTCGCGGACAGCACCAGGGGAACGACACCCGTGCCGGGCCTGGCGCCGGTCTCGACCGGGTCGCCCTCCTCGATGATCACGTGCGCGTTCGTGCCGCCGAAACCGAAGGACGACACCCCGGCCCGGCGTTCGGATCCCGGCCACGGTTGTGCCTCGGTCAGCAGCGACACCGCACCCGAGGTCCAGTCCACTTCGGGGCTGGGCTGGTCGATGTGCAGGGACTTGGGCAGGACGCCGTGCCGCATGGCCTGCACCATCTTGATCACACCACCGACACCGGCCGCGGCCTGCGCGTGACCGATGTTCGACTTCAGCGACCCCAACCACAACGGCCGCTCACGATCCTGGCCATAGGTCGCCATCAGGGCCTGGGCCTCGATCGGGTCGCCCAGCCTGGTGCCAGTGCCGTGCGCCTCGACGACGTCCACATCGGACGCCGAAAGCCCCGCGTTGCCCAGTGCCTGCCGGATCACCCGCTCCTGCGACGGACCGTTCGGCGCGGTAAGCCCGTTCGACGCGCCATCCTGATTCACCGCCGAACCCCGAACCACAGCCAAAACCCGATGCCCGTTGCGCTTCGCGTCCGACAATCGCTCCAACACCAGAAGACCGACACCCTCAGCCCACGCCGTCCCGTCGGCACCCGCGGCGAAAGACTTGCAGCGACCGTCCGGCGCGAGGCCACGCAACCGGGAGAACTCGACGAATCCGGTCGGCGTGGACATCACCGTGGCGCCACCGGCCAGCGCCAGGTCGCATTCACCCTGCCGCAGGGCGTTCGCGGCCAGGTGCAGGGCGACCAGCGACGACGAACACGCCGTGTCCACCGTGACCGCCGGGCCCTGGAGACCAAAGGTGTACGAAAGCCGGCCGGACGCGATGCTGCCCGCGCTCCCACTCAGCAAGTAGCCCTCGAACTCGTCCGGCGGGAGATCCGGGCGCGAGCCGTAGTCGTTGTACATCACGCCCGTGAACACCCCGGTCCGGCTGCCCCGCACCGAATCGGGGACCACACCGGCCCGTTCGAAGGCCTCCCAGGCGACTTCCAGCAGCAGCCGCTGCTGCGGATCGGCGGCCAGCGCCTCACGCGGAGACATCCCGAAGAAACCGGGGTCGAACCCGTCCGCCGAGTCGAGGAACCCGCCGTGCCGGGTGTAGGACTTGCCGATCTGATCCGGATCCGGGTCGTAGAGCCGTTCGACGTCCCACTGCCGGTCGGCGGGGAACGGCGAGATGGCGTCCCGTTCCTCGGCGACGAGCCGCCAGAGATCCTCGGGTGTGGCCACCCCGCCGGGGTAGCGGCAGGCCATGCCCACGATCGCGATCGGCTCTCGTGCCTTGTCCTGGACCTCGCGCAGCCGTTTGCGGACGTCTTGCGCGTCGGCGATGGCGCGTTTGAGGTAGTCGCGGAGTTTCTGTTCGTCGGACACGTACGGTCAGCTCCTCAGTCCAGCCTGTCGACGAGCGCGAACAGGTCCTCGTCGCTCGCGGAGTCCAAGTCGTCTCCGGCGTCGTCTTTGCCCGCCGTCCTGCTGAGATCCACCAGGTCCTCCAACCGGGTGGTGATGTCGTCCGGCAAGGTGCCGTCGGTCGCCATCGACCGGATCGCCGTCTTCAGCCGGTCGAGTTCCACCAGGAGCGGGACCGGCGTTTCTTCGGTGGTGAGCAGTCCGCTCAGATGCGCGGCGAGTGCGGCCGGGGACGGGTGGTCGAACAGGACGGTCGTCGTCAGCCGCAGTCCGGTCAGCGCCGCCAGCCGGTTGCGGACCTCGACCGCGGTCAGCGAGTCGGAACCCAGCTCCTGGAACGTCTGGTGCGGCTCGATGGCGTCCCGATCGGGATGGCCCAAGGCGGCCGCGACCTGCTTGCGCACCAGGTCCACCAGCGCTTCCTCACGCTCGGCGGCGGGCAAGGCGGCGAGCGTCGCCCCCAACTGCTGCCCGTTCTCGGTGTTCTTGACCTTGCGCGTCGCGGGCAGCAACCCGCGCAGCGCGTGGGGGACGTCGTCGCGGTCGCGCAGTGCGGCCACGTCGATCGATGCCACGGTGGTCACCGCGGCCTCCGAAGACACGGCGGCGTCGAACGCCGTCATCGCCTTGACCACCGGCAAGGGCCGCAGTCCGGACCTGGCGAGCCGTTTGACGTCCACTTCGGACAGTTCACCGGTCATCCCGCCCGCGCTTTCCCACAGGCCCCAGGCGAGCGAGGTGGCGGGCAATCCTTCGGCGCGGCGGTGCTGGGCCAGCGCGTCGAGGAAGGTGTTGGCGGCGGCGTAGTTGCCCTGTCCGGCGGTGCCCAGCACCCCGGCGATCGACGAGTACAGCACGAACGCGTCCAGTTCCATCCCGGCCGTGTAGGTGTGCAGATTCCACGCGGCGTCGACCTTCGGCCGCAGCACGGTGTCGACGGCTTCGGTGGTGAGATCGGGGATCAGGCCGTCTTCGAGGACACCCGCCGTGTGGACGACCGCGGTCACCGGATACTCGTCCAGCAGCGCGGCCAAGGCGGCCGGATCGGCCACGTCGCAGGCCACGATCTCCGCCCCCAGCTCGTCCCGCAGCTCGGTGGCGCCGGGCGCGGCCATCCCGCGACGGCTCACCAGCAGCAGCTCGCGGACCCCGTGTTCCTCCACCAGGTGCCGGGCGACGACGGCACCCAGCTCGCCGGTGCCTCCCGTGACGAGCACGCGGCCCCGGCTCCAGTCCGGTGTCGCGTCGGCCGATCCGGACCTCCTGACCAGCCGCGGCACGAACACCTCGTCGTCGCGGACGGCCGCTTGGGTCTCGCCCGCCGAAAGAAGTCCGTCGATCACCCCGGCAGGCACCTCGCCGTCGATGTCCAGCAAGAGGAAGCGGCCGGGGTTCTCGGTCTGCGCGGACCGCACCAGCCCCCACACGCCGGCGTGGGTCACGTCCACGTCCTCCGTGCCGACCGCGACCGCTCCCCTGGTCACCACGGCCAGAGGTGCCGACCGGTCGCCCTCCAAATGCCCCTGCAACGCGGTGAGCACGTGCTTGACGACCTCGCCCGGCATCCCGTCCGGCGCGAAGAAGAGGTCAGCCTCGGACTGGGCACCGGGCGGTACTTCGACGGTCTCCCAGCGTGTCTCGAACAGAACGTCGGAGGCGTCCCGCAGGACCGGCCGCAGGATCAGTGACTCCACCGACGCCACCGGGGAACCCAGGTCGTCGGTGAGCAGGACCGACGCCGAGTCCGGGCCGGTGAGGGTCAGGCGCACACGGAGTGTCGTGGCGCCGGAGGCGATCACCTGCACGCCGGACCACGAGAACGGCAGCTTCACCTGACCGTCGGTGGCCAGCGCCCCGGGCAGCAGCAACGGGTGCAACGCGGCGTCGAGCAGGACGGGGTGGACACCGAAGCCTGCCGCCATCGCCTCGTCGGGCAGCCGCAGTTCGGCGTAGATCTCGCCGTCACCCCGCCAGACCCGGCGCACGCCCTGGAAGGCCGGGCCGTATCCGTAGCCGCGGTCCGCGAGGTCGTCGTAGAACGTGCTCGCGTCCACTTCGGACACTCCGGGAGGTGGCCACGCGTGCAGCCCCCCGGCCGTGACGGTTTCGTCGGTGAGCCTTCCTTCGACGTGCTTGTCCCAGTCGTGGTCCTCGACACGGCGCGAGTAGACGGCGAACGACCGGTCCGGGGCCACGACCACCTGCAACTGGACCCCGCCCTCGGGCTGCACCACCAGAGGAGCGACCACCGTCAGCTCCTCGATCCGCCCGCATCCGGTCAGTTCGCCCGCCCTGGCGGCGATGTCCACGAACGCCGAACCCGGCAGCAGCACCGAACCCGACATCGCGTGGTCGTCCATCCACGGCTGGGTCTGCGTGTCCAGCCTGCCGGTGAACAGCACCTCACCGGAGCCCGCGACCGTGATCGCCGCGCCGAGCAGCGGATGCCCGGCCGCGCTCAGCCCGACCGAAGCCATGTCGCCCGTGCCGCGCACCGGCTGCAACCAGAACTTGTTGCGCTGGAAGGCATAGGTCGGCAAGTCCACCTGACGGGCGCCGGTACCGGCGAAGAACGCCTGCCAGTCCACGTGCACGCCGTGGACGTGGAGTGCCGCCAGCGCGGTGACCACGGTCCGCGCTTCCGGCCGGTCTCGGCGCAGCACCGCGGTCACCGCGTGGTCGTCCGGGGCCGGACCGGTGTCGAGCACGTCCCTGGCCATGGCCGAGAGAACGCCGTCCGGGCCGAGTTCCACGAAGGTCCGTACACCCAGTTCGGACAGCGTGCGCACCGATTCGGCGAACCGCACGGGTTCGCGCACCTGCCGCACCCAGTACTCCGGGTCGCCGAGGACGTCCGCGTGCGCGGGCCGCCCGGTGACCGTCGACACGAGCGGGATCCGCGGCGGATGGAAGTCGAGCGCCCGGACGACCGCGTCGAACTGGTCGAGCATCCCGTCCATCCACGGCGAGTGGAACGCGTGGCTCACCGACAACCGCTTCGTCTTAGTGAATCTCGCGGCGATCTCCAGCACCTTGTCTTCGACACCGGAGATGACGACGGAATCCGGGCCGTTCACCGCCGCGATCCCGACCCCGTCGACCAGCAGGGGCTGGATCTCCGCCTCGCCCGCCTGGATCGCGACCATCGCGCCACCCCTCGGCAACTGCTGCATCAACCGGCCACGCGCACGAACCAACGTCAGCGCATCATCCAGTGAGAACACACCCGCCACATGAGCCGCCGCGATCTCACCGATCGAATGCCCAGCCACGAAATCAGGCCGGACACCCCACGATTCCAGCAGCCGGAACAACGCGACCTCGACCGCGAACAACGCTGGCTGAGCCCACCCGGTCTGATCAAGATCCACGCCGGCCTCGATCACCTCCCGCAGGGAGTCGTCACACACCTCGTCAAAAGCACGCGCGAACACCGGGAAAGCCTCATACAACTCGAGGCCCATGCCGACTCGCTGAGATCCCTGGCCGGTGAACAAGAATCCGACCCGGCCGCCCCGGACCTGCGTCATCGTGACCGGGTCCAGTGCCGCGAGCAGGTCTTCGCGGTTCGTGCCGACAACGGCCGCGCGATACTCGAACGCCACCTTGCCCGTGGCGAGTGAGTACGCCACGTCCGCCAGGTCGACGTCGTCTTCACTGGTCAGGAAGCCGGTCAGGTTCCGGGCTTGCTCCGCCAGGGCTTCCGGCGACTTCGCGGACAGCACCAGCGGAACAGCGGGCAGTTCCGCACGCTCGACGGCGTCGGCGGGCTCGCCCTGTTCGATGATCACGTGAGCGTTCGTGCCGCTGATCCCGAACGACGACACCCCGGCACGACGCTCGGGGCCCGGCCAAGGCTGCGCCTCGGTCAGCAACGACACCGCGCCCGCGTCCCACTCCACATGCGGACTCGGCGCGTCCGCGTGCAAAGTCTTGGGCAGGACACCGTGCCGCATCGCTTCCACCATCTTGATCACACCACCGACACCCGCTGCGGCCTGCGCATGACCGATGTTCGACTTCAGCGACCCCAACCACAACGGCCGCTCACGGCCCTGGCCATAGGTCGCCATCAGGGCCTGCGCCTCGATCGGGTCGCCCAGCGTCGTCCCAGTACCGTGCGCCTCGACAACGTCCACATCGGACGCTTCGAGCTTCGCGTTCGCCAAAGCCTGCCGGATCACCCGCTCCTGCGACGGACCGTTCGGCGCCGTGAGTCCATTCGAAGCGCCGTCCTGATTCACCGCCGAACCCCGCACCACGGCCAAAACCCGATGACCGTTGCGCCGCGCGTCCGAAAGGCGTTCGACCAGCAGCAGCCCGACACCCTCGGCCCACCCCGCGCCGTCCGCCGCGGCCGAGAACGATTTGCATCGCCCGTCCGAGGACAGCGCACGCTGCCGCGAGAACTCCACGAACGTCGCCGGGGTCGACATGACGGTCACGCCACCCGCCAACGCCATATCGCATTCACCCTGCCGCAAGGCATTCGCGGCCAAATGCAACGCCACCAGCGACGACGAACACGCCGTATCCACCGTCACCGCCGGCCCTTCCAAGCCGAACGTGTAGGCGACGCGCCCCGATGCGACACTTCCCGCACTGCCGTTGAACAAATAGCCTTCGAACTCCTCCGGTGGCAGGTGTGGCCGTGAGCCGTAGTCGTTGTACATCACCCCGGTGAACACCCCGGTCCGGCTGCCCCGCAGGGAATTCGGGTCCAGTCCGGCCCGTTCGATGGCCTCCCACGCGGTTTCGAGCAACAGCCGCTGCTGCGGGTCGGCGGCCAGTGCCTCACGCGGGGACATCCCGAAGAAACCGGGATCGAAGTCGCCCGCCCCCGTCAGGAATCCGCCCGAGCGGGTGTAGGACTTGCCGACCTGGTCCGGATCCGGATCGTAGAGCCCGGCCAGGTCCCAGCCTCGGTCCTCCGGGAACCCGGACACCACGTCACTGCCGTCCGCGACGATCCGCCAGAGGTCTTCGGGCGAGCGGACGCCGCCGGGGTAACGGCAGGCCATCGCCACGATCGCGATGGGGTCGTCGGCCGACACGGTCGCGACGACGTCCTGTCGTTGCGTCCCACCGGTCAGCCGGTCCGAGAGGTACGCGGCCAAGGCGACCGGTGACGGGTGGTCGAACACCAGCGTGGTCGGCAGCCGCAGTCCAGTCACCGACGCCACCCGGTTGCGCAGTTCGACGGCGGTCAGGGAATCGAGCCCCAGCTCCTGGAACGCCCGCCGCGCGTCGATCCCCTCCGCGTCGGCATGGCCCAGCACGTCCGCGACCTGCTCCCGGAGCAGCCCGACCAGAGCCTCTTCGCGCTCTTCCGGGGCCAGCCCAGCCAGCTCGGCCAGCGGAGAGGCCGCGGCCGCCTTCGCCCGCCGCTGCGGGCGTTTGACCAAACCGCTGAGCATGGCGGGCACGTCGTCGGCCCTGGCGCGGAGTGTCACCGTGTCCACAGTGGTCACCGCGAAGACCGGGTCGCCCGCGGACACCGCCAGGTCGAACGCCTCCATGGCGGCGTCGGTGGTCAGCGGGAGCAGACCGGTACGCGCCATGCGCCGGACATCGACGTCGGCCATCCGGCCGGTCATCCCGCTGGTCTGTTCCCACAGGCCCCACGCGAGCGAGGTCGCGGGCAGGCCCTGTGCGTGGCGGTGGTGCGCGAGCGCGTCCAGGTACGTGTTCGCCGCGGCGTAGTTGCCCTGACCGGCCGCGCCGAGAATGCCCGTCACCGACGAATACAGCACGAACGCCTTCAGGTTGTCGGTGAGTTCGTGCAGGTTCCAGGCGGCGTCGACCTTCGGCCGCAGCACCCGGTCCACCTGCTCGGAGGTCAGCGATTCGATCACGCCGTCGTCCAGCACACCGGCGGTGTGGATCACGGCGCTCACCGGGTGTTCGGCCAGCAGCGCCGCCAGCGCGTCCCGATCGGCCACGTCACACGCGACGATCTCGGCACCGAGTTCCTCGCGCAGTTCCGCGGCCCCGGGGGCGTCCGGACCTTGACGGCTGACGAGCAACAGGTCCCGTACGCCGTGCTGTCGCACCAAATGCCGGGCGAGCAACGCGCCCAGCGCGCCGGTACCGCCCGTGACGAGCACCTGTCCGCTGCCCCAGTCCACAGTGGACGTCGCTTCGGGGAAACGACGGGCGAGGCGGGGCACGAAGGCCTGCCCGTCCCGGAGTGCGACCTGCGGCTCCCCACTGGCCAGCGCGCCGGCCAGTGTCTCGTCGGCCACGTCCCCGGGCGCGTCGATCAGGAGGAACCGGCCGGGGTTCTCGGTCTGGGCGGTGCGCACCAGGCCCCATACCGCCGCCTGGCCGAGATCCGCGACGTCCTCGTCGCCGACGGCGATCGCTCCCCGCGTCACCACGGCCAGTCGATCGGTGCCGGACAAGGACTCCCGCAGTACTTCGAGCATCCGTTTCGTCACGTCGGCGGCCGGTCCGGTCGGGGCCTCGGTGACGACCACGTCGGCCGGGGCCGTGCCGCGAATCGCCACGCCGTGCCAGTCGATCCCGTACAGCGTGCCGCTGATGTTCTCGCGCAACGCTTCCCGGGCCACGGGACGCATGACCAGCGAGTCCGCGACCGCGACCAGCGCACCGGTTTCGTCGGCCACGACGACCTTCGCGGTGTCGTCACCGGTGAGGGTGAACCGGACCCGCAACGTGGAAGCGCCCGAAGCCAGAATCCGGATCCCGGACCAAGAGAACGGCAGGACCAGCCGATCGTCGTCGTCGACGACACCGGGGAGCAACGCGTGCAGCGCGGCGTCGAGCAGCGCGGGATGCAGTACGAACGCCTCGGTGTCCTCGTCCGTCGACACCTCCGCGAAGATCTCGCCCTCGGCGCGCCACACCTTGCGCAGGCCAAGGAACACCGGCCCGTACACATAACCTTGGTCCAGCAACCGGTCGTAGACGCCGTCGATCCCGACCTCGGTCGCGGCGGGCGGCCACTGGGTGAGTTCGTCCGTGACGCCGACGACCTCCGCGGACAGCGCGCCGGTGGCATGCCTGGTCCAGTCCTCGGCGTCTTCCTGGCGTGAGTACACGTCCAGCGACCGGCGCCCCGACGGGTCGCCCTCGCCGACCACGACCTGGATCAGCACGGCTCCGTGTTCGGGGAGGATGAGCGGCGCCGTGACGGTCAGTTCGTCGATGCGTTCGCAGCCCGCCGCCGCACCCGCCTGCGCCGCCAGCTCGACGAAACCCGTGCCGGGGAAGAGGACCGAGCCCAGCACCGCGTGGTCGGCCAGCCACGGCTGGGCATCGCGCGCCAGCCTGCCGGTGAGGACGAGCTGTCCGGCGTCGCCAACGTCGACGGCGGCACCCAGCAAGGGATGCCCAGTCGCGCGTACGCCCAGCCCACTGACGTCACCGGTGCCGTTGCCGGGTGTGAGCCAGAACGTCTCCCGCTGGAACGGATACGTCGGCAGGTCCGCCCACCGGCCCCTCGGCAGCGACCAGTCGACGTCCCGGCCGACGACGTACACCTCGGCGATCGACGCGAGCATCCGGTCGAGACCGCCGTGATCGCGGCGCAGCGAACCCGTCACCACAGCACCGGTGCCGTCGAGGAGGTCTTGCACCCCCATGGTCAGCAGCGGATGCGCGCTGCACTCCACGAAATACCCGAAGCCCAGCTCGGCGAGACGGCTGATCGCGGGCGCGAACCGCACCGTGTGACGCAGGTTGCGGTACCAGTAGCCCGCGTCCATCTCCGTGGTGTCGAGCCATTCGCCGGTCACGGTCGAGAAGAACGGTACCCGGGACGGCTCGGGCCGGATCCCACCGAGCACCCGCAGGATCTCGCCCTCGATCCGCTCGACGTGCGCGGAATGCGACGCGTAGTCCACCGGGATCCGCCGCGACCGCACACCGTCGGCGACACATTCGGCGAACAGTTCGTCCAGCGCCTCGATGTCACCGGACACGACAGTCGCGGACGGCCCGTTCACGGCCGCGATCGAGATCCTGCCGTCCCACCGGGTGATCCGTCGCTCGACGTCGTCCGCGGGCAGCGCGAGGGAGGTCATCCCGCCGAGTCCGGCGATCGCGGTGATGGCCTGTGAACGCAGGGCGACCACCTTGGCGGCGTCCTGGAGGCTCAAGGCGCCCGCCACGCAGGCGGCCGCGATCTCTCCTTGCGAATGCCCGACCACCGCGCCCGGCTCGACGCCGTAGGACCGCCACACCTCGGCCAGCGAGACCATGACGGCGAACAGGACCGGCTGGACCACGTCGACCCGCTCCAGCGAAGGCGCGCCGTCCTCGCCGAGCAGCACGTCGGTCAACGACCAGTCGACGTACTCGGCCAGCGCCGTTTCGCATTCCCGGATCCGGGTGGCGAACACCGGGGACGAGGCGAGCAGCCGCGTCGCCATCCCGGCCCATTGCGATCCCTGGCCGGGGAACAGGAACACGACGTCACCGCGGTCACCGGGCGCCAACCCGGTCACCACGCCCTCACGCGCCTCACCACCGGCCACCGCGCTCAACCCTTCGAGCAGGTCAGCCCGGTCATCGCCGACGATGACCGCCCGATGCTCGAGCGCCGACCGGCCCCGCGCCAAAGACCACGCGATGTCCGCCGTCGGTGTCTCTCCGGCGAGCAGGGTGCGCAGCTGTTCCGCCTGTGCCCGCAGCGCAGGCGCGCTGTGCGCCGACAGGATCAGCGGAACCGCCTCGGGCACACCGGCTTCAGCGGGTTCCTCGGCGACCGGCGCCTGCTCGATGATCACGTGGGCGTTCGTCCCGCTGATGCCGAAGGAGGACACCCCCGCGCGGCGAGGATGTTCCTCGTCGGGCCACGGCCGGTGGTCGGTGAGCAGCGAGACCGCTCCCGCCGTCCAATCGACGTGAGACGTCGGCTCGTCGACGTGCAGGCTCTTGGGCAGCACGCCGTGCCGCATCGCCTCCACCATCTTGATCACGCCGCCGACTCCCGCGGCCGCCTGCGCGTGCCCGATGTTCGATTTGAAGGAGCCCAGCCAGAGCGGCCGTTCCCGCCGCTTGCCGTAGGTCGCGATCAGGGCGTTCGCCTCGATCGGGTCACCGAGCGTCGTTCCGGTGCCGTGCGCCTCCACGGCGTCCACTTCGGACGGTGCGAGACCGGCGTCGGCCAGTGCACGGCGGATCACGCGTTCCTGCGACGGGCCGTTCGGCGCGGAGAGGCCGTTGCTGGCGCCGTCCTGGTTGATGGCCGAACCGCGGACCACCGCGAGCACCTGATGGCCGTTGCGCCGCGCGTCGGACAACCGTTCCAGCACGAGCAGTCCGACGCCTTCGGCCCAGGCGGTGCCGTCCGCGGCGGCGGCGAACGGCTTGGCTCGGCCGTCCGGCGCCAGCCCGCGCTGGCGCGAGAACTCCACGAACATGCCAGGGGTCGGCATCGCCGTCACGCCACCGGCCAGTGCCAGTGACGATTCGCCGGTGCGGAGCGACCGCACGGCCAGGTGCAGGGCGACGAGCGACGAGGAGCAAGCGGTGTCGACGGTGATCGCCGGGCCGGTGAAGCCGAACTGGTATGCGATCCGGCCGGACATCACGCTGCTGGTCACGCCGGTGAGGATGTGCCCGCCGACGCTCTCGGGGGCATCGTGCATCCGGTGGCCGTAGTCCTGCGCCGTGGCACCGACGAAGACACCGGTGTCACTGCCCCGCAGGCCGTCAGCGGTGATCCCGGCACGCTCCAAGGCCTCCCAGGCGGACTCCAGCAGCAGACGTTGCTGGGGGTCCATGGCCTGCGCTTCACGCGGCGAGATACGGAAGAAGCCGGCGTCGAAATCCCCGACGTCCCGCAGGAAACCACCCAGCCGGACGGTGCCGGGGTCGAGCTTGCTCCCGCCCCAGCCGCGGTCGTCCGGGAAGTCCGTGATGGCGTCGCCCGCGTCGGCGACCAGCCGCCACAGATCCTCGGGCGAGGCGATACCGCCGGGATACCGGCACGCCATCCCCACGATCGCGATCGGCTCTTCCGGTGCGGCCGGGGTGAACGTCTCCGTCTCGGCTTCGATCTCGGTGTCGATCTCGGTGTCGCCGAGGTTCTGCTGGAGGTACGCGATGAGCGCGGCTGGCGTCGGGTAGTCGAAGAGCAGGCCCGAGGGCAGGGCGAGCCCGGTCGCCGTGGCGAGCCCGTTGCGCAGTTCGACGGCCAGCAGGGAGTCGAAGCCGAGGTCACGGAAGGGTTTGTGCTGTTCCAGAGCGGTGCCGGGCGGATGGTCCAGGATCGCGGCGACGTGGTTGCGGACCGTGTCCACCACCGAGTGGTCACGTTCGACCTTCGCCGTGGTCCTGGTCTTGTCACCGACCCAGTACCGCTGTCGCTGGAAGGCGTAGGTGGGCAGGTCGACCACGTTCGCCGGGGTGTCCGCGTAGGCGATCTTCCAGTCGACGTCGAACCCGCGCGCGAACACGAAGGCCAGCAGGGCCAGGACCGTCTGGCGCTCCGGCAGGTCGGCGCGCAGGACGGGCACGGCACCGTCGACCATCGACGACAGCACGGAGTCCGGTCCGATTTCGACGAAGGTCGTGGCACCCGCGGCGGACAGGCTCTGTGCGGCGTCCAGGAATCGCACGGGTTCCCGGACCTGCCGCACCCAGTACTCCGGCGAGCTCCACTCGCCGGACACCACCTGGCCGGTCACCGAAGACACCGCGGAAATGGCCGGGGACCTGAACTCCAGACCCTCGACCACCGCCCGGAACTCATCGAGCATCGGCTCCATCAACGGTGAGTGGAACGCATGACTCACCGACAACCGCTTCGTCTTCGCGAACCCCGCCGCGATCTCCAGAACCTTGTCCTCGACACCGGAGATCACCACCGAATCCGGACTGTTCACCGCCGCGATCCCGACGCCGTCGACCAGGAGCGGCAGCACATCTTCTTCCCTGGCCTGGATCGCCACCATCGCACCGCCGGAAGGCAACTGCTGCATCAACCGGCCACGGGCACGAACCAAGGTCAGCGCGTCCTCGAGTGACAGGACACCGGCCACGTGAGCCGCCGCGATCTCACCGATCGAATGCCCGGCAACAAAATCAGGCCGGACACCCCACGATTCCAGCAGCCGGAACAACGCGACCTCGACCGCGAACAACGCTGGCTGAGCCCACCCGGTCTGATCAAGATCCACGCCGGCCTCGATCACCTCCCGCAGGGAGTCGTCACACAACTCATCAAAAGCACGCGCGAACACCGGGAAAGCCTCGTACAACTCAAGACCCATACCGGCCCGCTGAGAACCCTGACCAGTGAACAAGAACGCCAGCCCGCCGGGAGTGACCACATTGGACACTGCGGTGCGCGAAGGCAGACCGTTCGCCAGAGACTCCAGGCCCGCCAGCAGACCGTCCCGATCGTCGCCGAGAACGACCGCTCGGTGCTCGAACCGGGCCCTGGCCGTGAGCAGGGACCAGCCGACGTCGGCGAGGTCGACGTCCGTGCCGAGGAGTTCGCGCAGCCGCGCGGCCTGCGCGCGCAACGCGGGTTCCGTGCGCCCGGTGAGGACCAGCGGCTTCGCCTCGGCGGCGTCGCTCGGTCGCGAGGCGGGCACCGCGGGCGGTTCCGACAGCACGATGTGGCAGTTCGTACCGCCGATCCCGAACGAACTCACCCCGGCGACCAGTGCCCGGTCCTGATGTGGCCAGGCGGTGGACTCGGTCTGCACGGACAGATTCAGTTCGTCCAGCGGAATCGACGGGTTCGGTGTCTCGAAGTTCAAGCTGGGCGGCAATTCCCGGTGGCGCAGGCTCAGGATCACCTTGAGCAGCCCGGTAATACCCGCCGCGCCTTCGAGGTGACCGACGTTGGTCTTGACCGAGCCGACCCGCAGCCGGTCCTCGCCCGTCCGGACGGATCCGAGTACGGAGCCGAGCGCGGCGGCCTCGATCGGATCGCCCACCGGCGTCCCCGTGCCGTGCAATTCGACGTACTGCACGGCACCGGGGTCGACGGCCGCCCGCTCGTAAGCGGCACGCAGGACCTCCTCCTGCGTCTCCTGCCCGGGAACGGTCAGCCCGGTCGTGGCGCCGTCGTTGTTCACCGCCGTACCCCGGATCACCGCGTGCACGCGGTCGCCGTCCTCGACGGCCCGCCGCAGCGGTTTGAGCACGACGACCCCGGCGCCCTCGCCACGCACGAAACCGTTGGCGCGGGCGTCGAAGGTGAAGCACCGGCCGTCCGGGGACAACCCGCCGAACCGTTCCGCGGTGACCGCGCTTTCCGCGACGAGGTTGAGGTTCACCCCGGCGACGATCGCGGTCGCGGACTCGCCGGCGCGAAGGCTCTCACACGCCAGGTGCACGGCCACGAGCGAGGACGACTGTGCCGTGTCCACGGTGAGGCTGGGGCCGCGAAGATCGAGCGCGTACGACAGGCGGTTGGCGATCACGCCCCGGTTCACGCCGGTGATCGTGTGCTGGGTGATGGCCTGGTGGCCATGCTGGTGCAGCAAAGCCGTGTAGTCGTCACGCAAGGTGCCGACGTACACCGAGGTCTTGCTGCCCGCGAGCGTGTCCGGGACGATCCGGGCGTCTTCGAGCGCCTCCCACGCCAGCTCCAGCACGAGCCGCTGCTGCGGGTCCATGGTGACCGTCTCGCGCGGCGAGATACCGAAGAACCCTGCGTCGAAATCCCCTACGGCGTCGAGGAATCCACCGAACCGGGCGCTCGGCGTCGCCGTGGCGGGCCAGCGACCGGACGGCACCTCACCGATCGCGCTCGTACCCGTGCGCAGCAACCGCCAGAACTCGGCGGGAGACGCCGCCCCCGGCAAGCGGCAGGAAACACCGATGACGGCAATGTACTCGCCGGACTCGTCAAGTTCGTCAACGACACTGGTCATCGCGCACGATTGCCTTTCCTCGAATTCCCGGGGTCACATTCGCGCCACACCGGCGGCCGACATCGGACGTTACCGAGCACGCGGTAATCCGCGGTTCTCGCTCGGCCGATTACTTGACGATGAACGGTCGATGCCGCCGGTTCGGCTAGTTTCGCCGAAGACGCGGAAATCCAAAAATCACAGAAAGCGGGTCTCTTCAATCATGACCAGAGCGCTCGACTTCGAACTCGTCGACGATGCCGCAAAGGCGACCGAACACTACGTCCGCGCCGTCAACGCCGGCGACGTGGACGCGGTGGCCCGGTTCTACACCGAAGACGCCATCGCCGTGCGTGACGGCCAACCGCTGTCCGGCCAGGCCCTGCGAGCGCACCTCGTGGAGTTCATCGGCAAGCGGCCGGCCATGACCGCCACCGCGAAACACATCTACGAGGCGGGTGACGCCACCCTGCTGGTCACCGAGTGGACCGTGGACCTGCCCGGTGAGAACGGCGAGACCGAGCACTTCGAGGGCCTCGGTCTCGACGTGCTGCGCCGGGGCGAGGACAGCAAGTGGCGGTACGCGGTGGACGACCCGGAGAGCGAAAACCACTGACCCGGCCGAAGAAACGAAAGGAGGGAACGGAACCATGACGAACGACCAGGACGCCGCCGCCGTGCTCAAGGCGGTCCGCGACATCGTGCCCCGGCTCCGGGAGAACGGCCACAAGGCCGAGGACGCGCGCTGGATCCCGGACGAGAACGTCGACCTGCTGGACAAGGCGGGCGTTTTCCAGATCGCGACGCCTCGCCGGTTCGGCGGGCTGGACCTGCCGCTGGCCGACCAGTTCGAGATCCTCGCCGAGATCGCCCGCGGCTGCGGTTCGACCGGCTGGGTGTCGATGGCGTGGGTGTCCACCGCCTGGCTGGCCACGCAGTACCCGGACAAGGCCCAAGAGGAGATCTTCGCCAATCCGTCGGTGCGGGTCTCCGGCGGTTTCGCACCGACCGGCACGGTCGAACGGACCGAGGGCGGTTACAACCTCAACGGCACTTGGCGCTTCAACTCCGGCTGTCGCGGCGCACACTGGGATCTCCTGGGGGTGACCCTTGAGGAGCCCGACGGCGAGCACCGGGAACTGTACGTGATCGTGCCGATGTCGGAGCTGTCCATCGCGGACGACTGGCACGTCAGCGCGGCCGCCGCGACGGGCAGCTCGTCCACGACGGCCAACGACGTGTTCGTGCCCGCGCACCGGGTCATCGACGCTGGCGACGCGCTCTTCGGCCTCACCGGCGACCGGTCGAACACCGGCGCGAACGGCCGGAACTACGGCCTGATCGGGTTCGTGATGACGGAGTCGGTGGCTTCCTACGTGGGCATGGCGCGGGCGGCGTACGAGCTGTTCGTGTCCAAGGTCGGCGGCAAGCCCATCGCCTACACGCCGTGGGAGGACCAGAGCGAGCACCCGCTGACGCAGCTCAAGGTTTCCTTGGCGGCCAACAAGATCGCGGCGGCGGAGTCGCTGGTGGCACGGTGGATCACCCTCCTCCAGCAGCGTGCCGACGCGGGTGAACAGCCGACCGCCGGGGAAAAGGCGACCGGTCGCGGCCAGTGCGGCTACGCCATCCAGCTGGCCAAGGAGGCCGTCGAGGAGCTGCAAAGTGTCAGCAGCGGCTCGGCAATCATGCGGAACTCCCCGTTCCAGCGCTTCTTCCGGGACATCGAGGGCCTGGCGCTGCACGGCATGATGACGCCGAACTCGAACCTGGAGGTGCACGGCCGGGTGGAGCTGGGACTGGACCCGAACACCTACCTGCTCTGACCCACCGCACCGACAGAAAAGTCCCTCGTGAGCAACGGCGCTCACGAGGGACTTTTTGTCGCTCAGCCGCACTGACTCTCTCAGTACCGGTGCCCTGGTCGTCTGAAGTACATGATGGGCCCCTTCCTTGCGCTAGGCGCAGGGTCCCGGCAAAGTCGCAGAGCTGCTGGTCAGCGCTGCTCTTGGTAATCCGGGCTTGACATCGCTGGTGCCCGCAAGGGTCGAGCGGGGAGGATTCCGGACGTTGAACGTCCGGAATCCTCCCCGCTCAAGGGGGCTCCGCAACCGGTGTGACCGCTGACGATGAAGGAATTGGGACACTCAACGTCCCAATTCCTTCATCGTCAGCCTCACGCAGGCGGCGAATAGCCGCCTGACCTGCAAGATCTCGACTTTGCCGGGACCCTGCGCTAGGCGCAAGGAAGGGGACCTTCATGTACTTAGCACGCGCCATACTTGTGACTGGTGGAGCTACCGGGGCTCAGCCCAGGCTTCGAGCCGCGCGCACACCCGACTCGATGGCTCCGTCGATGTAGCCGTTCCATCCCCGCGCGATGTCGGCGGTGGCGAAGGCGACACGACCGGAGGGCCGTTGCAGCGCCTCGTGCAGGCGCGTGAGCTGACCTGGTTGCAGATAGGCGGCCGCACCCAGCGAGAACTCGTCCTTCGCCCAGTTCTGGGCCTTGATCGCGACGACGTCCGCCTTCGGTTCCAGCGCCCGGACGGCGTCCTGGACCTGACGCAGGTCGGTTCCGTCGAAGGTGTCGTGGAAGCTGAACGCGACGAAAAGCTGGCCGTCGTCCAGCTGAGCGAAGGGAATCAGGCTGCCGATCGGGTTGCCCTCGGCCGGCTGGGCGTAGACCCGGCCGATGTCACCGCGGATGTGCAGCCAGATCTTCGTCCCGTTGGGCACGCCGATGCCCTCTTGGGTGGCGGCGGCGTGGGCCGCGGGCAGCGCCGGGGTGAACGCGATCTTCTTCCACACGTTGACCGGTACGGCGACCACCGCGATCGGCGCGGTGAACCGCTCCCCCGACCGCGTGGTGACCACGACCTGCTTGCCGTTGTCGGCGACGGAGGCCACCGGGGTCCGCAGCCGCACCTGGGCACCCGAGTCGGCGAGGATCGCCTGAAGCAGCGCGCCGGTGCCGGGTTCGACGCGGTAGCGCCCGGTCGCGTTGCCCCAGGCGCTGTTCGTGCCACCGGCGAGCGCCCACCATTTGGCCATCTGGGTGTAGGCACCGCGGGCGTTGGTCCCGCCCGCGTAGGACGCGGTGAAGCCGTTGATCCAGCCTTCGTCCTGCGGTGGCAGCCGAAGCTGGTCGAGCCGCCCGCGCAGGGAGAGCCCGTCGATCGCGCGCACGTCGGCGTCACGGAACAGCGGGTCGAAGGGCCGGTCGAAAAGCGCCGGGGCACCTTCGAAAACGCGGCCGAGCAGTTCACCGATCCGGCCGAACGCCTCGGCAGGCGGGAACGAGCGCGGCCCGCCGTCGGTGGAGAGGATCACGCGATCCGGGCCGGGATCTTCGACGATCGGCAGGCCGTAGCGCATCATCTCGGCCCACACATGCGGCTGGCTCCAGTGCACCCAGGTCCCGCCGCGCTCGACCTTCTTGCCGAGGAAGGTATCCGTCCAGGTCCGGCCGCCGACCCGGTCCCTTGCCTCGAGGATCAGCGGACGCCGTCCCCTGGCCCGCAGCTCCTTGGCCGCGGTGGCACCGGCGAAACCGCCGCCGATCACGATCGCGTCGTAGGCGGCCACCTCCTCGGCCAGCCCCTGCCCAGGGAGGGCACCGAGGCCCACGGCGGCGACCCCCGCGGCGGTCAGCAGACCCCGCCGCGACAGCCCCTCAGAACGTTGCGTCGTCACGATGGACATGCCTTTCTTTCCGCGAAAGAATATTTATTCCCACGGTACTCAGGCACCGAATCCGCCAGTCATCGAATGGTCTTCTCACCGGCGATTACCCGGGAATGAGTGCCGCCCGGATAGCATTGATCCGGCACACACCTGGATATCCAGAAAGCAGGGAAGTTGGGTTATGACCGCTAATCTCGAAATCGATCTCGAGAATCCGGATCTCACGGCCGACCCGGAGATCCAGAACGAAGTGTTCATGCGAGCGTTCAACTCCGGTGACGGCAACATCTTCAACCGGCTCTACCGCGAGGACGCGATCTCGAACCTGTCCGGCGGGCCGCTGCGCGGTGAGGAGCGCAAGCAGTTCATCGTCGATTTCATCGCCAAGAAACCGCATCTGAAGTCGACCGTCCGCAGCGCGTGGGTGGCCGGGGACGTCTCCCTGGTGATCGTGGACTTCGACCTCGAGGTCGAGACCGAGCCGGGCAAGCGGGTGACACTGCACGGCTCCTGCACCGACGTGATGCGTCGGGGCGACGACGGCAAGTGGTCCATGGTGATCGACCGCCCGATCGCCGATGACATGCCACAAGCCTGATCAGACCTGCGAAAGAAGCCCCCGGTGGTTCGGCACCGGGGGCTTCTTCGCGGGCTCACCGCGTTCAGGGGAGGTAGGTCACGGCACGGCGGTCCAGACGGACTCGGACGTGCTCCGAGCGTCCACAAGGGACACTTTCTCACGGATACCGGCACCCTGTCGCCTGAAGTACATGAAGGCCCCCTTGCTTGCGCCTAGGTACAGGAAGGGGGCCTTCACGCGCCACCGTTGTGACTGGCGGGGCTACCGGGGCATGTTCCGAGTCCGACCCAGCCGTAGGTACCTAGAACACGATTGGCCCTAACCCGAATCGCCACTCACGATCCCATTTTCCCGGCTTCAGGCCGCGGCCTCGCCACGCGAGTTACGCAGGACGCGCAGCAACATGGCGGGGCTCATCAACGCCTCGGGGGTGGTCACCAGTCCGGTCATCTTCAGATAGGCGGTGGCCACCTTGCCGTCGCGCGTGGCGGCTTCCAGCACCTTCCCCACGTAGGCGTGCCCCATCTTCACCTTCATGGTCCGCTTGCCCGGCACGTCCGGGAAGCCCAGGTCGCCGGTGTTCATCATCTCCCACGGCGCGTCCAGGACGTCGCGGGCGAGTTCCTTCAGGTACTGCTTCGGCCGCGGCCCGGCGCCCGACCGCAGGTGCTCGCGCATCGCCAGCGCGCCCAAGGCGGAGATGGTCATTCCCTGCGCGTAGGTCGGGTTGAAGCTGCACACCGAGTCACCGACGACGAACAGGCCTTCGGGGAAGTCCGCCAGGTTCTCGTAACGGCGGCGCAGGTTCGCCGGGAACCGGTACGCCACCGGGTCGTCCAGCGGTTCCGATTCGGAGATCGCGTCGTAGATGTCCGGGACCGGCAAGGATTTGATGAACGCGAGGAAACCCTCGTTGTCGGTCGGCGGATGGTCGTCGAGGATCCCGTAGGCGGTGAGTTCGATCTTGTCCCCGTGCTTCCCGCAGATCGCGCCGCGCGGCAGCATCGGGGAGGCGATCACGTTGATGGAGATGTCGCCCTGGTAAGGATCCGTCTTGAGCCGGTAGTGCCGGGTGGCGTAGCCGATGCCGATCTTCAGGCGCTCTTCCTCGACGCGCGGGTACCCCAGCTCCGTCAGCCACACGGGTGTCCGCGAACCGCGGCCCATCGCATCGACCACCAGGTCACCGGTGAGGGTCTCCTCCGCGCCGTCCGGCCCGCTCACGTTGGCACCGAGAACCCGGCGGCTGTCCTCGGAGGTCGCCAGGCTGAGAATGTCGTACCCTTCGAGGAACGTCACGTTCGTCAGCGCCTGGACGCGGCGGCGTATGTGGTACTCGAGGAACGGACGGCTGGCGGTCACCGCGACCAGCCCCGATTCGTCGCGGGCCAGCGGTTTTCCGTTGAAGTACCACCGCAGGTTGCCCGCGACGTCACCGATGCCGGCGCCGTCCGCCTCGATCTCTTCGGTGAAACCGGGGAACAGTTCCTCGATCACCTGTTGTCCCTTGGCAAGCAGACCATGCACCTGTTTGCCCTGTGGCACGCTTCGCCGTGTCTCGCGGACCCCGGTCAGGACGTCGCGATCCACCACCAGCACCTGCGAGTACGACTCGGAGAGCACCCGCGCGGCGAAGAGCCCCGCGACACTCCCGCCGAGTACGATCGCACGTTTTCCGGCCTGACCGCTCACCGCGGTCACCTCCCTGTTCCTCGATCGATCCGGGTCACTGCGGGATGTTCCCGTGTTTGCGTTGCGGCGACGGCTTGCGCTTGTCCCGCAACATGGCCAGCCCGCGCGCGACCATCGCACGCGTCCGCGCCGGGTCGATCACGTCGTCGACCAGACCTCGTTCGGCCGCGTAATAGGGGTGCATGAGCTCGGCCCGGTAGTCACCCGTCAGCTCGGCGCGCAGCCGGACGGGATCCGCCGAACCGGCGAGTTGCTTGCGGTACAAGACGTTCACCGCGCCTTCGGCACCCATCACGGCGATCTCGTTGGTGGGCCACGCCAGCGAGAGGTCCGTTCCGATGGAACGCGAGTCCATCACGATGTACGCGCCGCCGTAGGCCTTGCGCACGATCACCTGGATTCGCGGCACAGTCGCTTCGCAGTACGCGTACAACAGTTTCGCCCCGTGCCGGATGATCCCCGCGTGCTCCTGCTCCTTGCCGGGCAGGAAGCCGGGGACGTCCACGAGGGTCACCAGCGGGATGTTGAACGCGTCGCAGAACCGCACGAATCTCGCGGCCTTCTGGGAAGCCGGGATGTTCAGCACACCGGCGAGCACCAGGGGCTGGTTCCCGACGACACCGACGACCTCGCCGTCGATCCGGGCCAGCACGCACACCACGTTGCCCGCCCAGTCCTCGTTGACCTCGAGGAAATCCTCGTCGTCGACGAGTTCCGCGATCACGTCACGCATGTCGTACGGCTTGTTCGGCTCGACTGGGACGATCTCGGCGAAGCGGGGCCGCTCGTCGTACGTGTCACCACGCCGCGGTGCGGACGGCGGAGATTCCAGGTTGTTGCGGGGCAACAAGGACACGAGGTAGCGGACGTCCGCGAGACAGGTCACCTCGTCCTCCCGGACGAACGCGGCGACGCCCGAGTGTTCGCCGTGCACCTCCGCGCCACCCAGCTCGGCGTGCGTCACCCGCTCACCGCTGACGGCCTCGACCACGTCCGGTCCGGTCAGGTACATCTGGCCGATTCCCTTGACCATGAACGTGAAATCGGCCAACGCCGGCGAGTACGCCGCGCCGCCCGCGCACGGGCCGAGCACCACGCTGATCTGGGGGATCACGCCGGACGCGGCGACCTGGCGGCGGAAGATCCCGCCGTAGCCGTCCAGCGCGGGCACGCCTTCCTGGATCCGGGCCCCGCCGCTGTCGTTCAGCGCGATCACCGGCGAGCCGGTCGCCAGCGCCAGATCCAGCACCTTGTGGATCTTCGCGGCGTGCGCCTGTCCGAGGGATCCGCCGAACACGGTGAAGTCCTGGGCGTAGACGAACACCTGGCGGCCGTCGATGGTGCCCGCGCCCGTGACGACACCGTCGGTGTGCGGGCGCTGGGCCGAAGCCGTGAGGCCGTGTTCCTGATGGCGGCGGAACATGTCGATCTCGACGAAGGAATCCTGGTCCAGCAGGAGGTCCAGCCGTTCCCGCGCGGTGCGTTTGCCCAACCGGTGCTGGCGTTCGGCACCGCCGCCCGCCATCGCCCGCTCACGGATGCGGTCGCGCTCCTCGAGCAGCGTCCGCATCGTCCTCGCCACGACGGGCACCGCGCGATGCGCGCCGTTCCCGTTGGCCGCCCTCGGCTGCGGCCCGGGCATGAAGTCGATCCGGGCGGAGTTCACGAGCATCGAAGGTCTCCCTGGTGTCCGATGTGGTCACTGCGCCCGCGGCACGGCTTTGCCGAAACCGCCGTCGAAGAACAGCAACCCCGGCCCGCCGGAGCCTCTCGCCAGGCTGAGCAGTCCGCCGACGAAGATCGTGTGGTCCCCCGCCTCGTAGGAGGAGACGAGCTCGCACTCCATCCACGCCAGCGCTCCCGCGATCAGCGGAGCCCCGGTCCGCGAGCCCGGAAGCCAGTCCAAGGAAGCGAACTGGACCGGCCCGAGCGGCCGGTGCCGGTCGGCGAAGTACCGCGCGACCCGTTCCTGGTCCGCGTGCAGGATCGAGACCGCGAACCCGCCCGCGGCACTGATCGCGCCGTTCATCACGGCCGTATGCGCCACACAGCACAGCACCTGGGGCGGGTCCTGGGACAACGAGGTGAACGCGTTGGCGGTCATCCCGTGGACACGCTCCCCGCCGACCGTCAGCACGGTGACCCCGGTCGCGAATTGCGACATGACCTCACGCAGGCCGACAATTCCGTCGTTGAGCACCGGAGAATTCATCTCGCACCCTTTTCGACCGTGAACAGGTGAATCGCTGGGACACAACGAAAACGACCCTACCGACGCGCCGGACCGATCGGCAGACTCCTCGGTCATGGCCGAGTAACCCTGGCGGCGACCGGCACTGATGAACCGGCGATGCCCGGCGAATGACCGGCGAAGGGCACGGTGGCACTATGAATGGGAATGCCACCGAACCCGAAATCACCGAGCCGAACATGCGCGCGCTACTGGGGAGCGTGGGCCTCGACGTCGAATACCTCCGGGCGGAGGGAAACACCCTGGTCCAGGCTGGCGCCGACGGCGAAGACGTCGCCGTGCTCGATCACGTCGGCGGATACGGCTCGCTGCTGCTCGGGCACAACAATCCCGAGATCGTGGCGCACGCCAAGAAGCTGCTGGACGCGCGCACACCCGTACACATTCAGTTCTCCCGGCATTCATCCGCGAATCGGCTGGCGCTGGCGCTGAACCGGATCCTGCACCGGGAACTGGAAACGACCGAGGATTACCTGGCGTTTTTCGCGAGCACCGGCGCGGAGGCCGTCGAAACGGCGATCAAACACGCCGAACTGGACCGCCGGATGCGCATCGGCGCGCTGATCGCCGAAATCGACTCCCATGTCGAAGAGGTCCGTGCCGCGTCGCGGTCAGGCAGCGCTTCGGTACCCGGATCCGTGCAGGCGGAACTCGGGGTGTCCGGGCCGGAGGAGCTCATCGCCCACGTGCGTGCGCACAACGAGGCCCTCCTCGCCAAGCCGCCTCTTTTCCTTGCACTGGAAGGATCCTTCCACGGCAAACTGGCGGGCAGCGTGCAACTGACCCACAACCCGGTGGTCCGCGACCCGTTCCAGGCGCTCGCCGCGCAGGCCAGGTTCGTGCCGATCGACCGGCCGGACGCGCTGGCCAAGGTCGTCGACAGTGAGCAGGCGGCGCTGCTGGATCTGACGATCGACGCCGGGGTGGTCACGGTCGCGCCGAGGAACTACCCGGTGTTCACCGCGTTCCTCGTCGAGCCAGTCCAGGGCGAAGGCGGGATCAACGTCCTGAGCGAGGAGTTCACCACGCAGTTGCGCCGGACCGCCGACGCGCTGGACGTCCCCGTCGTCGTCGACGAGATCCAGTGCGGGATGGGCCGGACCGGGACCTTTCTGGCCGGATCCGCCGTTGGCCTGCGCGGGGATTACTACACCCTCGCCAAGAGTCTCGGCGGTGGGATCGCGAAGATCTCCATCCTGCTGATCCGGCAGGCCAAGTACCGGCCGGAGTTCGAGTTCCTGCACAGCTCGACGTTCGCCAAGGACGGCTTCTCCACCGCGATCGCCCTCAAGGTCGTCGAACTGCTCGAGGCGGAGGACGGCGCGGCGTACCGGCGGGCGGCCGAGCTCGGCGCCCGGCTCAAGTCCGCTTTGGACGGTGTCGCGGCCGACTTCCCCGGTGTGGTCAAAGCCGTCCGCGGCAAGGGTTTGATGCTCGGGCTCGAATTCGAGGACCAGACCGGATCGCCGTCCGAACCGGTCCGCGCCGCCGCACTGCAAGGCATCCTCGGCTACGTGATCGCCGGCTACCTGTTGCGTGAGCACCGGATCCGGATCTTCCCCACCGCGAGCGCCCCGAACACGTTGCGGTTCGAGCCGTCCCTCCAGCTGACCGACGAGGAGATCGAGCAGACGGCGACGGCGCTGCGCGCGGTGAGCGCGATCCTGCGGGACCGGCCGGACCGGATCTTCCAGCCGTGACCGGGCAGGGGCGGACTCCGCCCCTGCCACGGTTGTCCGTTCACCGCCGCGGCGCGGGCACCTTCGGTTCCTCTTCGTCGAAGGTCTGCTTGGCGCCGTGGCCGAGCAGCAATCTGAGGTACTCGCGGCGGTTGTCCGCCACCGGTCCCGCCTCGCCGTACTGGTGGCCGCAGTAGCCGCTCACCAGCCGTTCGAGTTCGCTGTCCATCATGTCGGTGAGCGATTCCGCCAGCTTGTCGATGGCGTCGTCGGACAGCGGTTCGAGCTTGATCGTCACGCTTTGCGCGCCACTCCCCCAGTCCGGGTTGAGCCCGAGCAGTTCCGGCAGGGCGGTGGCGACGATCATCATCGGCACGCCCTGCTGGGTGGGCTGGGCCAGCCGCCGTACCCATTGACGAATGGTCCGGTCGCACCGGTGCAGGTCTTCCACCACGACCACGAGCGGGGTGTCCTGCGCGACCAGCGCGAGAAACCGCTGCCACATCTGCAAGGTGTCGGCCGCGTCGCCGGAACTCGCGACCCTGCTGTTGTCGCCGCCCGCCGCCAGTTCGGCGAGCGGCACCAGACCGGACATCAGCCATTGGACCTCGCCGTCGTCGAGGGCGAGTTGCTGAAGCGCGGCCTGCACCTTCTCCCGGACCGACGACCGGTCGTCGCCGGGCCGGACCCCGCAATAGCCCGCGAGGATGTCCGCCTGTACGGCCAGCGGGCTGCCGCCCGGCCCCAGTGACGAACGCCCGATGAGGAACCGGGCCATCCCCTGCGGCCCGCCGTACCGCTTGGCGAATTCCCGCACCAGCCGGGTCTTCCCGATCCCCGGGTCGCCGATCACCGTCACCATATGGCAGCGGTTGCGGTGAATGGCCCGGTTCAGCACTCCCCGCAACAGGTCCAGTTCGCTGTCCCGGTCCACGAGCGGCACCACGTCCTGGTAACCCAGGTACTCCGGCCACGGTTCACCGACCTGCCAGCCTGCCCGCACATCGGTCATCGGGTGGTAATTGACCACGGACTGGGTGGACAGGCGGGTGTTGTCGCAGACCAGGATCTCGTCATCCGGGACGTCGTTGAGCATCGCCTGGCATTGGTCGAGCAGAGCGCCGTTGACCACCGTCGGCGTATCGGTCTCGCCGTTCTGGTAGCGCACCCTCGCCTTGCCCGTCGCGACGGCGGCGTGCACCGCCAGGCCGCGGACCACCGGCGTGGTGCGCGCCGCCAGCATGGCGGAGACCCGCAGTCTTTCCCGAACCGCGATCGCCGTCTTGACGGCTCGCACCGCGGTGTCCGAAGCGTCCGCGGGACCGAAGACCGCCATCGAGATGGACCCGAACGACGCGACCACCACGCCACCGCGTGCCTCGGCTTCCTCACGGATGGTCGCGGACATGCACTCGAAGGCCTCGTCGACGTCCTCCGGCGCGACCTCCGAACCCTGCGGGCTGAGTTGCGTGCGCACCACGATCACGCTGACCGGCTGCCGTTCGGTGGCGTCGGGGTTCTCCGGCGGCTCGGGTTCATCGGCGAGCACCGGCTCCGGCCTCCTGTCGACCGCCACTTCGACGCGCTCCCTGCTGTCGGGCAGCACCAGTCCGGTCGAGCCGAGCGACGGGTCGTGCGTCAGGATGGAATGCTGGAGCACCTGCAGCTTCCGGCCCGGCTCCAGACCGAGTTCGTCGATCAGCTGGGTGCGGACCCTGGCGTAGACACTCAGCGCGTCCGCCTGCCGTCCGCACAGGTAGAGCGCCCGCATCAGCTGACCGCAGGCACGCTCACGCAAGGGTTCCGTCTCGACCGTCGTCTCAAGCTCACGCAAGATCTCATGGTGGCGGCCGCATCCGAGCTCGGCGTCGAAGTACTCCTCCAGCGCGTCCAGCCGGGCGTTCTGCACGGCGGTCAGTTCCGGCCAGGCCGCCCCGGCCTCCACGAGATCGGCCAGCGCGGGGCCGCGCCACAGCGCGAGCGCGTCACGCAGGACCGCGCTGGCCTGTTCGGCGTTGCCGCTCGCCAAACCGACCCGGCCCGCCGCGACCATCCGCTGGAACCGGTAGAGGTCCACCGCTTCCGGATCGACCCGCAACATGTATCCCGGCGCCTGCGTCAGCAACTCCGGCTCACGGAGATCGCGAACGCCGGGTGTGAGCAGACTCCGCAGGCCCCACACCGCGTTCTGCAGGATCTTGCGTGCCGACATCGGCGTCTCGACCGGCCACAAAGCCTTCATGAGCTGACTCGTCGCGGCCACCCGGTTGGCGTTGAGCAGCAGGAAGCCGAGTGTGCCGCGTTGTTTGATCCCGCCGAGCGCGACCTGCCGCTCGTCGACGAGAACCTCTAACGGACCGAGCATCCTGAAATGCATCACGTCCCCCCTCGGATGTGATGGCGCAACACGGCCCGCGATCGTCCACGGATCGGCGAGCTTGTTCGTTCGAGGGCCAGGTGACGCCGGTGTCACCCACCACGCGGCCAGAGTTCCGCAGGTGGCCGATCGCGCCATTGGACAGACACAAAACTATGAAACCCCAGTTGCCACGAATTCTTCGTCTGGCAAAGGTGGCGGCCGAAGACACGAATTGACTTCACAACTCAGGCTGACACCTGAAATCGATTCAACACGGTGCACCGTGTTCACTGCAAGTGATATGCATCACATGACTTGCAGAATTCGATCGCTTGATCGAAGGCATTCACTTCGACCCTTCCCACCAAAATGGCGTATTGACTGAAATTGTTCAGTCAACTATGCGCCCGCTCGATCCCGAGAACACCCGATCGGACCAGTGCGCCCCAGCCGAACTCCGCGCTAAGCCAGGCCTGGCAACGGTTGCGATCACCACGTTCACGACGGCGCGGATTGCGAATGCGGCTATCGCGACACAGGACCACGGTCGCCGCCGGGAAGAACAGCGCCGGCACACACGGTCGCCGCAAGAACACCCGAATGAGCCGCTCACCAGCCACGACAACCGTCAGTACTTCACCGCGAAATGCCACGCCTGTTTCATCAGGGGAAACCGACTTGACACCGCACTCTGTCGAGATAGAGTATTCGCCCTTTTCGTGAGCCCGATCAATTCGTGGAACACTCGCCACTCACGACCACGACTGCCAAGAACACCCTCGACCGCAACCCATGTCGAACCGTGCCGCTACGGCAAAGGCAGCAACGCCCTGTCGCTGCCCCGGCACTGGTCCGAGCGCACGATCATCCTGCTGGTGATGCAGACGCTCGACAACTCCATCACCGTGTCCGGCCAACGCACCCGCACCGGCCGCCACAAACGGGTCTCCGGGCCGGGGCCCGGGCAGCGGCGTCATCGACCCGTACCACCGGTGCACGGATACGACGGCCTGCACATCGTCGACGGATCGACCATCTCGGCGACACCCCGTCCCTGACCATCACCGCGCAGGCGGAACGGGCCATGTCCTACTGGCCCAATCACGGCGACGCCGACCGGCGGATCGACCCGGTGCCACCACGGAATCCCACGGTCCCGGCCGACGCGCCGTCCCCCACCACCGCGGCGCGGCCAGATGCATCGCGAGCAGCGCGCAACTCCAGAACTGTTGGGGAAAGGCAATGGTGGCGTGGCGGCGGGAGTGGCTTCGTCAGGGAGACCGGTATCGAACCACCCCCAGCACAGCCGAGCGGGGAAGATTCAGGACGTTCAACGTCTCAATTCTTCCCCGCTCAACCTTCCCCGCAGCAACAAAACTCACTCAGACGGACTGAAAAGGTCGAAATTTCAGCTGAGTGCTTGAATCACGGTCGCTAGCCTCTCCTGGCTAGCCGCCCACGACGCCAATAGAGCCAGACCGTCCGCGGTCACCGTGCCGGCGGGCGCGGTGTAGACGGTCAGGAGCAGGCCGGGTTCGGCAGGCAGCTCCATCGACTCGACGTCCAGGTCGAGCTGGCCCACTACCGGATGGTGCATACGTTTGCGTCCGGACCGGTGGAGCCGAACGTCCTGAGATGCCCACCGCTGCCGAAACAGTTCACTGCGTGTCGATAATTCACCGACCAGGGCGATCAGCTCCTCGTCGTGTGGATTGCGGCCGGCTTCCATGCGTAGCTTCGCGGCCACATCGCAGACGATTCGGTCATAGTCGACGAAGAACGTTTTTGCCGCTTCGGGATCCAGATACACGAACCGCGCGGTGTTCGCCGGCCGTCGCGTGTCGGCCAGCACCGGTGAATACAGCGCGCGGGCAAGGTGATTCATGGCCAGCACGTCATAACGGCCGTTGCAAATCCACGCCGGTGCATCGGTGATGGCGTCGAGTACCTGCTGAAGCGCCGGACGCACCGTCGCGGCGGGTCGCCGGCGGCGTGGACCGCCGGGCGCCCTGGACTGCCGTGCAAGGTGGAAGAGGTGATCGCGCTCGGCCTCGTCAAGTTGCAAGGCGGAGGCCAGCGCGTCGAGCACTCCGTCGGAGGCGCCGGCGAGACTGCCGCGCTCCATACGCACGTAGTAGTCGACCGATACCCCTGCCAGTAGAGCTACCTCTTCGCGACGCAGACCTTTGACCCGGCGGTTGCGGCCGTAGGCGGGCAGTCCGGCCCGCTCGGGCGCGATCCGCGCGCGACGCGAGCTCAGGAATTCCTTGATCTCGGTGCGCAGATCGATCATGGCCACCCCTTCACCATAGGTCCTGTCCGCAGGCGAAGGGAGGTTCTGCTCGTACCCCCCACACGCAATGCCTCCGTCGACCGGGATGCGGACGCCCGAAGATCGCCATCGAGGAGTGAGCGCCCGCGGACCGTCAGCGGAAGAGGCGAAAGAACCCGCGCACCTGCTCGACCAGCGACTTCGGCTGCTCTAGCGCGGCGAAGTGGCCGCCTCGCGGTAGTTCCTCGAACGAGCGCAGGTCGGTGAACCGCAGCTCGGCCTCCCGGCGCGAGGGGCGGGTTATGTCGCGCGGGTAGACCGCCAGCCCGGACGGCGCCGTGACCTTGTCGCGGAAGTTGGCGAAGCTCTCCCAGTACAGGCGCGCCGACGACGTGGCCGACGCGGTGAACCAGTAGACCGAGATCTCGTCGAGGAGCTTCTGCCGCGACACCGCGTCCTCGAGGTCGCCGTTGTGGTCAGTCCAGGCCCAGAACTTCTCGGCGATCCAGGCGGCCTGCCCCGCCGGGGAGTCGGTGAGGCCGTAGCCGAGCGTCTGCGGCCGGGTCGCCTGGAGCGCCGAGTACCCCCGGCCGGTGCGCTGGAACTCCTTCTCGGCCTCGAGGTTCGCCAGCTCCGCGGGCGTCGGGTCGTCGAACGCACCCGCCGCGACGGATCCCAGATTCAGGTGCACGCCGGCGACCCGCTCGGGTGCCACCTCGCCCAGCGCGCCGGACACCGCCGAACCCCAGTCACCGCCCTGCGCGCCGTACCGTTCGTAACCCAGCGAGACCATCAACGTGTCCCAGGCGCGCGCGGTGCGAGTGATGCCCCACCCGGTCGTCGACGGCTTGTCGCTCCAGCCGTATCCGGGCAACGACGGCGCGACCACGTGGAATGCGTCCGCCGGGTCTCCGCCGTGCGCGCGCGGGTCGGTCAGCGGACCGAGGACGTCCAGGAACTCGAGCACCGATCCCGGCCACCCGTGCGTGAGCACGAGCGGGAACGCGTCCGGCTCCGGCGAGCGGACGTGCAGGAAGTGGATGCCCAGCCCGTCGACGGTGTCGCGGTACTGCGGGAACACGTTCAGCCGCTCGGCGAACCCGAAGTCGTAGTCCTCGGCCCAGCTGCGGCACAGCTCCTGCGCATAGGCCAGCGGCAACCCCTGTGACCAGTCGTCGACCGGCTCGGGCTCGGGCCACCGTGTCCGTCGCAACCGTTCACGCAGATCCGCGATCTCGGCTTCGGTGATGCTGGCCTCAAACGGCTCGGCAGCCACAGCGGGACTCCTTTCCCAGCGGGACATTTCAGGGTTGGTGGCCGGCGCCAGGGCGCCGGGTCAGGCTGAGGACGAGTCCGGCCAGCGGGAGTGCCGCGAGCACGGCGAGGGCCACCGGCACCGGCACGATGCCGGACAGGCCCGCGACAGCGGCCGGACCGATCCCGCCACCCAGGAAGATCATGAAGTTGAGCAAACCTTGTGCGGTGTCGCGGTCGTGCGTGGCGACCAGTTCCGGGGCGAGGCCCACCAGGACGGCCTGGGCGCCGGTGAACCCGCACACGGTCAGCGCCGCGCCGACGACAACCGGGACCGGCCCGGCGAAGACCGCGACCACGAGCACGCCGGCGACGGTGAGGGCAGCGAGCCCGGCCGACACTTGCCAACCGGTGAACCGATCGGTCAAGGCACCGACCAGGCGCCCGGCCAGCACCGAGCAGGCGGCGGCCGGGACCAAGAGCGCGCCCGCTTCGAGGGCGCCACCGCCCGTGGCCTGCTCGATCAGGGACGGGGCGAGGAACAGCACCCCGTAGTAGCCGGCGAAGACCGTCGCGCCGATGAGGCCGGCCGGCAGGAAGCCGCGAGCCGCGATCACCCGCCGGGGTACGAACCCGTCGGGCGTGCGCCGCACGCGCCACCACAGTCCCACTGCGGCGAGCGCACCGGCGGCAGCCACGACCAGCGTGACCGGAGTGGACAGGCCGATCGAGTGCACCTGCAGCAACGTGATCAACGATCCGGCGAGCACCGAGAGCACGGCCGCGCCGACGATGTCGAGCTTCTCGGCCGAGCCGTCCCCCTCACCGCCACCGATTCGCGTGAACGAGCGCCTACCCGCCAAAGTGACCAGCAGGAGGGGCAGTGCGACGACCGGGAAGGCGAGCACGGCACGCCACCCCAACCATGCGGTCAGCGCCCCGCCCAACAGGGTCCCGCACGCCGACGCCGTCGCGCTGGCGGCCGCGATGATCCCCAGCGCGCGGGTCCGTTCCCGCCCAGGAAGGGAGGTGACCGTGGCAAAGACGGAGATCACGGTCGCACCCGCCCCGGCTCCACCGATCAGCCGACCGGCGATCACGACCGGCAGCGTCGGGCCGGCGCCTGCGAGCGCCGAGCCCGCGGCGAGCACCACGACCCCGGCGACGAGTACCCGGAAGGGGCTCCACCGGGCCATCAGCCGGCCCGCGACCGGCATCGCGAGCGCGGAGGTCAGCGACCACGCGGCGAGAATCCAGGCCGTGGCACCGAACGGCACCGCGAGTGCGCGGCCGATGGCAGGCAGCGCCACCGACGGTGCTCCCAGTGCCACATACTGCGGCAGCACCAGCATTCCCAGGGCCAGCCCCAGCCGGCGCCCGTCCGGGGCGTGGTCCAATCCGCCGCTGAGGGCTCCACCCGAGGGGATCGTCTGCGGCATCGTCGTCTCCTCCGGGCCAGTGGTGACATGTGACAGCTACTATGGATGTCACCATAGGAACGCGAAGGAGATACGTCAAATGCTCGATGCGTGTTACACCGAGTCGGCGGTCCAGACGGCCGTCGACCTCGCCAACACCTTGAAGCCAATCAAGGAAGAGGACGCGCTCGAGACCGTGGAGCAGCTCCGGGGCTTCCTCGACAACCATCCCCCGGCCGGACCTCCGAGTTCGGCCGCGGACCAAGTGAGCGGTCTACCGCGGCTCACCCGCGCCGACCTGGCAGAGGTCCGCGCGTTACGCGAGACGGTGCGTGCCGTGCTCGAACGAGCGAACACCGACGCGGCCGGAATTGCGATCCTGATCAATGACGGCCTGCGTCGCAGCCGCGCCACCCCGGCGCTGCGCCACGACCACGACCGCTGGTGGACCGAGGTCACCTCCGACACCGACCGCTGCGCGGCACACCTGGCCGCGACCACGCTCAGCGCACTGGCCGGCGTGATCGCCACGCTCGGCCCGACCCGTCTCGGCGTATGTGCCGGACAGAACTGCCGAGGCACTTTCGTGGACCTCTCGCGCAACGGCTCGAAGCAGTTCTGCACCCGAACCTGCGCACACCGGGCCAGCGTCGCGGCCTACCGGAGCCGGCGCAGCCCGCGTTGAGCATCGGCACATGACCTGCTCCGGTCGGCTCCAGGGTCCGTCCGAGCCGGTGAGCACTAGACCAAGACTTGTCCGACACGCCTAGTGTCGCGTGATCCTGCTTGCTTGATGTCGGGTTTCGTTCCTCGGACGGAGATCTCGCGAGATCTCCGTCCAATCACGCGAGATCTCCGTCCAGTCACGGGTAAGACCTGCAGGATCACGCGACACTAGGTACCTGATGCGGTCGTGGCGGTGCCGCCGTCGACCGGGATGATGGTGCCCGTGAGGTAAGACCCGGCCCGGCTAGCGAGGAACACGGCGATGCCCGCCATGTCGTCGTCACGGCCGAGCCTGCGCAGAGGGGCCTTCGCCGCGATCGTGTCGCCGACGGCATCGATCGTGGCCGCCATCATCTGCGACGGGAACACTCCTGGGGCTACCGCGTTCACCGTGACGTGCTGTGGGCCCAGCTCCCTGGCAAGCACCCTGGTGAGTTGATGGAGTGCCGCTTTGCTGCTGGCGTACGAGTAGTTGGGCGCCTCGGCGACGTGGATGGCGGCGATACTGCCGATGTTGATGATCCGCGCGGGATCATCGGCGGTGCCCGCCCCGCGCAGTGCGGGCAGCAGCGCCTGCACCAGCCAGAACGGCGACTTGAGGTTGAGGTCGATCACTGCGTCCCATGCCTCGGCCGGGAACGTCTCCAGCGGCTCGCGCCACATCGCTCCCGCGTTGTTGACGAGGATGTCCAGGCGTTCCGAGTCGGCCTTGACCAGATCAGCGAGGCGCTGACACTCGTCGTACCTCGACAGGTCGGCGGGGATTGCTTGAACGTCGCCGAATTCGGACAGTAGACGCTGAGCCTCCGCGCACGCGTCTGCCTTGCGTGAGCTGACGACGACGCGGGCGCCCGCCTGCAGAAGGCCGCGCGCGATCATCATCCCAATGCCCCTGGTGCCGCCAGTGACAAGTGCATACTTCCCACTCAAATCGAAAAGGTCTGTGTGAGTGGTGAACTGGTTGTTCGCCATTGGTCTCCATCATTTTGTCATGGCAAGCATGTCCTGACGCGGTCGCGCGTCCGGTACAGCTGTGCGTGTCCATCAAGTGTTGTCGGCGCTTTCGTCCAGGGCGCCGACTTAAACAGGTTGACAGGCATCCTGGACGCCTGGGAGACCCTGGTGATACAGGTACTGTGAGAGCCCCCTTGCCTGATGCGCTAGCCCACGCTGCCGAAATCCCCTCCTGCACAGCCGAGATTGACCTGTCGGGTGATCCGGGCCGGCCGCAGGACGTCGGCGCGCTTGTCGATGAACCGCCTCGAGAGCATTTCGGTCAAGCACGCGTGCTCATGCCGACAATCTGTTCGATATGGACGTCCGCTCGAACTCCGCAAAGTAGCCTTGCGTGATTTGCAAGTTCACGTGTCCGAGCAAGGCCGCGCCGACATGGATCGACAGCCGACCGCCGGACGTTTCCCGTGTTTTGAAGGCCAGGTGAACGCGCGCACCCGCCACGCTTGCCTTACCCCTCAATAATTTCCGCACGCACCGCGGCGGAAACGTGCACCGGTACGTCAAGACCGAAAGCTGACCACGGCCTCAACACGCCGGCGGGCTGAAGCTACCGTTCTGTGCGACGACATCGCCGATGTCCGCGAAGCCCACGTGGTTGTTCTGATGACTGAGGAGGAGCACCCAGTTGTTGCCGCGAGGACTCTTCCACCCCGGGTACTGGCAGATGGCCGCCACGTCGTCGGCAGGCAAGGGAAAGCCCTCGTTGACCCACCCCTGGTTACAATTGGTGTAAGGGCACTGGAAGAGCGAGAGCAGGTTGAACTTGGCGTAGACGCCGGCTCCGATTCCCGCCGGATCGGCTGAATCCTGACCACGCTGCCGGCCGTCGACGGCCTGGATTTCTTGCAGCCCCGACTCGGTCTTCCCTTGAGCGGAAGCCGAGATCGACAGGAACAGTGCGAACATGGCTACGATAATCGCAAAGTTGCGGAGCAGTTTCACGACAAGGATGTCCTTTCGCGATTCCTGGGCTCAATTCAGTGACGTTCTCATTGTCCGCTGTGGCAACGTGCTCCATCGACGGCCATTCAGCACAACACAGTTCCGCCAACCGCCCGTGGATTCAGACTCCCTCACGGGCGAAGTTCGGTTCCGCCGCTTCCAATCGCGGCACCGCGATGCCCAATCGTCGCGCTTCAGCGAGGGTGTCCCGGCAGACCTCACGAGGCTCCTCGGCCTCGGGGTCGGAGTGCGCCGTAAAACTCACGCACACCACCGCGACATGAACGGTCAGCCAGGCGAGCACGGCGGCCGTCAGCCAGGTGGGCGCACGGAACAGCAGCCCGCCGCCCCGGTGACGTCGAAGATCCAGGCCCCGCGCCTCAAGAAGCGGCAGAAGTTCACGGCTGGTCAGCAGCGCCTCGCGCAAGTCGCCCCTTGCTCCGGCCAGCTTGGCCAACGATCCCAACCGCAGGCCCTGCGAATGCACGCCCGCGTCCGCCACGAAATGGATCCACAGCCAGCCGCGGAAGTCCGGTCGCTCCCGGAGCCGGAACCCGGCCTCGCGAAACACTTCGCGCACGGCCCGCTCACGGTCACTCAAAGACTGGCCGAGGGTGCCGAAGATGGCCATCGGAAACAGTGACCCGCGGAGGACGCCGTCCTCGCCGAAGCCGCCGCCTGCTTGGGGGAAGCCCCAGGCGACCTGGTCGACGGGAAGAGCGCCGATCGCGGCCAGCGGCTCGGCCCAGATGTTGCCGAAGACCAGCACCGTGGCTTGGCCGACGCGCGGTGCCAGGAAGGCCGCCGCCTCCTCGAGGCGGTGGTGCTGCACGCTGAGCACTATCAGGTCGAAGTCGTGGTCTGGCTCCAGCGCCTCGCGGTAGCGCACCGGCCACTCCTCGACGACGCGCTGCCCCCACGGTCGGCGCCGCGCATCGAGCAAATCGAGGTCGACAGTGTCCCCGTACGCCGCGGCGCGGCCCGGCCGGACGTAGAACTCGACTTCGTGCCCGGCCCGTTCCAGGACCCAGCCATAGATGGTGGCGATCACGCCTCGGCCGAACATCAGGATCTTCACGTTTGCACCTCGTGGAGTACGATCGATCTGGAGGTCATCTCCACTTTTCGAAAATATGGAGATAATCTCCACTTGTCAACCGCGAGGTAGCGCATGACCGCCCCCAAGCCGTTGCGGGCCGACGCCCGACGCAAACGCGAGGCCCTGCTCGCCGCGGCCCGCGAGGTCTTCGACACCGGCGACTTCTTCGACCTGCGCTTCGATGACTTCGCCCGCCTGGCCGGTGTCGGCACGGGCACGCTCTACCGCCACTTCCCCACCCGGGAGGCGTTGGCCGAAGCGGTCTATCACCAGGTGGTCGCCACGCTGTGCGACCGCGCGGGCCAGTTGCGGGCCACCCTGCCCGCGGCGGAGGCGCTGGCGACTTTCCTGCGCGAAATGGTCGACTACATGGACGCCCACCAGGGGCTAGCCCGGACGCTGGCCACGCTCATGGCCGCCGGCTCGGGTGCACTCGCCGAGGGCGGCCGAGCGATGGAGCAGGCCGTCGCCGACCTGGTGGCTGCCGCCAAGCGGGACGGCACCGTCCGCGACGACGTGGGTTCCGGCACGGTCATGATGGCACTGCATGGCATCGGTGCAGCACATGACCGTCCCGATTGGCGGGCCGAGGCCGACGGTGTCATCACCCTCGTACTGGACGGGCTACGCCGCCCAGGCCACTGAACGGTCAGCCGCGGACGCGCTGGCGCAGGAGAGTGCGGCCCGGTCGAATCCGGCGAACCGGCACTCATCATGTTCCGCCGGTCGGCGAGACTAGGCGGTTGATTCCGTGAAGGCCTCCTTGCTTACCCTCAAGGTAGGCAAGGAGGCCTTCACGACCTTGGTTCGCGCCGAAGGGGCGTCCGCGACCGAGACGGCCACGGTCCCCCGCCTTGAGGGCCCTCACAGACCCGGCAATACAGGCAATCAGACATTTCGACACAACCACTGTCCTTTATGGACGGTCAAGGGAAGGATTCCTTCGCGGGGTTGCACTTCACGCGATCACGTCGCTTGGGGGTTCCGCTCCGCCTCGATCCGATCAGCGGACTCGTCCTCGATCGCACCGACCTGCTCCGGGTCCTCCGGCCCTGGCATGTGACGGATGCTGTCGCTGCCCTTGTGGTCGTGGGCGCGGCTGTGCCGGGAATCCAGCAGCCGCACCAGTTTGTGCGCCGCCCCGGCGTAGGCATCGTCCACAGTGCTCGCATGGTGGGTGACCGCGACCGGTTGTTTACCACCGGGCCGCGCTTCGATCACGCACTTCTTGTCCTCCGGTTTGCCGCCGCCGTCTTCGCTGAGGTGCACCTCCACCCGGGTCAACCATCCACCGAACCGGGACAGGCTGTTCTCCAGGTCGGTGGTCACATAGGTGGCCAGTCGTTCGCCACCGGGGATCTTGTGATCGGTGTTGACTTGGATTTGCACTGACAGCCTCCAAAACGGAAAAGCGATGGACTCCGTCAGTACCACGGTGGCGGCAGACTCAAACCCCGGTGACATCACCGTGCGAACTCCCGAGCAGTGCCGCGACGGCCTCGCGCGCCTGACGTGCGGGCGCCGGGTCGCCGTTGATGCCCGCCGTCACGACGGCTCCTTCGGCGAGCAGGTAGACCGGTTCGGTCACCGTCGCCCCGGCGGCCAGCACCCAGGTCTCGATCTGCTCGTGGAACGCCCGTTTGTGTGCCCGCACTTCGGCCAGAACCGCCGCGGACGAGGGGCCGAATTCGCCGTGGGCGTTGATCCAAGCGCAGCCGCGAAAACCGGGTTCGGCGAACCATTCGGCGAGCCAGTCGAAGATCGAGAGCACCCGCTCACGGGGATCCACGACCTGGTCCACATAGGCCGCCAGGCTGCCCCGCCAGCGCTGATCACGACGTTTGAGCATCGCCACCACGAGGGCTTCCTTGGTTTCGAAGAACCGGTAGATCCGCTTCAGCGAGAGGCCGGACGCCGCGCGGACCTGGTCCATGCCGACCGCCTGGATGCCGTTCTCGTAGAAGAGATTCTCGGCGGCGTCGAGCAGGGTCTCGCGATCCAAGCGGTTCTGCTCGTCGGTGACGGCGGCGGGCATCGAAACTCCTTGACGTTGAGAACGAACGTTCCCTATCGTAGGCGCCAGACACGGAGAACGCACGTTCTCCACCTGAGGAGGTCGACGATGCCGGAAGATCGCCCGCCCTACCCGCCGTTCACCCGAGAGACGGCGCTGCGGAAGGTCCAAGCGGCCGAGGACGCCTGGAATACCCGCGATCCCCGTCGGGTGGCGTCGGCGTACACGCCGGATTCGGTATGGCGCAACCGGGACACGTTCGTCCACGGCCGAGAGGAGATCGTCACGTTCCTGACCGGGAAGTGGGAGCGGGAACTGGACTACGCGCTGCGCAAGAACCTGTGGGCGTTCACCGAGGACCGGATCGCCGTCCGGTTCCAGTACGAATGGCACGACCAGACCGGACAGTGGTGGCGCAGCTACGGAAACGAACTGTGGGAGTTCGACGAGCACGGTCTCATGAGCCGCCGTGAGGCGAGCATCAACGACGTCGCCTTCCCCGAGACCGAGCGGCGCATCCACGGCCCGCGCCCGAAGGAGGAACACGGAGCCGACTTCCCGCTCCGCTAGCTCAACTCGGCTGGGCGGCCAGGTCAGAGCCAGTCTGCCTCGATGCCGCGAGCACGCAGCGTCTCGAGCGCCTCCTCGTTGCCCGTGTAGAACAGCGTCATCGACTTCAGGTTCGGGAAGTGCCGCAAGTCGGCGAACTCGTCGACGTCGAACAGCCCGTCCTCGCCGTCCCAGTTCGGCGCGATCTCGAGGTAGATCTCGTTGCCGCCGTCCATCTCGATCTCGATGATCTTGTCCGCGAGCTCGACGGGGACCTCGAGCGCCTCGAAGTAGGCCAGAGCCTCAGGTACCGCCTCGACGCTCCCGCCATCGAAAGTGAAGCCCTGCTCGGCGGCGAACTGCCGCAGGTCGAACTTCGGCAGGAGGTCCTGGTTGTACATCAGCTCCTGGACGACGGCGAGCTTGAAATTGGGGTCGGTGAACGAGATCGACTGGCTCATCCCCGAACCCTATAAGCGGCGATGACACCGCGTCTCGGGCTCGTTCGGACCACGCGGTGAAGGCGTCCACAGTGGATTCACCGGAAAGAGATCGGTGTCACGGCCGAATGGCAGTTGACCTTGACACCGTGACAAGGTCTTCACTGAATCGCAGGAGGTGGTTCCCATGAACCCGACCACGGATTCACCGAGCAGGCCACTGCTCGACGCGCTGAGCGCCGAGGACTCGTCGACCCGGCTCAAAGCCGCCCTGGCGGCCGGGACCCGGCCCGACCCCGGCTTCGTCGACGCGCTCGTCGCGCGATGCGCGGTCGAGCCGGACTTCTTCGTCCGCGACATGCTCACCTGGGCCCTGACCCGCCTCCCACCGCGGGTCACGGTGCCCAGGCTCCTCGCGGAGCTTCGTTCCGAGCCTGCTCAAGCCCGGAGTCAGGCGTTGCACACGCTGTCGAAGATCGGCGACCGCGCCGCCTGGCCCGCGATAACGCGGTCCTTGCTGCACGACGCCGACGACGAGGTCGCGCGCAGTGCGTGGCGCGCGGCCGTCGTCCTGGTGCCGGAGTGGGAACGAGCCGGCCTGGCCGCGGAACTGGTCACGCAGCTCGGACGTGGCGACCGGAACAGGCGGCTGAGCCTCAGCCGCGCACTCGTCGCGCTCGGGGACGCGAGCGAGGCGGCTCTGCGGAAAGGGCTGGAGCATCGTGACCCGACGGTGCGCGCACACGCGCGTGCCACGGAACGGCTCCTGCACGACCCCGACGCCGGTTTCGACGTGACGGCCGACGAGGCGAAACGGATCGTGGCGCTCGGTCCGCACCGGACAGAAGGATCGGGATGCTGATCGGTGAGGTGGCACGGCATTCGGGAGTGAGCACCCGGATGCTGCGCCACTACGACTCCCTCGGGCTGGTGCGGCCGACCGGTCGCACCGTCGGCGGCTACCGGGAGTATTCGACCGAGGACATCCGCCGGATCTTCCACGTGGAGTGCCTGCGGTCGCTGGGACTGTCGCTGCGCCAGATCTCGCGCGCCCTCGAGGATCCGGCCTTCACGCCGTCGGCGCTGGTCGGCGACCTCATCCGCCGGACCGAAGACCGTTTGAGCCGGGAGCAGGAGCTGCTCGAACGGCTTCGCACGGTCGGTGCTTCGGCACCGTCGGACTGGCAGGACGTCTTGCGCATCGTGGAACTTCTACGGGGGCTCGGTTCGCCCCATGCCGCGCACCGCCAGCAAGCCGCCCTGAACCCGGCCGAGGACATCCCGGTTCCCGCCGATCTGCTCGCCGACGCGGTCCTGACCGAGTCCGATCCGAACGTCGCCGGAGCCCTGCGCTGGGCTCTCGCGCGGGCAGGTGGCGACGGCGTGGCCGGCGTGGCGGCCGGTCTGCGTTCGGAGAACGTCGACGTCCGGCAGCGCGCGGTCCTGACGATCGCCGAGATGCCCGGCGAGGAAGCGGTGGCGGCCCTCACGGAGGCGCTCGAAGACTCCGACGCGAGAGTGCGACGGCCCGCCGCGCTGGCCTTGGGCAGAGTCGGCACGACCGCGGCCGTGCCGACCCTCGTGGGCATGGTGGTCGAGGGCGCGAACGACGTCGAAGCGGCGGAAGTGCTGGGCGCTCTGGCGGAAAGTCACGGGTTCGAGGAACGGATCATGGCCGCTTTGTCCGGCGAACTCGCCGCGCACACCGAGGATTCCGCGATCCGGATTCGGGTGATCCAAGCCCTGGCGGAGATTTCGGGCCCCCTGGCACGGGGCGTCCTGCGACAGCTGGCCGAGGACGAAGACCCGGCTGTCGCCCTGATCGCCTCAGCCCTCGCCGGCCGCGATCGATGATCGCTCAGGACGCGGTCTCCCGCTGGGGACGGTCACTTCGACGCGTTCCATGATCAGGGCGAACACCATGATCAGCATCGGGGTCACCAGCGCCATCCACATGACAGATCAGGTACCCGGTCGGCCCGCGGTTCAACCCGGCGGCCGTTCGTAGCATGGGGTGATGCGGTCGACCGTTATAGTTGCGACCCTGCCCGGCAGCGCGCCCGAACACGACACCTTTGACCTACCCTCAACAAGGGAAGTACACCAGGACGTGGGTCACTTATAGTTGCCGCGTGTACTCCCCCATCCCCGCCCTGAACGAGCTGAAGGACCTCTACGACTCGGCCAGCGACTTCCTCGCCGACGGCTTCGAGCTGTACGACTACGACGACAAGGAACGCCACTTCCCCAAGGAGCTGGACGATCCGCAGTTCCTTTCCCGGTTGATTCCCTTCGCCCAGGCGAACGGGAGTGGCTCGATGTACGCGCTCTGGCGATCCTCTGACGAGACGGACCTCGCCCTGCTGCCTGTCGTGGCCTTCGGTGACGAGGGCGGTGAACACGTCATCGCCCGCGACTTCCAGGATTTCCTGCGGCTGCTGGGCTACGACGCCGAGATCATGGTCGACCACGACTCGGCGTACTACTTCCGTGAGGAAGACGACGACCACAGCGGCTCGCATGACGAGTTCGTCGAGTGGCTCCAGCAGCGTGGCCTGGCACCGGCCGAGGATCCGGACGCCGTGGTGGCCGCCGCGCAGGAGGTCCACGGGGAGCGGTTCCGGGCGTGGATCACTCCGTTTTACGAGAAGATCGGCTGGGTTTGATCTCCTTGAGGTCGTCCGCCCGTACACCGACGAGAAGGACGACCACCGCGAGCAGCACGATCCCGCTGCTGATCTGCAGCCCGAGGGCGAGGCTCCCGGTCGCGGACTGGATGAACCCGAGCAGGGAAGGCGACGCGGCGGCCGCGAAGGAGCCCATCGAGGTCACGACGGCGATCCCGGTCGCCGCCGCGCGGTCCGAAAGATAGATGGACGGGATCGAGTAGAACACCGTCAGACCCGAGTAGTGCGCCGCCGCGAGGACGGCGAGCAGCACCACGACCGCGAAGACATTGCCGTGGGCGAGGGAAATCGCGAACATCGCGAGCGCCGCGACGATCCATGCCGTGGCGGCGTGCCAGCGCCGTTCGAGAGTGCGGTCGGAATGCCGTCCGACGATCAGCATGGCGACGATCCCGGCCAGCGGCGGCAGGGCGGAGAACAGGCCGAGGTTCAGCACGTCGCCCACGCCCGCGTCGGCGATGATCCTGGGCGCCCAGAAGGAAACCGCGTTCGCGAGCGTGTACGCGCCGCACGCGCACAGCCCGAGGATCCAGACCTTGGGGTCACTCAATGCCGCGCGGAGCCCGATATGGGTACGGGTGCCGCCCGCGCCGCCCTTGAGGCGCTGATCGGCGTCGAGGTCGGCGCGGACCGCGGCCTTCTGCGCGGGAGTGAGCCAGCGGACCTGCTCGGGCTCGTCGGCGAGCCAGAACAGTACGGCGACGGCGAGCAGGATCGGTGGGATCCCCTCGATGAGGAACAACCATTGCCAGTCCGCGAGTCCGGCGACCCCACCGAGGGTGTGCATGATGCCGCCGGAGACCACCGAACCCACGATTCCGGAAACCGGCACCCCGATGAAGAAGATCGCGGTCATCCGGGTCCGGCGCGCGGACGGGAACCAGCGGGACAGATAGAACAACGCCCCGGGAAAGAACCCGGCCTCGGCGACGCCGAGCAGGAACCTCGCCACATAGAAGGTGTACTCGTCCTGGACGAACATCGTCGCCACGGTCACGACACCCCAGGAGGCCATGATGCGCACCAGGGACTTCCGCGCTCCGATCCGTGCCATCAGCGCGTTGCTCGGAACCTCGAAGAGGATGAACCCGACGAAGAACACCGTCACGCCGAGGCCGTAGACAGCGGGGCCGAAACCGAGGTCGCGTTTGAGGCCCTCCTGCGCGATCCCGATGTTGGTCCGGTCGATGAAGCTGACGATGTAGCAGATCACGAGCAGGGGCATGATCCGCAGCGCGATCACCCGGTAGGTGGCGGGGCGGTCGACCGGTACGGCGGATTGTTCGGTGGCTGGGCTGGGATCGGCCACGGTCTTCGACTCCCTTGTCGGCGGCGGGGACCACGTGAGCATGCGCCCGGGTGTTGATACTGTCAACACCGGGATTTAGATGGGTAGGATGCGCGGCATGACCGAACGTCCGGACGGACACGAGCTCGTCCCGATCTCCCAGCTGCTGTCCTACCGACTCTCCCGCACGTCGGCCGCCCTGTCGCGTTCTGCGGCGTTGCGCTACCGCCGGGAGTTCGACGTTAGCCTCGGCGAATGGCGGGCGATCGCCCTCATCGCCGCGGACCCGACGCTCACCCTCAACCGGCTCGCCCGCCGGGCGGGCCTGGACAAAGCGCAGATGAGCAGGGTCGTGGCAAAGCTGGTCGAGCGCGGCTTGGTGAACCGCACGGCCGCTTCGGGCCGCACCTCCCGCCTGGCGCTGACCGAGGACGGCCTCACCGTCTACCGGGGTCTCATCGTCGCGGCGAACGAGCGCGACGCCGCCTTCCTCGGCATCCTGACCTCCACCGAAGCCGAGGTCCTCGAACGCGCACTGGACAAGCTCGCCGACGCCGCGCTAGTCGTCGAACAAGAGGAGCGCGAGCGTGACACGAAACCCTAAGTGTTGACATTATCAACTGTCGGCGAGTAGTTCTGGAGTCACCGTAGGAGGTGACTCGATGACCGACGGGGTCACGATTTGTGAATGCTTCGCCAGGGACGGGCTGCAACACGAGCCGTCGTTCGTCCCGACCGCGACGAAGGTCGCCCTGCTGGAAGGTTTCGCCCGCGCGGGGTTCACCCGCATCGAAGCCACGAGCTACAGCCACCCGGAGCGGGTCCCGGCGTTCGCCGACGCGAGCGACGTGCTCGTCTCTGTCGGCCACCGGCCGGGCGTGGCGTTCAAGGCGACGTGCCCCAACCCCCGCGCCGTGACGCGCGCGCTGGAAGACCTGGATCGTGGCGCCGGGGCTCAAGAGCTGAGCCTGCTGGTCTCGGCGAGCGAGAGCCACACCGAACGGAATCTGCGCACCACCCGCGCCGCCCAGTGGGAGCGGGTCGCGGAGATGATCCGTTTGGCGGACAAGCGTTTCCGCCTGATCGGCGTGGTGTCCGTCGCGTTCGGCTGCCCGTTCGAAGGTGCCGTCGACCCGGGTCGGGTCGCCGAGGACGTCGCGCGGTTCGCCGATCTCGGCGCCGACGCGGTCACCTTGGGCGACACCACCGGGGTGGCGACGCCGAAGACCGTGACCGCCCTGTTCGAAAGGCTCGGCCGGGCCCATCCAGGGCTGCCGCTGATCGCGCACTTCCACAACTCGCGCGGCGCGGGCATCGCCAACGCGGTGGCCGCGCTGGACGCGGGCTGCCGCCACTTCGACAGCGCGATGGGCGGGGTCGGCGGCCATCCGGCGTCGATCGGCTACGGCGCCGGGCTGACCGGCAACGTCTGCACCGAGGACCTCGTCGACCTCTTCCACGCGATGGGTGTCCAAACCGGACTGGATCCCGACGCGCTCGCCGAGTCGTCCGCCGCCTGCGAGAAAGCACTCGGCCGCCCACTGCACAGCATGGTCGCGCGAGCCGGTTTCGCCCGCACACAAGGAGAAAGCCGACGATGATCCTGCTCACCGAGGACCGCGACCGGGTCCGGATCCTCACCCTCAACCGGCCGGACAAGCTCAACGCGCTCGACACCGCCCTCACCCGGGCTCTGCGGGACGCCCTCGACGACGCCGACCACGACCCCGGCGTCCGTGCCGTGGTGCTGACCGGCAACGGCCGCGGATTCTGTGCGGGCGCGGACCTTTCCGAGTTCTCCGCCCTCACTCCGGAGCAGCCCGACGCCGTGCTGGAGCGAGCGGCGCTGACCGCCGGACTCCAGACCCGGATGCAGCGAATGGGCACTCCGGTCGTCACCGCGGTCCGCGGCGCGGCGGTCGGCGGCGGCGCGGGCCTCGCGATCGGCGCCGACATGGTCGTCGCGGGCGCCGACCTGCGGTTCGGCTACCCGGAACTGCGGCACTCCCTCGTCCCGGCCCTGGTGATGACCGGTCTGGTTCGGCACCTAGGCCGCAAGCTCGCCTTCGAGCTGATCAGCACCGGCAGGCTGCTCACAGCGGCCGAAGCGTCCGAGCACGGCCTGGTCAACCGGGTCGTCGAGGCCGAGAACGTCCTCTCCGCCGCGCTGGAGATCGCCGCGGGCTGGGCGGCGGTGGAGCCACGGGCACTGAGCGCCGCCAAAGACCTGTTCTACCGGGTCGCCGACCTGCCGACCGACGCCGCCGTGCGCGCCGGCCAGGACGTGAACGCCCTGATGCGGGGGTTCCGCCGGTGACCCCGCCACTCGAAGGCATCACCGTGCTCGACTTCTCCCGTGTGCTGGCCGCCCCGATGGCCACGCAGATCCTCGGCGAACTGGGCGCGACGGTGATCAAGGTCGAACGGCCGGGCTCCGGCGACGAGACCCGGGGCTTCGAACCCCGGCTCCCCGCCGGGGAAAGTGCCTACTTCTTCGCCGTCAACCGGGGCAAACACTCGGTGACCCTCGATCTGAAGGACACCCGCGGCCGCGACGTCGCCCGCCGCCTCGCAACCGACGCCGACGTCGTGGTGGAGAACTTCCTGCCCGGCACCATGGACCGGCTCGGCCTCGGCTACGAAGACCTGTCCGAGAGCAACCCCGGCCTGGTGTACGTGTCCGCCACCGGGTTCGGGCAGACCGGCCCGGACCGCTCCCGGAAGGGCTACGACACCGTCTTCCAGGCCCTGTCCGGAGTCATGGCGATGACCGGCGAACCGGACGGCCCGCCGGTCAAGACCGGGATCCCGGCCGCGGACCTGACTTCGGGTCTCTGGGTGGTCATCGCCGCACTGACCGGGCTGGCCGGCCGGAGCGCCACCGGACAAGGCCGCCACCTGGACGTGTCCATGATGGACGTCCAGCTCAGCCTGCACGCGCTTAACGCCGCCCGGCTGTTCGCCCTCGACGAGGATCCGGCGCGGACCGGCAGCCAGCATCCCGGTCGCGTCCCGTCCGCCGCCTTCGAGGCCGCGGACGGCCGCTGGGTGCACATCAGTTGCAGCGACCAGCACTGGGCACCGCTGTGCCGGGTGCTCCGCCTCGACGAACTGGGGTCCGACAGCGAACTCCGGCACAACGCCGGACGTGTCGCCCGCCGGGACCGGGTGATGACCGCGCTGCGTACGGCGATCGCCTGCCGTGAAAGCGGCGAGCTGGTCGGGGAACTGCGCGCGGCCGACGTTCCGGTGGGCGAGGTCCGCGGCGTCCGCGAAGCACTGGACGATCCGCACGCGCGGGCACGCGGCGTCGTCGGCACCTTCTCGCATCCCACCGAAGGCACGTTCCCCGCGATCCGCACCCCGCTGCGGGACACCGGGGCGCGGCCACAAGACCTGGCGAGCCCGCCGTTGCTGGGCGCCGACACCGAGACCGTGCTCGCGGACGCGGGCTTCGGCTCGGCCGAGATCGCGGACCTGCGCCGCGAAGGAGTGATCTGAGTGGACGAGCGGATCCGGCTCGACGTCACCGCCGGGATCGCCCGGCTGCAACTGGCCCGCCCGGCCGCGCGCAACGCCGTGGACCTGCCCCTGTGCCTTCAACTGCGCGCGGCGTTCGACGAGATCGACGCCGACGAGTCGGTCCGTGTCGTCTTGCTCTCCGGGCAGGGGCCGGTCTTCTGCGCTGGCGCAGACCTCAAGGAGCGCACCGGCAAGGACGCGTCGTGGGTGCGCCGCCGCCGCGCGGCCTCGTTCGCCGCCTACGCCGCGATCGCGGCCTGCCGCCGTCCGGTGATCGCGCTGGTGCACGGGGCCGTGGTCGGCTCGGGCGGTGAGATCACCCTCGCCGCCGATTTCGCCATTGCCGCCGAGGGCACCACGTTCCGCTTCCCCGAGCCGCATTGGGGCACGATCGGTGCGACGCAGCGGCTGCCGAGGGCGATCGGGCCGCGCCGCGCCAAGGAACTGCTGTTCACCAATCGCCCCGTCGGCGCGGAAGAGGCCCGCGACCTCGGGCTCGTCGTCCGCGTCGTTCCCCCGGCGGAGCTGATCGAGGCCGGGGACGAGACGGCGCGGAACATCGCCAAGGCACCACCGGGTGCCATCGCGCTGACCAAACGCGCGGTGGATCTCGGCACCGAGACCGACCTCGACCGCGGCATCCGCATCGAAATGGCCGCGATCGAGCAGAATCTGGAGACTGGCGACTGGCGTGACGGCATCGACCGCTTCCGCGCTTTCTCAGCTACCGAGGAGGCAGAGTGATGGACCTGCGCACCGTCTGCCCGCTCACCGCGCACGAGGCGCTGGAGCGCGCCGCACTGACCGCGCCGGACGTCGAGGCCGTCGTCACCGCCGACTCCCGCGTCACCTACGGCGAACTCGCCGGGAACGTCGCCCGGATCCGGGCCGCGCTCGCGGCACACGGCATCGGGCGGGGCGACAGCGTCGGTGTCTGCCTCGGCAACGGTCCCGACTGGGTCGCGTTGTTCGTCGCGATCGGCTCGCTCGGGGCCGTCACCGTGCCCGTCAACACCCGGTGCACCGCCGACGAGGTGCGGTACATGCTGGACAAGGCGAAGGTTTCGACACTCTTCACCGCGGACCGCGTGCTGCGTGTCGACTTCATCGCGATGCTGCGCGAGCTGGGCCTCGGGGCCGACGGGCGCTGTGCCACGTTGCCCGACCTGACCTCCGTGGTCGTCCTGGGCACGGAGGTGCCGGAGGGTACGACGTCCTGGCCGTCGTTCCTCGCCGCCGCCGACGGCGACGCCCCGGCCACCGCGGAACCGGACGACGTCCTGCTCGTGCAGTACACCTCGGGCACGACGGCCCGGCCGAAGGGCGTCCTGCTCACCCATCGGAGCATGTGCGCCAACGCGTACTTTTCCGGCGCCCGGCTCGGGTTCCGCCCCGCCGACCGCTTCCTCAGCGCCCGCCCCTTCTTCCACGTCGCCGGAAGCACGCTGTCGGTGCTCGCCAGCTTGCAGCACGCCATCACGTTGGTGGCCATGGCCAAATTCGAGGCGGGAGAGGCGTTGCGCCTGCTGGAAGAGGAACGCTGCACGCATTTCTCGGGCAACGACACCATCGCGATGATGTTGCTCAACCATCCTGGCCGCGCGACGCGGAAACTCCACCTGCGCGGTGCCTGGGTCGCGGCGTCGCCAACGGTGATCCGGCGGGTGATCGACGAACTCGGCGCCCGCGAATGCGTCGCGGGATACGGCCTGTCGGAGGCGTCGCCGAACGCCGCGCAGTCCTGCTGGTGGGAGCCCGAGGAGATCAGGGCTTCCGGCGCGATGGCCGCCGAACCCGGAGTGGAGATCCGCATCCGCGCGCTCGACGGGGAACACGACTGCGCGCCGGGCACCCCGGGCGCGATCCTCGTCCGCGGCTGGAACGTCATGCTGGGCTACCTCGACGACCCCGAGCAGACCGCCGCCGCGATCGACGCCGACGGCTGGCTGTCCACAGGGGACGTCGGACTGCTCGATCGGTCCGGCAGACTCCATTTCATCGGGCGCACCAAGGACATCATCCGCGTCGGCGGCGAGAACGTCGCCCCTGCCGACGTCGAGGACGTCCTGCACCGGCATGCCGCGGTCCGGCAGGCCGCTGTGGTCGGGGTACCTCACGAGCGGCTGATCGAGGTCCCGTTCGCCTTCGTCGTGCTCCGCGAGGCCGATGCTGTCACCGAAGAAGAATTGCTGCGCTGGGCGAAGGCCCACATGGCGGGTTTCAAGGTGCCGCACCATCTTCGGATCGTCGACGGCTTCGAAGGGATCGGCATGACCGCGAGTTCGAAGGTGCGGAAGAACCAGCTCGCGGAACACGCCCGCACCCTGCTCGGGCCTGCTCGATGAGGCGGATCCCGACCCCCGTCACCGCACTGCTGGGCATCGAGCTGCCGATCGTGCAGGCGGGGATGTCCTGGGCTTCGTCGTGCTCGGCCCTGCCGCTCGCGGTCAGCAACGCCGGCGGGCTCGGGGTGGTCGCCGCCGGACCGATGCGGCTGCCGGATCTGGCCCGCACCCTCGACGAAATGGGCGACGGCACCGAGTCGCCGTGGGCGGTGAACCTGCCGCTCTACCGGTCGGGCGCCGAGGAAGTGATCGAGTTGCTGCTCACGCGCCGGCCGCCGGTACTGATCGCTTCGCAGGGCGGCCCGCGGCGCTACCTCGCCCGCTTCCACGACGTCGGGACCACCTGCCTGCACGTGGTCGCCGGAACCGAGCACGCGAAGAAGGCCGTCGACGCCGGTGTCGACGGGCTCGTCGTGGTCGGCGCCGAGGCCGGCGGGCATCCGCCGCCCGGCCTCGTCACGACGCTGGTCCTCACCCGCGCTGTCGCCACCGCGGTCCCGGACACGCCGATCGTCGCGGCCGGAGGCCTCGCCGACGGAGCGGGCCTCGCCGCGATGCTCGCCCTCGGCGCGGGCGCCGCCCAATTCGGCACCCGGTTCCTCGCCAGCACCGAAGCCACCGTCCACCCGGACTACAAGGCCGCCGTGGTCGCCGCCGGGATCGACTCGACCCGCACCGTCGGCCGGGAACTCGGCCTGATCCGCGCGCTGGCCAACGACTTCACCGACCGGATGACCGACCTCGAGAACTCCGCGGCCGACGTCGACCGACGACGTGAGGTGTTCACGGCCTCGACCCTGCGAGACGCCGCGCTCGACGGCGACCTGAAGAACGGCAAGGTCGAAGCGGGTCAATCGGCCGGGCTGGTGACCGACGTGCTGCCCGCCGCCGAGATCGTGGGACGGATCGTGGAGGAGTACGACGCGGCCGTCGCCCGGCTCCGGCCCTGACGCTTGGCTGCGTCTCGCTGACGCCTCCAATGTGGCATTGGGTGCGTTGAGTGCCCCCGATGCCGCATTGGGGGCATCAGCCGTGGTGCTGTTCCCGGTGTCGTGAAGGCCCCTTTCCTTGCGTCTAGCGCAAAGAAAGGGGCCTTCACGGACTTTGGGCCGAAAGTCGGCGATGTCGCGCGGGCGGCAGGTCCGTGAAGGCCTCCTTCACTACCTTCAGGGTAGGCAAGGAGGCCTTCACGGACTTCGGAGCCGAGCGTCCAGCACTGGCGCGACATTACATCTGTAATGTAGCCTCTTCCTACACCCACCGGCCACATAGGAGGTTCCGAGGTGAAGCGGGCACTCCAGCGCGCGGCGGTCGAAGTCGTGGCACGGAACGGGCTGCGCGGTCTCACCTATCGCGCGGTCGCCAATGCGGCCGGCTGCACCACAGGCGCGGTACAGCACCACTTCTCCTCACTCGACGATCTCCTTCAGTCCTCTTTGGACTGGGTACTCGAAGAGAGCGCGGAGAACGGTTTGATCGGCGCTCGCACCGGAGTGTTCGCCGATGGCGCGGAGGTCCGGAAGCGGTATCAGGACAGCGCGGAGATCCAGATCTTCCAGTACCAGCTGGTCGTGGAGTCGGCGCGGCGCCCGGAGCTGCGTCCGGTGGTCCGGCGGCTCTACCGCGGATACCTCGACGCGGTCGGCAAAGAACTGACAGCCGACGACGGATTCGCACAACTCGTTTTCTACGCCCTCGACGGGATGTTCCTGCATCAGGTGGCGGATCCGGACGTCGACCCCGGCCCGGCACTCGAAGCCCTGCACGCCATCCTGGCGAACCATAACTGAGACCAACCCGGCAGTACCACCGCCCGGTGACACGCACCCGCGTGACACCGGGCCGTGATACTGCCCTTTTTTCGTTACAGGGCAACAACTCCACACTGTCCTTTTGCGACAACCGGAACCGATCTAGGTGTTGACTTAATCAACACTCGGGAGTCAGACTCGGCGCACACCCGATGAAGCGAAAGGCCTTCCGATGCCCGACACCGCTGCCGCGACCTTGCTGATCGACGGTCGCTGGCATTCCTCCCCGACGACGTTCGACGTCGTGGACCCCGCGAGCCTCGACGTCCTCGGCCAGGCGGCCGACGCGGGGCCCACTCACGCTCTCGCCGTACTCGACGCCGCGGCCGCCGCCGCTCGCGGCTGGGCGGACACCGACCCGGAAACCCGCAGTGGCCATCTTCGCGCCGCGGCGGCGGAAATCCGTGCACGGCAGGGTAAACTCGCCTCGTTGCTGAGCCGGGAGAACGGCAAACCACTCGCGGAAGCCGCCGGTGAACTGGTGGGCGGGGCCCGGATGCTGGAGTGGGCCGCGGAAGAGGGACGGCGTGCCTACGGCCGGGTCACGCCCGCCTCCGCGGCGGGCCCCGGGCTGGTGCTGCGCTCCCCCGTCGGGCCAGTCCTCGCGATCACGCCGTGGAACTTCCCGGCGAGCATGCTGCTGCGCAAGGTCGGGCTCGCACTGGCCGCCGGCTGCCCGGTGATCGCCAAACCGGCCGAGCAGACCCCGCTCATCGCCACGGCACTGCTCGGCATCCTGCAGGCGACCGGGCTCCCGGCGGGCGTGCTGCAATCCCTGACCACGACCAGTCCCGCCGAACTCGTGGGGGTACTGCTGGCCGATCGCAGGCTGCGCAAGGTCAGCTTCACCGGGTCGACCGAGGTCGGCCTCGGCCTGTTGCGGCAGACCAGCGACACACTTCGCCGCACGTCGCTCGAAATGGGCGGGCACTCCCCCGCGATCGTCTTCGCCGACGCCGATCTCGAAGCGGCCGCCACCGGCGTGGTCACCGCGAAGTTCTTCAACGCTGGCCAAAGCTGCACTGCCGTGAACCGGCTTTACGTCCACGAGAGCGTGCGGGACGACCTGCTCGCGCTGCTCGAGAAGAAGACGGCCGCGCTGCGCCTCGGACGCGGAGACGCCGACGGCACCACGGTCGGCCCGTTGATCGACGAGGCCGGGCTCGCGAAGGTCGAGAACCAGGTCGCCGACGCCGTGGCCAAGGGCGCCCGGGTCCTGATCGGCGGTGGCCGCTGGGAGTCCGGCGATCCGGCGCTGCGCGGCCACTACTTCCGGCCAACGGTGCTGACCGGCGTCACCGCGGACATGCTCATCAGCCACGAGGAGACGTTCGGCCCGGTGCTCGCCGTCGCCACGTTCACCGACGACGACGAGGCGATCGCACTGGCCAACGCCACGGACTACGGGCTGGCCGCCTATCTGTTCGGCAGCGACCTGCGCCGCGTCTGGCGGGCACTCGACCGGCTTGACTTCGGCGTGATCGGGGTCAACGACCCGGCCCCGGTCCGCCCGGAACTGCCTTTCGGCGGCCAGAAGAACTCCGGCCAGGAACGCGAAGGCGGCGCCGAAGGCATCGAGGCCTACACCGAGACGAAGGCCGTGGCGCTGCGGTTCTGAGCACGCCCTGGCAACGAAAGGACCTTCATGACCAGCACCACCGATCTCGCCGCTCTCGACCGGCACACCCTCGTGCACCCGCACACCACGATCGGCGCCCCGGCCGAGCCGCTCATCCTCGACCGCGGTGAAGGCGCTCTGCTGTGGGACACCGAAGGCCGCCAGTACATCGACGGCACCTGCGGTCTGTGGCAGTGCCCGGTCGGCCACGGCCGCACCGAACTCGCCGACGTCGCCGCCGAGCAGATCCGCCGCCTGGAGTTCTACTCGTCCTTCGGTGACTACTCGAACGCTCCGTCGATCCGCCTCGCCGAACGACTGCTGTCGCTCGCACCCGCCGGTCTGGAACGCGTGTTCCTCACCAACGGCGGTTCGGAAGGCAACGAGACCGCGATCAAGCTCGCCCGGCTCGCCTTCCACCACGCCGGTTCCCCGGAGCGGACGGTGGTACTGGCCAGGACCGGCGGTTACCACGGTATGGGCGGCGCGTCGCTCGCCGCCACCGGGATCGAGGGCCTGCGCGCCGGGTTCGGCCCGCTGCTGCCCGATATCGAATGGCTGGGGAAGCCCCACGCCATCGAATACGGCCCGGACGCGACGGACGTGCTCGTCGCGGAGCTGGAACAGCGCATCGCCGAGATCGGCGCGCAACGCATCGCCGCGTTCATCGGCGAACCGGTGCTGGGCGTCGGCGGGATGGTGCCGCCGCCGGACGGGTACTGGCCGCGCGTGCAGGAAGTCTTGCGCCGCAACGGGATCCTGTTGATCGTCGACGAGATCGTGACCGCCTTCGGCCGGACGGGCCAGTGGTTCGGCAGCCGGCATTTCGGCATCGAGCCGGACATGATCGTCACCGCGAAGGGCATCACCAGCGGCTACGTGCCGATGGGTGCGGTGCTGATCGGCCGCCGGGTCCTCGAACTCGCCGACGGAGCCACGTTCCTGCACGGTTTCACCTACAACGGTCACCCCGTCGGGGCAGCGGTCGCGCTGGCGAACCTCGACATCATCGAGCGGGAGAACCTGCTCGAACGCGCCCGCGTTCTCGGCGCCCGCCTGCGCGAGCGGCTCGACCCGCTCACCGCACTCCCCCACGTGCGGGAGGTCCGCGGTGTCGGCCTGATGCTCGGCATCGAATTCACCGACGTGCCGACCGCGTCGGTGCAGTCCGGCTGCCGCGCGGACGGCGTCGTGGTCCGGGCCTCCGGCACCAGCATCGTGCTGTCCCCGCCGCTGGTCATCACCGAGGAGCAGATCGACACCCTGGCCGACGTGCTGTGCCGTCACGTCGCGGCCGCGGCGAGCTGAGCGGAGAAGACCCATGAGACGCCGGATACCGACGCTGTTGTCCGCCGCGCTGACCGTCCCCCTCGTCGCCACCGGATGCGCCATTTCCGAAGGTGGCCCGAATTCACTCGTGTTCGTCTCCTACGGCCAGGGCGCCTACCAAGCGGGACAACGCTCGGCGTGGCTCGACCCGTACGAGAAGCTCACCGGGACCACGGTCACGATCGACGGCCCGTCGAGCAACGCCAAGCTGAAGGCGATGGTCGAGGCGGGCAAGGTCACCTGGGACGTCGTGGACACCGACGCCTCCGCGGCCGCCGCGGTCTGCGGCAGCCTCCTGGAGCCCATCGACATGGGACCGCTGGCGGACGGCTTCCCGAAAGGGTCGATGACCGACTGCGGGGTGCCGGACGCCTTCTTCGGCATGATGCTGATGTACGACGCCAAGGTCTACGGCGATCACCCGCCGACCAGGATGGCCGACTTCTTCGATCCCCGGAAGTTCCCCGGGCGGCGGATCATCTACGGCGGCGACCCGAGTGTGGGCACGATCGAGGCCGCCCTGCTCGCCGACGGAGTCCCGCGCGACGCGTTGTACCCGCTCGACGTCCCCCGCGCGCTGTCGATGTACGACCGGATCCGGCCGGAACTCACCATCACCAGCACCTACGGCGACCAGCAGCAACGCATGGCGGGCGGACAGGCGGACATGGCGCTCATCGTCAGCGCCCGCGCGTTCTCACTGCTGAAGGCCGGGGCGACCGGCTGGAAGGTGGTGCCCGGTATTCCCGTCCCGGTGACCTGGGACGTGCTCGTCGTGCCCAAGGGGACACCGCGCGCGGACGAGGCCAAGCGGCTGATCCGGTTCGCCTCGGAACCAGCGCAGGCTGCGGCCTTCGCGGCCAGTGCGGGCGTCGGCCCCGCGAACACCGCCGCACCCGCACCGGCCAACGAAATCGGGCGCGAGCTCGACATCTGGGGTGACGGCAAGGAGAACCTGCGGGTGCTCAGCGACGTGCGCTGGTGGGCTGCGAACCGCACCAGGCTCGTCAAAGCCTGGTCGGATTGGAGGACCGGATGACCGTCGTTCGGACAAGGCGACGGCCCGCTTCCGCGACCTGGCTGCTGCTCCCCGCCGCGGCGGTGGTGCTCGTGTTCTTCTTCTACCCGCTCGCCGCGATCCTCTGGCGCAGCTTCACCGAGCCCGATTTCGGCGTCGGCAACTACCTGGCCGTCCTCGGGGACGAGGTGCAGATCCGGGTGGTGCTCCGGACCTTGCGGACCGCGCTGATCATCACCATCGCCACGCTGATCGTCGCCTATCCGTACGCCTACGCGATGACCCTGGTCGGGCGCCGGGCCCGCACGGTGCTGACGCTGCTGGTCCTGATGCCGTTCTGGACCAGCGTGATGGCCCGCAACTTCGCCTGGTACGTCCTCGAACAACGGGGCGGCGTGATCGAGAAGGCGCTCGCCGCGATCGGTATCGACGGCGTGGTGCTCCTGGGTTCGGTGGCCGGGGTGACCGTCGCGATGGTGCAGGTGATGCTGCCGTTCATGGTGCTGCCGCTGCACAGTTCGATGACCGGGATCGACCGCACCCTGCTCCACGCGGCCGGAAGTCTCGGCGCGTCCCGGCCGGTCGCCTTCCTGCGGGTGTACGTGCCGCTGTCGATGCCAGGAGTGCTGGCCGGGGTCTCGGTGGTGTTCATCATGTCGCTGGGCTTCTACATCACCCCGGCACTGCTCGGCACGCCGCAACAGGCGCTGGCCGCGCAGGTGATCGGGACCCAGGTCAACGATCTGCTGGACTTCGCCGGTGCCGGTGCGCTCGGGGCGATCCTGCTGGTCATCACGCTCGTGGTGCTGGCCGTGCTCAGCCGGGTGGCCGCACCGCTGGGTACCAGCGCGGCAGGAGGTGCCGACCGTGGCTGACAAACCGTCCATCTCCAGGGCTGCGCTCCGGCAGCGGACACTCGGCTGGGGCCTGCGCGCGTGGGTCGCCGTTGTCGGGTTCGTGCTCGTCGCGCCCACCCTCGTCGTGATCCCGATGAGCTTCGGCGCGGGCTCGACCTTCCAGTTCCCGCCTGACGACTGGTCATGGCGCTGGTACGGCGAGTTCTTCGGCAGTAAGCAATGGCTCGCCGCGCTGGCCAACTCGGTTCAGGTCGGCCTGCTGGCGGCGGTGCTCGCGACGGTCGTCGGGGTGGCGGCCGCGTTCGGTCTCGACCGTGCGCGGTTCCGTGGCCGGGGCGTCGTGCGGCAGCTGTTGATGGCGCCGATGATCCTGCCGGGGATCGTCGTCGCGGTCGCCGTCTACGGGGTCTTCCTGCGGTGGCAGCTCAACGGGACGATGCTCGGTTTCGTGCTGGCGCACGCCGTGCTGGGCGTGCCGTTCGTGCTGACCTCCGTGCAGACCAGTCTCGCCGGCTACGACCCGGTCGTGGAGAAGGCCGCGGCGAGTCTCGGCGCGCCGAAGCTCACGACACTGCGCAAGGTCGTGCTGCCGATCATCGCGCCCGGCGTGATGTCGGGTTTCGTGTTCGCCTTCGCCACCTCCTTCGACGAGGTCGTGGTCGCCCTTTTCCTGCAGACGCCCGCCATCAAGACCTTGCCGGTGAAGATGTACGAGTCGATCGTCCTGGAGATCGACCCCACCATCGCCGCGGCGTCGAGCCTGATCGTCGTGTTCACCACGATCCTGCTGTTCGTGCCCACGTTCCTGCGCCGACGGAGCAACCATGACTGACGACCACCGCGGTATCACCACCGCCCACGTGACCAAGGCGTACGCCGGTGTCGGCCGTCCCGCCGTGGACGACGTGTCACTGCACATCGCCGACGGCGAGTTCATGACCTTCCTCGGCCCGTCCGGTTCGGGCAAGACGACGATGCTGTCGATGATCGCCGGCTTCACCCCGCTCACCGAGGGCTCGATCACCCTGGACGGTCAGGAGATCTCCCGGCTCAAACCACACCGGCGCGATCTCGGGGTGGTGTTCCAGCAGTACGCCCTGTTCCCGCACATGTCGGTCGCCCGCAACGTCGCTTTCGGGCTCACACAACGCAAACGGCCGAAGGCGGAGATCCACCGCCGGGTCACCGAGGTGCTGGAACTCGTCGGCTTGTCGGCGGTACGGGACCGGTTGCCCCGTCAGCTTTCCGGCGGTCAGCAGCAGCGGGTCGCACTGGCCCGCGCCGTGGTCTACCAGCCTCGGGCACTGCTGATGGACGAGCCGCTAGGCGCCCTCGACAAGAAGCTGCGCGACCAATTGCAGCGTGAGATCGCCCGGATGCACCGAGAGCTGGGCATGACGTTCCTGTTCGTCACCCACGACCAGCAGGAGGCGCTCACCCTGTCCGACCGGATCGCGGTGTTCAACGAGGGCCGGATCGAACAGGTCGGCACACCCGAAGACCTGTACGAGCGGCCGGAAACGTTGTTCGTCGCGCAGTTCGTCGGCGAGTCCAACGCCTTGTCCCTCACGCCCGGCGAGGTCACGATCGTGCGGCCGGAGCGGCTGACGCTGTACACCCGCGCCGAACCGGTCCCGTCCGGGCATCAGCGGGTCAGCGCCCAGGTCACCGACATCGTCTACGTGGGCGACCACAGCCGGATCTGGCTGCGGTACGCCGACGGCGCCCGCGGCTGCGCGGTGCTCGCCGCGGGAGCGGCGCACGAACACCGTCCCGGCGACGACGTCACCGTGGCCTGGCACCCGGAGCATCAGGCTGCCGTCCCCGCCAAGGAAAGGACAGCGGTATGACCTCCGACCTGCTTCTGCGCGGTGGCCTCGTGCGCACTTTCGACGCCGAACTCGGGAATGCCACGGCGATCCTGTTTTCTGGCGGCCGCGTGGTCGCGGTCGGGGACGACGACACCGTCTCCGCCGCGGCTGCCCCCGGCACGCCGACGGTCGACCTGCGGGGAAGGACCGTCCTGCCGGGGATCAACGACGCGCATCTGCATCTGGCCTGGTATGCCTTGGCCGGACCGGAGTTCTGCGTGAACCTGGCGGCCGCGGCCAGTCTCGCCGAGGTCCGGCGGGCGCTGGATGCCGCGCCGCCGGGCGAATGGATCGTCGGCCGCGGCTGGCGTGAGACCACCATCGCCGAGTTCGCCGACGGCCGTGCCGCACCGTCGCGGGCCTGGCTCGACGGCGTGACCGGGACCCGGCCCACGGTGCTGCACCACGCTTCGTCCCATTCGATCTGGGTCAACAGCGCCGCCCTGGAGCGGGCCTCGATCACCGCGGGGACACCGGATCCGACGGCGGGAGCGATCCTCCGGGACGACGACGGGGAGCCGACCGGGGTGCTCGTCGAGAGTGCGCAGGAACTCGTGGCCCGGCTGGTGCCGGAGCCGAGCCGGGACGAGCGGCTGGACGCGACCGTGCGCACGATGGCCCGGCTGAACCGCCTTGGCGTCACCAGTGTCACCGACCCGATCGTTCCGCCAGGGTTGTGGCAGGACTACCGGGATCTGCACGCGGCGGGCCGGATGACGCTGCGGGTCACCGCGCTGCTGCACTGGAATTGGCCGTCCCCCACGACTTCGGCGGCCGACCTGAGCCGGACGCTGGACAGCACGGACCTGGGTGCCGGCGACGACCTGCTGCGCATCGGCGGGATCAAGCTGTTCGCCGACGGCGTCCCGACGCACTGCACGGCCTGGATGCACCAGCCGTATCCCGATGGCGGGCACGGAGGTCTCGTCACGGCCGGGTCCGGCGATCCGGAACAGGTCCGTGAACTGCACGAACTGATCGCCGTCGCCCACCGGCGCCGGGTGCGCGTGCAGGTCCACGTGACCGGCGATCGCGCGGCCGACGCCGTGGTCGACGCCATCGAGGCCGCCGCGGCCGCCGACCCGTGGCCGGACGCGCGGCACGTGCTCATCCACGGCACCTTCCTGTCGCCGGAAGTACACGAGCGCCTGGCCCGGACCGGGACCGGCGTGATCACCAGCTCGCTCATGCGGACGTTCAGCGGTCCGTCGATGGTCCGGATCGTGGGCGAGGATCGCTGGCAGGAGGCGTTCCCCGCGCGGACACTGCTCGACAACGGGGTGGTGGTCGCGGACAGTTCGGACGCCCCGGTGACCGAACCGGACTGGCGACGCGGCGTCGCGACCTTCACCGGCGAGCCGGGGCCCAACCCGTTTTCCCTGCTCCCGCAAGAAAAATGGCTCAGCCGGGACGAGGCGCTGCGGCTGTGGACGACCGGTCCGGCGTGGCTGGAACACGCCGAAAACCGCAAGGGGACGCTGGTGCCCGGCCGACTCGCCGACCTGGCCGTCCTCGACCGGGATCCGGTCACCGCGAGCGGACGGGAACTGCTCGGCGCCCACTCGGTCCTGACCGTCCTCGGTGGACACCTGGTGTCCGCCACCGGTGAAGTCAGCTGCCCGGACGGGTGAAGGCAGGGATCGCCGAGGACCGCCGGACAAAGCTGCGGGCTTCGGAGTTCCGCCGAAACTGTTGAAGGCGCTCTCGCAGACTTCGCATCGCGGTGGAGACACGACCGGAGCACAGATTCGGAGAGTCGTCGAGAAAACGGTGGGCTGTGGCGCAGGCGCGCGAGAGCAGGCCGAGATCGAGTTGTCGTTCAGCGAGCTCGGCCAGCGTCAGTGCGCGCGAGCGGCGCTCGGCGGACGGGTAATGGCGCAGTGCGGAACGGAGCGCCGTTACCGCTCCTGAGATGTCGCCGTCGAAGACGCGGATCGACGCGGCGTGATAGTTCAACTCGCCCCGGTGATAAGAGCCGAACGTCGGAGACGGTCCGACGGCCCGGCTGAGGCTGTCGCGAGCACGCTGATGAGAGGCGAGTGCGGCCTCACCGCGTCCGAGAACGGCATAGCTCAGCGACACCTGGGCATGCAGGAACGCACTGGTATGAGGCGTGGCCTGGCGGTCACCCGCCGAGAGCGCCGCGAGAGCCAGTTCCAGTGCCGGTGTCCCGTGCCCGAGGTGACAGGCCTGATGACTGAGCGCGCGCAGCACGATGGCGTACCGAACGGCGTCACGGTCAAGGACCGCCAGATCCAGTGCGACGCGATAGTAGCGCTGAGCCAGCCCGTGCTCATTGCTGTCGAAGCACGCGAACCCGATGAGCACCACGAGGTCGATGGCCGAACCCAGCAGTTCCCGATAACCGCTCTCGATCTCCGGGCCGGCGAGATGCGGAAGGACATCATCGGCGAGGTAGGCGGTCAACGCGGTCCGGGCATGGCCGCTGCCGAATCGGTGATTGATGGCGGCGAAGACCTCGACCATGTGCTGGGTCACGTCGATCCGCGCCAAGGCACCTCGGGCGTTCCCGCGGTCTTCCTGTGCCTCCTCGAGCCATGCCGGTACCGCCAGCTCGTCCAGCCGGTACACCGAGCGAGCGAGCAGGCGATGACCGACGGGATCCAGATCGGCACAGACCAGATCGGCCAGCGCGGCGGTCCCGCCGCCGGGCCTGATCGACATCGGCCCGGGAGCGGCCAGGTCGAAGCCGAGCTCGGCGGGAGTTACCGGCCTGCCCAGTCTTCGGGTCAGCGCCTCGGTGATCAAGGCGGGAACTTGAGCACGAGGGCGGGTCCCCGAGATCCAGTGTGCGACAGCGGTCCGGTCGTAGCGCAGCTGCAACCCTGCCTCGGCGCCCGCGCTGTTCACCGCGCGCGCCAGACTGTCGAAACTCCACCCGGCGGCGGTCAGCAAGTCCCGAAGCCGATCATTGCGTGCACGGCGCGACATGGTGCCTCCACATGGTCCGGGGAGGAAACGCTGCGGGCGTTCAACATGTTCAACACCAAGAGTGCTCAAACCGGCCGTGTGGTCACAAGGTCCGACGGTGTACTAGGGGTCGCACCGCGATGACCGGAGGTAGGCAGTGCTCGACGTCACGGACGAACGGACCGAAATCGCCGACATGGTCCGGGCCCGCTGGGGAACCCTGCTCGACAAGGTCGGCGACACCGTGGTCGAGCGAGACGAGGCCCGGCTTCCGCCTCCCGCTGAACTGATGGACGCACTCGCGAAGGCGGGACTCCACCGGCTTTCGCTGCCCCCGGCGATCGGCGGTGAGGGGGCCGACTTCCTGACCTGGGGCATGGTGCTCGAACAAGTCGGCTACCGCTGCACCGATTCCGCCCTGCCGATGATCATCAACCACACCATCGACATCGCGCGGTTCATCGAGGAATCCGGCCGCGACGACCTGATCGAGAAGTACGCCGAACCGATCGGGCGAGGAACCATCGGCGCGGCTATCGCCTACACCGAAGACGCCGACGCCTGGTCCTTCACCACCGTGCTCCGGCGCAAGGGTGACGACTTCGTCCTGTCCGGCCACAAAACCTATGTGACCGCCGGAGTCATGAGCGACGTCTTCCTCGTCTATCCCCTCGACGAAACCGGGGACATGGTGGCGTGCCTGGTGGAGCGCGACGACCCCGGAGTGACCGTGACCCCGGCGGCACCCCTCGGCATGCGGACCGCAGGCGCTGCATCGCTCACCTTCGAGGATGTACCGCTGACCGCGGAACGCATACTCGAGCCCAGTGACGGGCTCACTCACGCGCAACGGTTCCTGAGCCATCAACGGCTGTGGATCACCTGCGCTCCGCTCGGACGCGCGCAGCGAGTCCTGGAAGACTGCGCGACCTGGCTGTCGAGCAGTATCCGATACGGCGAACCGGTCGCCGGTCTGAAGAACGTCGAAGCGACACTCGGGCGGATGTACGTGGCGATCGAATCCGCCCGGTCCATGCTGTACCGCGCTCTCACCCACGTCGGAGCAGGACGCGCCGAGCCGGTGTTCGATCCCCTGCTCTCGGCCGCCAAATGCTTCGCGGCCGACCAGATCCGGTTCGTGCTCGAATCAGCGTTCCGCGTCATGGGCGGCCACGCCTTCTACGGCTCACCACATCTGGGCCGCTACCTGCGCGATTTCAGCGGGCTCCCCATCGTCGCGGGAACCAACGACATCCTGGAAGTCAACCTCGGCGCCGGCGTCGTCGCGCGATCGCACCGGCACGAGAAGGGATAAGCAGCATGAACATCGAATTCACGGGCATCCTCCTGCGCGCCGCGAACAACAACCGCACGGTCGCGGTCGAAGCCACCACACTCGCCGACGCACTGGGCGAGCTGACGACCAAATTCCCGGCGATGGACAGAGTCCTTCTCGACAACACCGGAAACCTCCGCAAAGCACACCGCGTATTCCTCAACGGCGAACTCATCCCACACCCCAACCACGCGATGCCGCTGGGCGACGACGACCGGATCGAGTTCTTCACCGCGGTCGCCGGTGGCTGACTGGAGTACCAACACCCAGGACTGGGCCGACATCCAGGAACACACCATCCACCCCAGCTGGCTCGCCGTCCTGAACGAGCTGACGCCCTCACCCGAAGAGCTGTTGCTGGATCTGGGCTGTGGCGCCGGTGGTTTCACTCAGCTGGCCGCCCGGCACGACGTCAAAGTCAGTGGTCTGGACGCCTCCGCCGCACTGGTCGAGATCGCCCGCACCCGGAACCCGACAGGGACCTTCCGGGTCGGCGACATGGAACAGCTCCCCTTCCCCGACGCCGAATTCGCCGCGGTGACCGCGTTCAACAGCCTCCACTTCGCACGCAACCCCGCCAGAGCCCTCACCGAAGCGATACGCGTCACCCGCCCAGGAGGACACATCGCCATCTCGACCTGGGGGCCCCTCATCGACTGCGACGCACTGGCGTACTTCCTCGACCTCGGCGGGCTGCTGCCCTCCACCCCGCCCCAAGCGGAACCGCCGGAGGACCTTTCAGATCCCGCGACCGCCCGCCGACTGCTGTCGCGCACGGGCCTGGCCATCACCCGAGAGCGAACCCTTTCCTGCCCATGGGAATACCCCGACCAAGCGACCGCCCTACGCGGGCTGCTCTCGACCGGCCCGGCAGCCGCGGCGATCAGCCATGTCGGCAAACAGCGCGTCACGGACACCATCACCGAATCGATCTCACCGTATCGGCGCACCGACGGCACCTACCTCCTGCACAACACCTGTTCCACCCTGATCGCCACCCGCACCTGACTGAAGCCCTGCTCCCCCTCGGTGCAGGGCTTCAGTCGTCAGAGTGCGAACGTTCGAAGGCGTGCCCGGGATCTGCAACCGCACGGCGGGCGACTTGATCCAGTCACGTCCGTTCGCGTCCCACCAGGTCGCCTTCCTGCTGGTACAACTCCCCCGCTTGTCGCCGACGTCATCGTCCGACGGATACTGCGGTTTGAGACCCATCTTGAACTTCTTGTGACTCCGCTGGACCTCGACCCTGTCGCCCGTGGCGATGTCTTCGGCATAGCCGTGAGCCTGAAGGTCCGCGAGACTCTCGGTTTTGAGACCGGAATCCGCAGGCAGCTGGGGTTCCCTGCTCGCTTCGGTGCCCCGGTCAGCGACGGCCGGCGGCCAGGATGACGAGGAACTGGCCGCCACCCGGCTCGATGGCGGCGGTCACCGGCAGCCCTGGCACCAGGCGGGAGAACCGGTCCACCAGCCAGTCCGCTGCCTCTTGGGCGTCCTGCTTGGTCGGGCAACGGGCCACCATCTCGCGGCCTCCCTTGCGCTCCAGCCTCCCGGCGACGGTGATCAGCGGCGCGGGTTCGACCACGTGCAGGCGGTCCGGCCAGGAGATGACCACCTTGACCGCGCCCTTGCGGGTGTTGCATCCGCGATGCGCGAGCCGCTCGGGGATCTTGGCCTTCCGGTCGGCGGTCCGGCTGTCGACACTCGGCCCTCGCGGGTCGTTCACCGACATGTCGGCGTCGACCGGTTCGTCGCACACCCAGCATCGCCAGCCGTCGCGCTCGGCCACATCATCGAGGAGACTCACACGGGGAACCTAGCCTGCCCCGTCCGGACGCGCTGACCCCGCACCATGCACAAGACCGAACTCACGGCAGGCCCCGTGGTCCACTCGGGCCCGCCGTGAGCGAAACGTGTTGCGGTCAGCGGATACCGCGGCAGCCAGCCGGTGAGCACGGTGGCCGCCGTGGCGGGTTGGCGTCGATGACGTTCGGTTGCCGGTCGAGGTAGAAGGTCGCGGCCCGCGGGCCGAGTACGGCGGCAGACGTTCTCGGACTGGACGCGCAGCGAGGGATTCAGGTCGGCCGTGAAGAACGGCGCCGTCGGGTTACCCGCGGCGACCTGGCTGCAAGGCCGGAGCAACGACGCGGTGGAGGCGACCCGCCAGGTGTTGCCGTACGCGTAGACATCGCCGAACTTGAGCGGGACGACGTACCGCGTGCCGTCTCTGCCTTCCAGCAGGTTCGGATTGTTCTCGGGGTTGCCGAGCAGGCCACGCACCGGTGTCGGCCAGGTCCCGAGTCCGACGTCCATGGCGACCCATCTCGAAGAACCCACCGGCGACGGTGTCGGCGTGATCCACCACCTGCGGCAGTGCAGGCCGGAGGTACGCGTTCTCGTGCTCTCCCAAGCGGGTCCGGAGGACTTGCTGGCCGCGATCCAGGCGGGCGCGCACGGCTGCGTCAGCAAGGCGGCCCACGTACTTACGACACGAACTTCGGACTCTGGACGCTTTCGTGGACGGTTTTCGGGCAACGTACGAAACCCGGGCTCGAACCGGACCGTTCCAGAATGCCCCACGGGTCAACTCATGCTCGGTTCCGAGATGACGGAAGTCGTCCGCGCCGAGGTGACCGGCTTCCGGCCAGGTGATCCGGTCATGGCTCAGACCGGCGGGTCGTGTCCGGCGCGATCGCGGCCAGACAACGTTCCGCCTGCCGCCGGAGCGCGACGGCGAGTTCCGGCGGCCCGCTGACCAAGGTGAAATCGGTCTGCACCGAGGTGATCATCCAGACCAGATCGTCCGGGGTCTCGCCACCGAGGTGCAGCAGGCAAGCGTGCTCGTCGACGGCTTCGACGACGCCCATTCCCGGCCACACCCGCTCGGCCACGGCGTCGGCTGATTCGTGCAGGCGGACCGTGGCCTGGCTCGGCCAGGTGCGTGCGGAAAGCTGATGCGCCAGGTAGGTCGCGACGTCGTCGTACGGCGGCTCGCGGGGCACGAACCGAGGGCCCGCCGGCGTACGCGGGGTGAGCCGGTCCACGCGGAAGGTGCGCCAGTCGTCGCGATCGACGTCGAAGGCGACGAGATACCAGTGCCTGCCGAAGTTGACCAGGTGGTACGGCTCGGCGTCCCGGTGGGAAGCGCCGCCACGCGGGCTGAGGTAGTCGAAGCGCAGCCGTTCGTGGCGACGACAGGCTTCCGCGATCGTCATCAGCGCGTCCGCCGAGACCTTAGGGCCGGGCGCCACCCCGGCTCGCACGGTCGGCGGTCTGCATCGTGTTCACCCGATGGCGCAGCCGTGACGGCAGCACCTGCTCCAGTTTGGTGAGCGCGCGCAACGCGGTTTCCTCGATGCCGGTGACCGAACTGCCGGTGGCGGTGCGCAGCCCGACGGCCACCGCGACGGCTTCGTCGTCGTCGAGCAGCAGTGGCGGCAAGGCCGCGCCCGCACCGAGCCGATAGCCGGGCGTGCCTTGCAACGCGTGCACCGGATAGCCGAGTTCCCGCAGCCGCTCGACATCCCGCCGCACGGTCCGGGTGGTGACGCCGAGGCGTTCGGCCAGGTCGGTGCCCGGCCAGTCGCGGTGGGTCTGCAACAGCGAGAGGAGTTTCAGCAGCCGTGCCGACGTTTCCAGCATGAGTTCCATCTTGCCCGACGGTTAGGACCGAACCTGTCCTAACCTGGTTCTAGCGTGGTTCCCATGACACAGGACATCCGCCCCTTCTCGATCGACATCCCGCAGGCCGAGCTCGACGACCTCGCCGCGCGGCTGGCCGCCACCCGGTGGCCCGGCGAACTCCCGGGAGTCGACTGGGCCCGGGGCGTGCCCGTCGGCTACCTCACCGGACTCGCCGAGTACTGGCGCGACGGATTCGACTGGCGGGCACAGGAAGCCGAGCTCAACGCCCACCCGCAATTCGTCACCACCATCGACGGTCAGCGCCTGCACTTCCTGCACGTGCGCTCGCCCGAGCCGGACGCCACTCCCCTGGTCCTGCTGCACGGCTGGCCGGGCGGGGTGACCGACTTCCTCGACGTGATCGGGCCGCTCTCGGACCCGAGGGCGCACGGCGGCGACCCGGCCGACGCCTTCCACCTGGTGATCCCGTCCCTGCCAGGGTTCGGTTTCTCGACGCCGCTGGCAGGACCGGGCATGAACGCCGCGAAGATGGCCGGCCTCTTCGTCCGGCTGATGGCCGCGCTCGGCTACGAGCGGTACGGCGTGCAGGGCTACGACACCGGCTCCTGGGTCGGGCCGGAGATCGGCAAGCAGGATCCGGAGCACGTGCTCGGGGTGCACCTCAACGCGATGATCTCGTTCCCGATCGGGGCCGAAGGCGAACTGGACGACCTCTCCGAGACTGACCAGCGTCGCTGGGACTCGATGCAGAACTTCAACGACGGCTACTTGCAGTGCAACTCCAAACGCCCGCAGACGGTGGCCTACGGCCTGCACGACTCGCCCGCCGGTCAGCTCGCGTGGATCGTGGAGAAGTTCAAGGAACTCACCTTGCCGGAAGACGCCCTTCCCGAGCAGTGCGTGGATCGCGACCGCATGCTCACCACCATCTCGCTGTACTGGTTCACCGGCACGGCCGGTTCGGCGGCACAGATCTACTACGAAGAGATCTCCGCGAGCGACTGGAGCGGCGGCGACTGGGGCGGCACCGTGCCCACCGGAGTGCTGGTGGCCGCGCACGACGTGACGGTCCGCCGCTGGGCCGAACGCGACCACCGCATCGTGCACTGGACCGAACTCGGCCACGGCGGGCATTTCCTCGCCATGGAGGCACCGGACGCGCTGGTCGGCGACGTCCGCGTGTTCTTCCGGAAGGTGCGCTGAGATGGGCGCCCGCGGGACCGCGGTACTGAGCCCGCGGGCGCTCGGCCGCGCCCTCCTCGGCAGGCAACTGCTGGTCGACCGCGCCGATCTCGGGGTGGCCGCGGCGACCGAGCACCTCCTCGGGCTCAACGCGCAAGACCCGGATCTGCCGTACCTCGCGCTCTGGAACCGGCTCGAACGGTTCGCCATCGAGGACCTCACCGTCGCCATCGAGAACGGCGTCCTCGTGCGGTCGACGATGATGCGGGCCACCCAGCACCTGATGTCGGCGGCGGATTTCCGGCTCGTCCGGCCGGTGCTGACGCCACTGCTGCGGCGGGTGCAGCGCAACGCGTTCGGCAGTCGCACCACCGGTGTCGACCTCGACGGGCTTGTCGCCGACGCGGCCGGACTGCTCGCCGACGGTGCCACTCTCACCCGCCCCGAACTCGGGCGCGCTCGCCAGTACCCGGCCGGACGCCGACCCGAACGCGCTCGGCTGGACCGTGCAATACCTGCTCCCCGTGGTGCACCCGGCGCCGAGCGGAACGTGGGGCAAACGCGGCGCGACCCCGTTCGCCGCCTTCTCCGGCGTGCCCGAGGCCGCCACCGCCGAGGACGTGGGCGAAATGGTCCGTCGCTACCTGGCCGCGTTCGGTCCGGCCACCGTCGCCGACGCGCGGAGCTGGTCCGGCGTGGGAGGACTGCGTGAGGTCTTCGAGCGGCTCCGGCCGGAACTGCGCACCTACGCCGACGAATCGGGCCGTGAGTTGTTCGACCTGCCGGACCGCGACCTGCCACCGGCGGATCTGGCCGTGCCCGTCCGGCTGCTCCCGGAGTTCGACGCGACGCTGCTCGCGCACGCCGACCGGACCCGGGTGATGACCGACGAGATCCGGCGTCAGGTCTGTCAGGGCGCGGCGGTCGCCGCCACCGTGCTCGTCGACGGAACGGTGGCGGCGACCTGGACGAAGGACCGGACGGGCAGACTCACCGTGGTGCCCTTGCGCCCGATCTCCACCGCCGATCGTGCCGCGATCGAAGCGGAAGCTTTGCGGCTGCTCGCTTTCGCGGCTCCGGGTGTCGATCACACCGTCCGCTTCAGCTGGTAGAACGGTGTCGCGACCTTGACTCCGAAAGGAAACGACATGCGCCAAGCCCGCGTCTCCGACCACGGCGCGATCGTCGAACGCGTGCACCAGTGGTGGAGCGACTCACGCACCCCCGAGCAGGCCCGCGAGCTTTCTCTCCTGCTTCCCAAGCTGTTCTTGCAGTTCTTCTCCGGCACGAGCCTGGTACTGGAGGACGAAGACGGCATCAGGGCGTTCCTCGTCGGCTTCTACTCCGCCGACAATGATGTCGAGGCGTACATCCACTTCGTCGGAGTGGACCCGAAGCTTCGCGGGCAGGGGACGGCTCGTCGTCTGTACACGACCTTCTTCCAGCGCGCCGCCGAGGCGGGACGCACGGAAGTGCGGGCGATCACCTCGCCGGGTAACACCGGCTCCATCGCCTTTCACCGTGCGATGGGGTTCACGCTCGAAACCGGCGACCGGGTGGTCGACGGTCTGCCCCTGCACACCGACTACGACGGCCCCGGGCACGACCGGGTTTGCTTCCACCGGAAGATCAGCCGCTGAGGTCCCACAACCGTGCCGACGGACCGCCGCTGGCCGTGGCGAGATGGCGTCCGTCGGAGCTGTACGCCACTTTGAGTATTCCGCGGTCAAGCGGTGCGCCGATCTGTTGCTGGCTGGTCACGTCCCACAACCGCGCCGATTCGTCGTGGCCGCCGTCGCTCGCGCTGCCACCGACCGTGGCGAGTTTGCGCCCGTCGGGACTGAATGCCACGCCGCCGACCCCGTGCCCGAAAGGCTTGCCGATCAGCCGGCGGCTCGCCGGATCCCACAGACGCACCCCGTTGTCGACGGCGACACCTCCGGCCATGGCCAGCACGCGACCGTCGGGACTGAAGTCCACCCCGAGAATCCAATCGCCTTGGGCGAGCGGCTCGCCGATCTGCTGTTGGTCGGCCACTGTCCACAGTGACGCGCCTTTAAGCCCCCCTGCGGCCAGCGTGCGACTGTCCGGGCTGAACGACAGGCTGAACATGCCGCGGGCGAAAGGCTTGCCGAGTGGCCGGTGGTTGCTCACTTCCCAGAGCCGGGTTTCGCTGAAGCCGCCGGTCGCCACCAACCGCCCGTCCGGGCTGAACGCCAGCGCCTGCACGGGGCGTGGCACGACGGCGGCGGGGTCGGAGAGAGCGCCGAGTGGTTGGCGGCTGGCCACGTCCCACAACCGTGCGCTGGTGCCGCCGGTGGCGAGGGTGCGGCCGTCGGGGCTGAACGCGAGCGGTAGCGGGCTCTCGTCGCGACTTATACCGGTGAAGGGCGGGCCGACCTCCTGCCGGGTGCCGGTGTCCCACAGCCGGACGGTGCCGTCCTTGCTGGAGACGGCCACGTTTCGGCCGTCCGGGCTGAAGGCCACGTCGTAGACGTCGGCCTTGGCGGACAGTTCGGCCGCCAAACTTGCCGTGGCCGCACCGTTTTCCGGAGTGGCGCCGGGGCTTTGCGACGACGGCCGAAACGCCAAGACCAGGCCGCCGGCCACCACGACGGCTCCGATCAAGGCACCGACGAGAACGGACCTCTTCACGACGATCTCCTCATCTCACAGGGCGGGTCGAAGGGAACATCGCTGCCGACATAGCGTTCCCATTCCTTGCCGGTGAGCGTGTCACCGGTGACGGCGCAAATCCGGTCGATGTCCCGGTCCACGTTCAGTCCGGTCAGCCGTATCGATAGATCCGCGCTGCCACTGGCCAACGTGTGTCCATCGGGACTGAAGGCGACAGCGGTGACGGCGTCGGTGTGACCACTCAACGGCAGGCCCGCCGAAGCCGGTCTCGCCGGATCCGAGACATTCCACAGCCGGACCGTGGAATCGTTGCTGCCGGTGGCCAGGGTACGGCCGTCCGGGCTGAACGCCACCGAAGAAACGGTGCCGGAGTGGTCGGTCGGCGGCCTGCTCGATTTCGCGGGATCGGCGACATTCCACAAGCGCAGCGTGGAATCGGCGCTGCCGGTGGCCAAGGTGCGGCCGTCCGGACTGAACGCCACCGAGTGGACCGTCCGGGTGTGCCCGGTCAGTGGCGGGCCCGACTGCACCGGCCTGGTCAGGTCCGAGACATTCCAGAGCATCGCCGTGAAGTCGCTGCTGCCGGTGGCCAAAGTACGCCCATCCGGGCTGAACGCCACCGAGAAGATCGCGTCGGAACGTCCGGTCATGATGGTCTCGGCGGTGTGCGTGGTGAGCGGGTAGGCGAGCGCCAGCGGCTTGCCCGTATTCGAAATGTCCCATAGTCGCACCGTGGAATCGCTGCTGCCGGTGGCCAAAGTGCGTGTGTCCGGACTGAACGCCACCGAATTGACGGCTCTGGTGTGCCCCTTCAGCGGTTCGCCCAGAGAAGTGGGCTGTGCCCGGTCCGAGATGTCCCACAACCGCACCGTGGAATCGCTGCTGCCGGTGGCCAGTGTGCGCCCGTCCCGGCTGAACGCCACTGAGACAACGGCTTTCGTCGCGCCGGTCAAGGGCGGCCCCACGGGTACGGGCCGGGCGGGATCGGAGACGTTCCACAGCCGCGCCGTGGAATCGCCCGCCCCGGAGGCCATGGTGCGCCCGTCCGGGCTGAACGCCACCGAGTAGATGGTGGTGGTGCCACCGGTCAGCGTGGAACCCGGGATGTTCCACAGCCTGGCGGACTGGTCGAGGCTGCCGGTGGCCAGCGTGCGCCCGTCGGGGCTGAACGCGACCGTGTCGACGGCGCCGGTGTGACCTCTCAGCGGCTCGCCCAGTTCCTTGGGACGGGCTGGATCGGAGACGTTCCACAACCGTGCCGAGGAATCGGTGCTGCCGCTGGCGAGCGTGCGTCCGTCCCGGCTGAAAGCCACCGCTTTGACGGAGCTCACCGCGGAACCGAGATGGCCGCTCGCGGAGCGGCCGAATGGCGTGGGCGACGCGGGATCGGAGATGTTCCACAAGCGCATGGTGTTGTCGTCGCTGCCGCTGGCGAGTGTGCGCCCGTCCGGGCTGAACGCCACTGAATTGACGACGGCGAGGTGGCCTTCCAAAGGTTCGCCCCGCGGCGTGGGCTTGCTGAAATCGGTGATGTTCCACAACCGCGCCGTGTAGTCGCCGCTGCCGGTGGCGAGGGTGCGCCCATCGGGGCTGAACGCCACCGAGTTGACGGACTTGTTGTGGCCGAAGACTTTACTCGGTGACGCGCGCCGGGCGGGATCGGACACGTTCCACAGTTGCACCGATCCTTGTTCGCTGGCCGCGGCCAGCGTATGGCCGTCCGGGCTGAACGCCACCGTGTCGATGGTGCCGAATTGGCCCATGAAGCCGTCTTGATCTCTCAGGTAGCCGCCCGACTCGGCCGGGTGGGCGGGGTCGGAGACGTTCCACAGTTTCACCGCCCCGCCCAAACTGCCGGTGGCCACGGTGCGCCCGTCCGGGCTGAACGCCATGGCGTGGACTCGGCTGCCGGAATCGGCGGCCTGCCCCAGCAGGATCGGCCGGGTGCCGTCGGAGACGTTCCACAACCGGAGGGATTCGTCCATGCTCGCGGTGATCAGGATGCGCCCGTCCGAGCTGAACGCCACGGCGGTGATGGCGTCCGTGTGGCCGGTCAGTGGAGTGGACAACGGCATGTTGGCCGCGGTGACCAGCCGGGTGGCGGTCTCCTCGCCGGGCCGGAGCCGGTGTGCGACCAGGTCGAGTTGCGCCGACAGCGACACGTCGGTGCCGCGAAGCTGATCCGCTTCGGTGAGGACCCGGTTGTAGATGGCGAGGTCGCGTTGATGCACCGCCTCACGTTGCTGCCGGAAGAAGAGGAACGCGGCCGTGGAAGCGACCACGGTGAGCACCGTGAGCACCGCGATGACCCTTGTCTTCCGTTGCGCGGCCCGGCGTCGCGATCGACGGCAGGCCGCCAGAAACGCCTCGCCGACCTGGCTCAGCTCACCGTCCGGGGCACTGTCCGCCCACGCCTGCGCGACTTCGAGACGGCTGCCCCAGAACAACAGCGACGAATCGCGATCGGCGCGGTCCCAGGTTGCCGCCATTTCCTCCAGGTTCTGGTGGGTCAACCGGCCGGCGCGGTCGGCGTTGATCCACTCCCGCAGCCGTGGCCAGCTGTGCAGCAAGGTCTCATGGGTGATCTCGACGTCGTCCTGCTGCCGGGTGAGCAGCCGGGCCTGGGTGAAGGCGTCCACGATCGCCGCGGTGTCCGTCAACTCGGCGCCGGGGACGCGACGGCGGGTGTCCTCAGTCCCGTCCCCGATCTTGATCAGGCGGAGGAAGAGCGAGCGCGCGGCCTTTCGCCCGGCCTCATCCAGTCCGGTGAACACCCGGTCGGCGGTGGTGGCGATGGCGTTGTGGATGCCGCCGGTGGTCTCGTACCCCTGCACCGTGAGGGTCGAGCCGCTTCGCTGCTGCCAGCTGACCCGCAGCGCGTGCGCCAGCAGCGGCAACCGGCCCGCCTCGTAACCCGCGGTGCCGGACTTCGCTGTGATACCGAGGTCGCGAAGCAGCACTTCGATCAGCCCTGGCTCGATGTCGAGTTCGACGGCCTTGGCGGGAAACAGAATCGCCTCGCGGAGTTCCCCTTCCGACATCGGCCCGACCACCAACGGCGCGTCCTGCAACGCGGCCCGCAGCCGGGGATCGTCGGCGCAGGCCGAGTAGAAGTCCGCACGGACGCCGACGACGACCAACCCTCCCCCGTCGGCGATCGCGATGAGCCGGTCGATGAATTCGTGTCGCTGCTCGTCATCGGTGCACAGCGTGAAGAGTTCCTCGAACTGGTCGACCACGACGACGATCGGCGATCCGGGTTCCCGATCGACGACCGCCGACTCCCGCATCGGTTCGGCGGTGGGGGTGAACACCACCTTCGGCCAGCCATCCGAATGCGGCAGGGCGGCCCGGTCGAGTGCGGGCACCAATCCCGCCCGCAGCAACGAAGACTTCCCCGCCCCTGATGGCGCCACCACCATTTGCAGGCCGCCGGTGGCCAGGCGCCGATCCAGTCGCGTGATCAGCTCGGCGACCAGATCGTCCCGCCCGAAGAACCACTCGGCCTGTTCCCGACCGAACGCGGCCAAACCCGGATAAGGGCACTCCCGCCCGGCCCTGCCCGGCATGGTGCGGCGGCGACCGCGTACTCCATCGGTGTAATGGACGTGCTGATCCCGACCGGCCTGGTGGATATGGCCGTCGCCGGAAGCATGCGCCTCGAGATGGATTCCCTCGACCGGCGTGTCCTCGTCTTCACGGGGGCACATCATGCTTCGGTGATGTGCTGGTCACGCGCGGCCTGATACACCCTGCCGCTGTCCGACGAGGTCGCGGTCATCGTGACCGCCCCGCCCGCCGGTCCGGATTCCGCCTGCTTCGGCGGGGCGTCGGCAGGCACTTCAAGGTCGGCGGGGCCGGCGGGATAGGGATGGTCCGGGCGGCTGATCCACGCCACCGCCGCGGTCTCCTTCACCACCACCCGCACCTGCCGGAATGTCGCCGGATCGGCGACCGCGCTGTTGCGCACGACTTCGTCGAAGAACCACCCCGACGTGATCACCGCCAGCACGCCCGGTGACTCCGCCAGCGTTTCCTTCAACGCGGGCGCGTCCAGGAGCCGGAACGTCAGATTGACCGCCGCGCCGGTGACCCCGTGCTCGTCGAAGACCACCTCCCCGGCATGCAACGCGAGGCGCAGCCGGATCTGCTGCTCCGCCCGTCGCGTCGCGTTGTGCGCGCGCAGTTCGGCGGCGACCGCGTGGGGAAACAGCTCCACGAACGGTGTTTTGGGTGCCTGCGAAGGAGCCAGCACGACGAGACCGTCGCCGCGATCCTCGTGGTGACACTCGTCCCACGACATTCCCGCGGCGATGAAGGCATTCTCCAGCGCGCGGTACATACCCTCCCGCACCACGAGCTGGTGCGGTGTGGTCCGGCGCTGGTCTCCGAATCCCTGAACGTCCACCGCCAGCACGGTCCGATGCACAGCCGATCGCCGCGTTCTCATGAATCATGCTTAGTGCAGAGCCATGGCGAGGCTTGTGTCAATTGACGCAACGGCCGCCCGGAAACGCTGCTATCCGGGATCCGCCTGATCGCCGCGGGAAAAGCTCCAGAGGTGCCGGTACTTCTCGTAGTCTTCGACCACTTCACGAACATCGGCGTCCGCGCTTTCGCTCGCCTTGCCAACCAGTTCCCCCAGCAGATGCCAATGCCGGACGTGCTCGAGAAGTTCGGCGAACCGCCGAAAGTCGTCGTACGGCTCGTCCTCTTCGATCAGCGCCTGGTCCAGCAATTCCGGGACCCGCTGCGTGAGCATCGGGAACAGCTCAAACGAAGGGATGTTGTCAAGGACCTGCCTGACCCTGCCTGCCCACGCGTGCGTCACTGACAACCACAACAAGCTGTCGATCAGGGCGGCCGCGAGATCGGGGTCATCGGCCGACAGATCGAGAGCCGCAGCACGTTCTTCGGGATGCCCGCGCCGAATCTTGTGCGCCAGCAGAGCGACCGCCTCACCGCCGAGTTCGCTGACGCTTCTGCGACTGGAGGTTTCTTCGCGCCTGGCGACGAGATAAGTGTCCCATCGGCGCTCGGCTTCGTCACCCGTAATGGGGTTTTCCATAGCGCTCACAGGATACCGGCATGATGGCCTGAACAACGTTGCTTCAGGGCCGGATACCGGCTTCCGACGGCAGGCGCAGTGTCGCCGCTGCCGCACCGAGCAGAACGAAGATCAGGACGATCGCCATCAGAACCTGGCCGTGCAGACCGAAGACGAAGAGCGTGCTGTCGGCGAACTCCGGGTCGTAGGTCGCGGTGCCGGGGAACAGGAGCGCGCCGATCATTCCGAGCCAGGGGGTGGCGAGGACGCCGGTGGCGCACAGCAGCCTGCCGCGCGGGTCGCCCGACCGCCGGAGAGCGAGGGTGAGGCCGAGCAGACCCAGCAGCACGGTCATCACCATGTACTGGGCGTCGTGGAACTTGGCGTGGGGCGGCCAACCCGGGTTGAAGGCGTGCTGCGCCGCCAGCTCGGGAACGACCAGATCGGCGAGTACGGCGCTGATCGTCGTGATCACTCCGACGACGATGATCAGCGTTCGTGGCAGGGCCATGGACTATGCCTTTCGGATCAGTTAGTGAGGGGTAGGTCAAAGGACCGGTCACCGGCACACCGCGCCCGAACACGCCACCTTTGCCTTACCCCTCAACAGATCGTCCAGGTGTAAGTGGGGACGAGCGAGCGCTCGAAGAAGGATTTCGGCAAACGAGGAAGCACTGCGTCGCGGAGGGCGATCGCCGGCGGGGACGTCCAGTGCGCGGGAGCCCCGGCCTGAAGGGAACGGCGGGTGATCATCTGTGTCCGCGGGCGGCGGGAACGGTCGTATTCCTCCAGTCCCGCGGGCACGCCCAGCGTGTCGACGGTGAGGGCGAGCGTGACGGCATCCTCGAGGGTCTGACACGCGCCCTGCCCGAGGTTGGGCGTCATGGCATGTGCGGCGTCACCGAGAAGGGCGACCGTGCCGGACACGTAGGTGGGCAACTCTGGCAGCTGGTAGCTGTCATGCTGCGACACCGTGTGCTCCTCCGCCGCCGACAGCAGTGCGGGGATCGGATCGTGCCAACCCGCGAACCGTTCGCGTAGCTGGTCCAGACCGGTCCGTGAACGGATGGGGGCGTTGGCCATCAGGTAGCAGTAGACGCGGCCGTCCGGCATCGGAAGGTGCCCGAATCGTTCGCCACGGCCCCAGGTTTCCACGCTTTCGGTGATCGGATGCGGCGGGACGATGAAGCGCCACGTGGTGTACCCGACGTAACGCGGTCCGGGCGCATCGGGCCACAGGGACCGTCGGGTCGCGCTGTACACCCCGTCGGCGCCCACGACGAGGTCGGCGGCGACGGCGCCGCCACTGTGCACGACGACACCGTCGGGCCGCACCTCACGCACGTCGGTGCCGGGCCGCAGCACCCGCGCAGGCAGGGCCTTGACGAGCAGGTCGATCAGGTCGGCGCGGTGCACGGTCGCCCATTGGCCGAACCGGCGCTTCAGGTCGGCGACGTCGTTGCGGAACAGCCATCGCCCATCCGCGCGACGGACACCCGCGAACGGGTCGGCCAGTCCACCGGAGCGAAGACGGTCACCCAGACCGAGTGCGTCCAGCGCGCGCAGGGCGTTGGGCTGGATCGAAATCCCCGCACCGATCTCGGTGAATTCGGGGGCGCGCTCGAGCACCTCGACCTCCCAGCCGCGCTGGTGGAACGCGACGGCGGCGGTCAGTCCTCCGATACCGCCGCCCACGATGGTCACCTTCATCGGCGATCCCCCTTAATGACTCTAGGCTAGCTTAGAGTCATTAAGGAAACATAGGTGCTCTAGGATGTCAACAGTGCGACGAGATGAGGCGACAATGGCCGACGGCCCAAGCAGCAGGCGGGAGAGAAGGCGCCAGGACGCGCTGAAGGAGATCCACGCGGCCGTGCGCACGCTGCTGGTCGAGCAGGGATCGGCCGCGGTGACCATCAACGCGGTCGCCCGGCAGGTGGGCATGAGCGGCCCCGCGCTGTACCACTACTACGCGGGTCACGACGAACTGATCGGTGCGGTGACCGCCGACTTCTTCCGCGAGCTGACCGCCGCCTTGGAACAGGCCCGCGACACCCACGCCGACGCACCGACCGGCCATCGCATCCTCGAGGTGTGCCGGGCCTTGCGTACCTGGGCGATCACCAACCCGGCGGAGTTCGGCTGGATCTTCGCCAGCCCGATCACCCCGTCCAACCTGGATCAGAGCTCACCCCGGCACGAAGCCGGGCAACGGTTCGAGCTCGTTCTGCTCGAACTGACCGCCGAGCTGTGGCGGACCCGGCCGTTCCCGGTACCCGATCCGGCCGACCTTTCCCCGGCGCTCCGCAAGCAACTGACCGCCTACTCCGCCACTATCGACGCACGCCTCCCTCCTGAGGCCGCGTACGTCTTCCTGACCTGCTGGACCCGGCTGTACGGCTTGCTGTGCATGGAAGTCCTGCACCAACTCGACTTCGCCTACACCGACTTGGAACCCGTCTTCGAGGACTGCCTGCGCGGCCTAGCCGTCCTTTTAGGACTGGACGGGGACTGACCGGCTCCCGAGTTCGGCCAGGAGCGCCGACTGTTCCCGGCGGTAGGCCTCGACGTTCGCCAGTTTGACGTCTTCGTAGCCGCGAACCAGGTCGGGCAGTTCGGCCAAGGCCAGCAACCTGCCGCGATCGGCGTCCTCGGTGGCGAAGGCGGCGAGGATCGTCTCCCGGTACTCAACGACGAGTTCCCGCTCGACCTTCCGGACCCCTGCCCTGCCGAACGGGTCCCAGCGCGTGCCACGCAGTTTCCGCGCGGCGCGCAGTGCGACGAACACCGGACGGAAACCCTTGCCCAGTGCGATCTTCCGCTTCATCCCGAGTGCGCGGAGGACGGGCGGGTGCAGACGGTAGGCGTAGCGGCTGCCCACGCCGAACTCCGCCTCGATCCCCGCGAGCACGGCAGGATCGAGCGAGAGCCGCGCGACCTCGTACTCGTCCTTGTAGGCCATCAGTTTGTGCAGGTTGCGCGCCACCGCTTCGGTGACGGTGGTCGAGTCCCCTTCCAGCACCCGGACGCGTTCGACGAACTCGGCGTACTCCCGCGCGTAGCGAACGTCCTGGTACTGAACGAGTTCGGGGACGCGGATGTCCAGCAGGCGCGCGAGTTCCGAGCCAGGCTCGGCGTGCACGAGCGCGCGGGTACGGAGAGTGGCTTCCGACGGGGTGGCGGTCGCGGCGACGGCGGGAGGGGTGACGGCGGCGTGCAGTCCGCCGGGATCGGCGACGAGTTGCCTGCCGCGCCGGAAAGCCTGGAGATTGCCCGCGACGGCGACCCCGTTGAGCTCGATCGCGCGTTCCAGACTGGCCGCGTCCAGCGGGATGGCGCCGGTCTGGTGGGCCGCGCCGAGTTGCAGGATGTTGGCGAACTGGTCGTCGTCGAACAGGGTTTCCGCCAGTGCGCGGGCGTCGAGCACGACGGTTCGCGCCGCGTTCTCCGAGATCGCGCCCCGCACGGCCGCGGCGTCGGGGAAGGACACGGTGGTGTCGACGACCATCCGGCCGGTCGACACCTCGGTCGTGGAGACCACCGCGGTGGTACGGCCGGGATCCGCGACGGTCAGATGCACTGGGTCGGCGCCGACGAGGACGTCACAGGCCAGATAGAGATCGCATTCCCCGGCGGCGAGTTTCGGGGCCTGCGGGGTCGGTTCGGCGGTGATCTTCAGATCCGAGACGACGGCGCCGCCCTTCTGCGCGAGCCCGGTCTGATCCAGTGTCCGGACCTGCCTGCCTTCGATCACGGCGGCGGTGGCGAGGATCTGCGCGACGGTGACCACGCCGGTCCCGCCGACCCCGGTGATCCGCACGGTGAAGTCGGTTCCGGCGGTCTCGGGCGCGGGCAGCTCGGCCGCGGTGATCTCCCCCGCCTGCCGCCGTTGTTTCCGCCCGGTGGGCACCACCGTCATGAACGAGGGGCAGTCCCCCGCCAGGCACGAATAGTCCACATTGCACGAAGACTGGTGGATCGTGGTCTTGCGGCCGAATTCGGTACTGACCGGCTGTACCGACAGGCAGTTCGACTTCTCGCCGCAGTCGCCGCACCCCTCGCACACCCGCTCGTTGATCACGATCTTGGCGGCCGGCGTCGGCAGCTTGCCGCGACGACGTTTGCGGCGCTTCTCCGCGGCGCATTCCTGGTCGTGGATGAGCACCGTCACCCCGGGAACGGCAGCCAGTTCCTCTTGTGTGCGCAGCAATTCGTCGCGATGCCGGACCTCCACGCCGTCGGGAAGGCGGACGCCGCGGAAGCGTTTCGGCTCGTCACTGGTGATGACCACCTTGGCGACGCCTTCGACCAGCAGCAGTGACGCCAGCCGCTCCACCGGAAGGCCACCGACGGCGTCCTGTCCGCCGGTCATCGCGACGGTCGCGTTGTAGAGGAGCTTGTAGGTGATGTTCACCCCGGCGGCCACCGCGGCCCGCACCGCCAGGCTGCCGGAATGGGTGAACGTGCCGTCGCCGATGTTCTGCACGAAATGCGAGGCCTCGACGAACGGCTCCATCCCGAGCCACTGCGCGCCCTCGCCGCCCATCTGCGTCAGTCCGACGACGTCCCCGACCTGTTCCGGCTCCATGAACAGCGCCATGGCGTGACAGCCGATGCCGCCGCCCACCACGGTTCCCTCTGGCACCTTCGTCGAGGAGTTGTGCGGGCAGCCGGAACAGAAGTACGGCGTCCGGGTCAGCAACGGGATCGAGATGCGCTCACGGCGCCGTTGTCCCCGCCACGCGGTCACGGACGGGATCTCGTGGTGCGCGGTCAACCGCGCGGCCAGCACGTGCGCGACGGCGTCCGGGTCGAGTTCGCCGAGTTCGGTGCACAGCGTGCGGCCGTCCGGGCCGGTCTTGCCGTGGACGGCGGGCGCTCCGGCGGTGCCGTAGAGCACCTCCTTGATCGCCGATTCGACGAAGGAACGCTTCTCCTCCACCACGACGATCTCGGTCAGGCCGTCGGCGAACCGGCGGATGATCGACGGTTCGAGCGGGTGGATGACGCCGAGTTTGAGGATCCGGATCCCGTGCCGCGACAACGCGTCGGAGTCCAGGCCGAGCAGCCGCAGCGCCTGCATCAAGTCCAAATAGGACTTTCCGGCTGTGACGATGCCGATGCGGTCCGCCGGTCCTTCCTGGACGATCCGGTTGACCCCGCTCGCCCGCACGTACTCGACGGCCAGCGGGAGGCGTTCGGTGTAGAGGCTGCGTTCGAGTGCCATCAGCGTGGTGCCGAGCAGCCGGGAGCTGGGCTTGTGCCGGTAGGCGGGCAGCGCCAGCTCCGGCGGCGTCCACTGTGGCCGGACTCGGGCGGTGCTCGCGGCATCGGCGACGTTCGCCACCAGTTTCATCGACGACCACAGCCCGCTCGCTCTGGACAGCTCGACGGCGTGCAACCCGAAGTCCAGCACGTCCTGGGAGTCGGAGGGGAAGAACACCGGCATGGACAGGTCGGCCAGCGCGAGTTCGGAGGCGCAGGGCACCGAGGAGGACTTGGCGTTCGGATCGTCGCCGACCAGCGCCACCGCGCCGCCGGCCGGATCGGTGCCCGCGAGATTGGCGTGCCGCAGGGCGTCCGTCGCCCGGTCGAGGCCCGGTGCCTTGCCGTACCAGAACCCGGTGACCCCGCCGGGCGACGAGCCGACCGACGCGGTGAGCTGACTGCCCATCACCGCCGTCGCGGCGAGTTCCTCGTTCAGGCCAGGGCGGTGGACGACGTCGTGCTTGTCGAGCAGGACCGACCGGCGGCCGAGTTCGAGGTCGTACCCGGCCAGCGGGGACCCTTCGTAGCCGGAGACGAACACCGCGGGGGACGCGCCGGCGGCGCGGTCGTGCCGCACCCGGTCGAACAGCATCCTGACCAGCGCTTGAACTCCGCTGAGGTAGACGGTGCCGTCTTCCCGCAGATACCGGTCCTCCAACGTGAACTGTTCCACCAGACCTGCCTCCTTCGGCACCCCCGCGTGACGTCACGACAGAAGACCCGAAGCTCCCGGGCCGCCGCAACAAGCGGCAGTCTATTGACGCAGATCGCGCAAAATATCCGACCCTTCCTCACCACTGGCCGATATCTGTTGCGTCTGCGTACCATCCGGCTCATGGCGGACCAGCTCATCGACGAGACCGATCGCGAAATCCTCGAACTCCTGCGGGAAGACGCCAGGCGCACCCTCGGCGACATCGGGGCTCGCGTCACGCTGTCCACCGCCGCGGTCAAACGCCGCATCGACCGCATGCAGGAGAACGGCGTCATCGTCGGCTACACCGTCCAGATCGACCACGCCAAACTCGGCTGGGCCATCGAGGCGTTCACCGAACTGCGGTTCACCGGGACCACCAAGGTCGGCGAGATCGTCCGGACGACCACCCGGATGCCGGAGGCACAGGCCGTGTTCACCATCGCGGGTGATCCCGACGCGCTCGTCTGGCTGCGGGTGCGGGACATGGGCCACCTGCAACAGACCATCGACGAGATCAGGCGGCATCACCAGGTGACGGGGACGAAAACCCTGATGGTGCTGGACTCCTGGAGCCGCGGCCAGCAGTGGCCCCAGGACGGCGGCGCCTGAGCCCGTCACGGCCTACCGGGTGATCTTGTCCGGACGGCTGCCGTTGGTGACCCACCGCAGGAGCCATTCGGCCGGGCCGTACCGGAAGCGGCGCAGCCACAACGCGCTGGCCACCAACTGGAGGGCGAAGATGAGCAACGCCAGCCCCACCGTGGCCAGTGGCGAGAGGGAGCCCACGGCGCCGAACCCGACCCCGGTGAAGATCAGCAGGCCGATCAGGGACTGGCCGAGATAGTTGGTGAGCGCGATCCGCCCGGCAGGGGCGAGCATGTCGCGAACCTTCGCCGTCCGCGGGTGATGCATGACGCGAAGCAGCGTCGCGACGTAGGCCGCCGTCAGGAACGGAGCGGTGGCGACGCTGACCGCGACGGCCAGGACATGCCCGTTGCCACCGCCGAGCGTGTAGCCCACGCCGCCCGCGATCCCCACCGGGAAGCCGATCCACTGGATCCGGCGCAGGACGGGTTCGTCTCCCCGGATCCGGGCGAGCAACTGCCGCCGTCCGGCGACCAGGCCCAGCAGGAACATCGCGAGCGCGGTCGGGCCTTGCATCGAAACCGCCTGGATCGCCAGCAGCGGCAGGCCGCTCAAGTGCTGGCCGATGATCCCGTCGAAACCGCCGAGCAACGCCTGGGTGGTCCGCTCGGCGTTGGCCAGTGCCTCGCTCCCGGACGGCAGGAACGCCGAAGAGTCCAGGAAAAGCCCGCTGCTCACCATACTGAGCAGCACGACGCCATACACGATCGCGGCGACCCGCAGTGCCGTTCGGTCGCGGACGCCGCGCATCCAGAAGAGGATCAGGCACACCACCGCGTAGGTGGTGAGGACGTCGCCACCGTAGAGGAGCACGATGTGCAGCAAACCCAGCACGAACAGACCGGCGATCCGGCGCAGCATGCGGGGCGCGAAGTCCGCTCCCGCGCGGGCGGCCGCGTCCATCTGCAGGGTGAAGCTGTAGCCGAAGAGGAACGAGAAGAGGAGATAGAACTTCATGTCCACGAACACCGAGGACAGTCCACGGACGACGTCGTCGAAAGTGGACGAATACGCCGGGTCGGTGACGAGGTTGCCCGGATAACCGGACGCCATGAAGGTGATGTTGACGATGAAGATCCCGAGCAGCGCGAAGCCGCGTAAAGCGTCGACGTCGTGTACCCGTGCCCTCGCCGCGGCGAGTTGTCCGGTCATGACTTCCCCCTGAATTCAACGCGATCACTGGATAGTGTCCCTAGGATACTATCCCATGGACACTATATGGATGGCTGCCTGTCATGACCGACCGCGAGGTGCCCGCCGACCTGGGACGACTCTGGCGGCTCCCGGCGCCTGCCCGCCTCGGGCGGCCCGCCGAACTGGATCTGGACCAGGTCGTGCGCGCCGCCGTCGACCTGGCGGACCGGGACGGGCTGGACGGCGTGACCCTGCAGAAGGTCGCGCAAGCGCTGGGCTTCACGAAGATGTCCCTGTACCGGCACGTCGGCTCCAAGGACGAGCTGTTCGAACTGATGGCCGACCACGCCAACGGCCCAGCCCCCGACCTCGGCGACGAGGACGGCTGGCGCGAGGGCGTGCGGCGGTGGTCCGCCGCGATCCGCGCCAGGTACACCGAACACCCCTGGCTGATAGAGATGCCGACGTCCGGCCCGCCGCGCGGGCCGAACGCCATCAGCTGGATGGACGCCATGCTGCGGGTCCTGCGGGACACCGGACTCGACCTCGCCACCCAGGTCGGCGTCCTGAACGTCGTCAGCGGCTACCTCCGGCACGCGCTGACGCTGACCCGGCAACTCGAGCAGGGGCGCGACGGCACCGGGCTCAGCCAGGCCGACGTCGAACAGAACTATGGGCGGACACTCGCGACGCTGGTCGACCCGGAGCGGTTTCCTTACGCGGCCCAGCTGTTCAGCGCCGAGGTCTTCGAGCCGGGACCCGAGGATGATCCGGCTGTCGACGACTTCGCGTTCGGCCTGGAGCTGGTCCTGGACGGAGTCGCGGCGACGATCGCCGCTCAGCGGTCCTGAGGTGAGTCTCGCGAGTGGTAAGGACGGTTCGGGTGGACCAGTATTTGCCTACCCACTGAACCGGTGCCGGGCCGAGCGGGGAGGATTTAGGACGTCCAACGTCCCAAATCCTCCCCGCTCGGCTGTGTCTGGGTGGCGCGACCTCGTGCCGGTCCGGCGTAGGTACGCAAATGCAAGTCCGCCCTAACCGTCCTTACCACTCACGACCTACTCGGCCGAAGCGTGACTCAGGCGTTGAGCGCGGCCACCATCCCGGGTGTCGCGAAAGCCACTTTCGCGACGTCTGATGTCCCGAAAGTGGCTTTCGCGACACGACACCCGGAACCCGATCGGTACCTAAGACGCCCTTGGCCCTAACCGTCCTTACCACTCACCACCTAGCCGGGTTCGGTCGCGCGCAGCAGACGCCGCCCCGTCCGCGCGAGGTACTCGCCGAACTCGGCCGGTTCCTCCACGGTGAACCCGATATCGGTCAGGGTCAGGACCACGGCCAGCCACTCGAACGAATCGACGTACGCGACGTACCGGCAGCGATGGTCGCCGAGCGCTTCGAAACTCCCGTCGATCCGATGCAGACGGGCCGCGGCCTCACTCGCGCCGACGTGCAGGGTCAGCGTGATCCGGAGCGATTTCGGGCTGTGGAAGCGTTCTTGGAGGTGTGCGGCGACGTCGTCGACAGGGAGAGCGCGAGGCTCGAACGCCACCGCGGTCGTCTTCGGCGCGGTGATCCGGTCGAGCCGGAAGCTCCGCCAATCCCGCCGGTCGAGGTCCCAGGCGTAGAGGTACCACCGCCTGCCGAGCTGGACGAGGCGCATCGGCTCGACCGTCCGGGACGACGGGCCTCCCTTCGCCGTGTACGCGAACTCAAGGCACCGGCGAGCCGCGATCGCCGCGGCGAGGACGTTCAGGACGTCAGGGGCGACCCGCGGCTGTTCACCGCTCCCGAACTCGACCGCGGCGAGCATTTCGTCGGTCCGGCGGCGCAAGGCCGCCGGGAGGACGCGCCGGAGTTTCGCGGCGGCGCGGTCCGCCGATTCGGCGGTGAGGTCGATGCCGGTTCCGCCCGCGGCGGCGAGGCGCAGCCCGAGCACGGTGGCGACCGCCTCGTCGTGCTCCAGCATGAGCGGCGGCAGCGCGCCGCCCGCGACAAGACGGTAGTTGCCACCCGGACCGCGCGTGCTCTCCACGGGATAGCCCAGGGTGCGAAGGTGATCGAGGTCCCGGCGAAGCGTGCGCGGCGGGACTTCCATGGCCGTCGCGAGTTCGGCGGCGGGCCACTGGCGGCCGGTCTGCAGGAGCGACAGCAGCCGCAACATCCGTTCTCGTGGTGCTGTCACGACGCCTCCCGATAATTGTGGCCGTAAACCGGCCACATCTCATCGTAGCCTGGCCTCATGGCGAAAGTACGGACAGAACGCGGCCGATGGATCACCGTGGAAGGAGCCCGGACGCACAATCTCCGCGAGGTGTCGGTGCGGGTGCCGAAACACCAGCTGACGGTGTTCACCGGCGTCTCGGGGTCGGGGAAGTCGTCGCTGGCGTTCGACACGATCGCGGCCGAAGCCGAACGCCTGGTCACCGGGACCTATCCCGCCTTCGTCCGGAACCGGCTCCCCCAGCATCCGCCAGCCGACGTCGACCGGATCGACGGCCTGATCTTCACCACGATCGTGGATCAACGGCGGTTCACCGGGAACGCGCGGTCCACGGTGGGCACGGCGAGCGACATCGCGCCGTTGCTGCGCCTGTTGTTCTCCCGCCTCGGCGAGCCGTGCGCCGGGTTCTCGCCCGCCTATTCGTTCAACGACCCCAGCGGAATGTGCCCGCGCTGCGAAGGGCTCGGCGTGGTCGACGACATCAACCTCGACCGGCTGCTCGACCCCTCGCGAAGCCTGCGCGAAGGCGCCGTGCGCTTCCCGACGTTCGCTCCCGGGACCTACCGGTGGAAGCGACTCGTCCAATCCGGACTCGTCGACCCGGATGTCCCGCTGGGCCGGTTACCGGCGGCGAAGGTCGAAACCCTGCTGCACGCCGAAGGACTTACCCTCGACGACCCCGGATCCGAGTACCCCAAGCACGGCATGTTCGACGGAATCCTCCCGCGACTGCGGGATTCGTACCTGCGCAAGACGCCGTCACGCCTCACCGCCGAGGAACAAGAAGGGCTCGCCGACGTCGTCACCCGCGGCACCTGCCCGGACTGCGCGGGGACCCGCCTCGCCGAAGCGGCGAGGAAAAGCCTGATCGACGGTCGATCCATCGCGGACTGGTCGGCGCTGCCGGTGGGCGACCTGCGCGACGTCGTCGCGAGCGTGCGTGATCCGGCTGTGGCACCGCTCCTTCAAGCGATCCGGGAGCGCCTCGACGCGCTGGATTCCGTCGGCCTCGGCTATCTCAGCCTGTCGCGGGAATCCAGGACGCTGTCCGGCGGTGAAGCCCAGCGCGTCAAGATCGTCCGTCACCTCAGCAGCGCACTCAGCGACGTCTGCTACGTGTTCGACGAGCCCAGCACCGGCCTTCACCCGCATGACGTGCACCGGTTGCTCGAACTGCTGGCCGAACTCCGCGACGCGCACAACACGATCCTCGTGGTCGAACACCACCCCGCGGTCATCGCGGCCGCCGACCACGTCATCGACCTCGGCCCCGCCGGCGGTGCCGACGGCGGTCACGTCCAGTTCGAAGGCGCTCCCGGCGAACTCGCCGCGACCGACACCGAAACGGGGAAGGTTCTCCGTGCCCCGCTTCGCCTCCGGAAGCGGACCCGGTCCGCCCGGGGAACCGTGACGATCTCCGGCGCGAGCAGTCACAACCTCCGTGACGTCACCGTCGGCGTGCCGCTCGGCGTCCTGACCGTCGTGTCGGGGGTCGCCGGTTCCGGCAAGAGCACCCTGATCGCGGGCGAACTCCCCCGGCGGCATCCCGAGTTCGTCGTCGTCGAGCAGGCTCCACTGCGCGGCGGCATCCGCTCGACCCCCGCCACGGTGCTCGGTGTCGCCGAACCCATCCGCGACACCTTCGGCAAGGCGACCGGGAAGCATCCGTCGTGGTTCAGCGCCAACGGCCGGGGAGCCTGCCCCGTCTGCAAGGGCAAGGGCGTCATCATCACCGATCTGGCGTTCCTCGACGACGTCCAAACCGGCTGTGACGCCTGCGGCGGCACTCGGTTCAACCCGGAAACGCTCGCCGCCCGGCTGAACGGCCGCACCATCGCCGACGTCCTGGCGATGAACCCCGCGGACGCCGCCGCCCTGTTCGGCGAGGGCTCCCCCATCGCGCGGCGGCTGTTGTGGCTGGAGAAGGTCGGCCTCGGCTATCTGACGATCGGGCAGAGCCTCGACACCTTGTCCGGCGGCGAGCGGCAACGGCTCCTCCTCGCCCGCCACCTCGCCGACGCGGGCCCCGCGGCCGACCTGCGGCTCGTCCTCGACGAACCCACCGCCGGGCTGCACGGCAGCGACGTCGACAAGCTGCTCGCGCTCTGCGACGACCTCGTCGACGACGGCGCGACCCTCGTGCTGATCGAGCACAACCAGCGCGTCATCGCGCACGCGGACCACGTCATCGACATCGGTCCCGGCGCTGGTCACGACGGCGGGACGGTCGTGTTCGAGGGCACGCCGTCGGCGCTGGCCGAGGACCCCACGTCACTGACGGGCCGTTACCTGCGGAAGCGCTGACCTGCGGCAACGCGTTCCCGGCGCCGGACGGCGCCGGGAACACCCACCCGCCCGGGAACAGTTCCCAGGCAGAGCGAGATGATTCCCGATCAGGCTCTGCCCGACACGCCGGTACCGAACAGTTCTTGGCCTGTTTCCGTTGTCACACTGGGGTCGAGGCCACCCACCTCCTGCCTTTTCGGGCAACGACAGAACACGGAACAGGCAGTGTCACCGACGTTTCATTCCGTGTCGTTCAAGGGAAGATAAGCTCGCTCGCGAACACCGGAAAGCAGAGAACTCCCTCATTTTCCGAAAGGAAATCCAGCCATAATGCGCAAGAGTCTCAAGAGGCTTGCCGTCGTAGGCACAGCCGCACTCGGACTGTTCGTGGCCGTCCCGGCGAACGCCTTCGCCATCGGCGAGGTCGCCTGCGGAAACCGGAACGACTTCGTGAAGCTGGACGTTTCGTTCGGAAACGGAATGGGCACCAACAAGTGCTTCGCTAACTCGGGAGTCACGGGCACCAATATCGGCGGGGTCTACAACATCTTCTCGGGCAACAACAAGGCCACGATCAACTACGAACGCAATGGCCGCTACGAATCGTCGACCCTCGGCTATTGGCAGGGCGTGGGCTTCTCCGGCACCGTCCGGGTTTACGAAGTGCGCATCTGGTGACGCCGGACGGGGCGAAACCCCACCGCAACTAGGTGACTAGTTGCGGTGGGGTTTCGCCTCTTCTTCCCTGTCGACGACCTTGGTGAGGAAATGCTGCTGCCCCAGCGTCCACACGTTGGTGGCCAGGAAGTACAGCAGGACCCCGATCGGCACCGGGAAGAACGAACCCGAGACCAGCATCCCGAGCGGCGCGAGGTACATCATCAGCTTCGCGATCCCCGCGGCCTGCGGGGCGGTCGTGGTCTGCCGGGTGAGGCTCGAGCGCATCGAGAAGAACGTGGCCAGGCTCGCGATCAGCATCAACGGCACCCCGACCGCGATCATGTGGGCGTGGTCGGTGCCGAACGCGGCCAGCTCCGCCGCCGGTTGCGAAAGCCAGTTTCCGAGCTTCGCGCCGAACAGGTCGGCGTTCAGGAACGACTCCACCCCGGCGCGATCGAATACGTGATTCGACTGGGCTTCCGGCGTGAAATCACGCAGTACCCAGTAGAGCGACAGGAACACCGGCAGCTGGACCAGCGCCGGGAGGCAGCCGCCCAACAGGCTGGAACCGTTGTCGGCGTGCAGTTTTTGGATCTCCTTCGCCATCCGCTGGCGATCCTTGCCGTATTTCTCCTTGATCTTCTGCATTTGCGGGGCGAGTGCTTGCGTACGTCGGCCCGCGCGCAGTGCGCCGAGCGCGGGTTTCACCAGCAGGAGACGCAGGGTGAAGACGAGGAACGCGATGGAAAGCACCCAGGCCACGCCTGAGTCGGGGCTCGCCACGGCGCCGAAAACCTTGTGCCAGAACCAGAGAATGGCGGAAACGGGGTACAGAAAGACATCGAACATGACCAAATCACTCCGTCGTTTGAAGGTGCGCGGGCAGGAGTGACTGCCTCACCTTCGAACGAAGAGAAGTCAGGCAGCCACGATGCCCGGTGACGGAGCTCGTGGCCGGACGCGGCCGCGCGCGTCGGGGTCGCGCAGGCTCAAGAACAGCTGCGCCCGTTCGCGCAGGCTGATGGCGCGCACCTTCATCGCGGCGGCCGTCGGTTCCAGCCGGAAATGCGCCGCGAGCGCGACCAGGATGACGGCGAGGGACGCGGTCAAGGCGGCGGCCAGCCCGAGCGGGTTGGCGACCGCCACCGACGCCGTCAGCGCGGTGACCAGGCTCAGCGGGTTCACCCCGCCGACGACCGGGAGCACGACGAACAACTCGGGCAGGAACAGCGCAAGCATCAGCTTGAGCCGCACGCCGAAGTAGGTTCGCTCCACGTCACCGACCTTACCGGAGATATTGCGTTGCGTGATCACCGCGAGCGAAGGCAGGCTGTCGAAATGGGACACGTCGAGGTCGCGCACGTCGAGTACTACCTGCCCGACGGGCGGATGCTTCTCGGCGACGTCTCGTTCCGGGTCGGCGAAGGCGCCGTCTGCGCGCTCGTCGGCGCCAACGGCGCGGGCAAGACGACCTTGCTGCGGCTGATCTCGGGTGAGCTCAAGCCCGACGGCGGCTCGGTGACCATCAGTGGCGGGCTCGGGGTGATGCCCCAGTTCGTCGGATCGGTGCGGGACGAACGGACCGTGCGGGACCTGCTCGTCTCGGTGTCACCGGACGCGCTCCGCACCGCCGCCCGCGCTGTCGACGAGGCCGAACTCGCACTGATGGAACGCGACGACGAAGCATCCCAAATGGCCTACGCCCAGGCGCTCGCCGACTGGGGCGACGCGCGCGGCTACGAAGCCGAAGTCGTGTGGGACAAGTGCACGACGGCCGCGCTCAACCTGCCGTACGAGAAGGCGCGCTGGCGCGAGGTGCGCACCCTGTCCGGCGGCGAACAGAAACGGCTGGTCCTGGAGGCGCTACTGCTCGGCGGCTCCGGTGTCCTCCTGCTCGACGAGCCGGACAACTACCTCGACGTCCCCGGCAAACTCTGGCTGGAGGAGCGACTGCGCGAGACCCAGAAGACCGTGCTGTTCGTTTCGCACGACCGGGAACTGCTGGCGCGGGCGGCGAAGAAGATCATCAGCGTCGAGCCAAGTCCCGCCGGCAGCGACGTCTGGGTGCACGGCGGCGGCTTCGGCACCTACCACCAGGCACGCACGGAGCGGTTCGAACGCTTCGAGGAGCTTCGCCGCCGCTGGGACGAAAAGCACGCCCAGCTCAAGAAACTCGTCGCCGACATGCGCCAGTACGCCGCACGCAGCGACGAGATGGCCTCGCGCTACCACGCCGCCCAGACGCGGCTACGCAAGTTCGAGGAGGCCGGAGCGCCTGCCGCTCCCCCGCGTGAGCAGAAGATCACCATGCGCCTGCGCGGTGGCCGGACCGGCGTCCGCGCCGTCACCTGCGAAGAACTCGAACTCCGCGGCCTGATGAAACCCTTCGACCTGGAGATCTTCTACGGCGAACGAGTCGCGGTGCTCGGCTCGAACGGCTCCGGCAAATCGCACTTCCTGCGCCTGCTGGCAGGTGAGGACGTCGCGCACGACGGCCTGTGGAAACTCGGCGCCCGGGTCGTACCCGGCCATTTCGCGCAGACGCACGCTCATCCCGAACTGCTCGGGCAGACGCTCGTCGACATCCTCTGGACCGGCTACGCGCGAAGCCGCGGGCCCGCGATGAACATCCTGCGCCGCTACGAACTCGACGGCCAAGGCGACCAGCGATTCGAGAAGCTCTCCGGTGGCCAGCAGGCGCGATTCCAGATCCTGCTGCTGGAGATCGGCGGCGCCACCATCCTCCTGCTCGACGAGCCGACCGACAACCTCGACCTCGCCTCGGCGGAAGCGCTGCAACAGGCGCTGGAAGCGTACGAAGGAACCACGGTGGCGGTGACGCACGACCGGTGGTTCGCGCGCTCCTTCGACCGGTTCCTCGTGTTCGGCACCGACGGGAAGGTGCGGGAAACGACGGAACCGGTGTGGGACGAGCGGCCGGTGCAGCGGGCGCGGTAAGCCGCCGGTTTCCCCCTGTCGGGTAAGGAAAGGCGACACGCCGAGCGACAGCGTCACCAGCGCCGCCGCCGTGTGTTTCAATGCCGCCGCACCGCGTGCCGATACACGAGTGCCCGTCTAGTCCGAACGCTGGAGATCTCGTGCAGGCCGCCGCAATTCCCTTCGCCATCGCGGCATTGTGCTGCGCGGCGTTCCTGGTGAGCTTCCTTCGCGACCGACGTCGGCTGCGCAACGGCTTCTACCTCTTCTTCGCGCTCCTGTTCCTCGGCATCACCCTCATCGCACTGCTCGCCTCGGTCTCGCCCGACGCGGCGGGCGTGGTCGCGCTGGGTGTGGTCCTGCTGATCGTGCCGACGGTCCTCGCGTTGACGGTCTTCCTGATCTGCAACGGGATCACCATGCTCCGCCGCGAGGGCCGCAGGCTCGCCAACGTGCTGTCGCTGCTGACCGGGATCGGCATCTGCCTGCTGATCGTGTTCAACGCGACGGTCACGCAACTGGCCTGGGAGCCGCTCGACATCCTCCGGGGCAGCCTCAACGGAATCATCGTCTACGTCTCATTTCTCTTCGTCTGCTTCCTCCTGTACTCGATCGTCTACGGCCGCATCGGTCCCGAGAAGGACGTGGACTTCATCGTGGTGCTGGGCTCGGGGCTGCTGGACGGCCACCAGGTGCCGCCGCTGCTGGCCAGCCGCCTGAAGCGGGCCAAACGCGTCGTGGACGCGGAGGGTCGCCGGGGCCGGGAGCCGATGGTGGTCACGTCGGGCGGCCAAGGGCCTGACGAGGACTTGCCTGAATCCCATGCCATGGCCGATTACCTGGTCGAGGCCGGGCTGCCGAGGGAGCGGATCCTCCTGGAGGATCGGTCGCGGACGACGTTCGAGAATCTCACCTTCAGCGCCGAGATCATGAAGCGGGAGAAGGCGGAGTACCGGTGCACAGTGGTCACGAACAACTTCCACGTGCTCCGCGCCGCCCTGACCGCCCGCCGCGCCAAGGTGAACGGTCAGGTTATCGGGTCGCCGACGGCCTGGTACTTCTGGCCGAGCGCCACTCTCCGCGAATTCGTGGCCATCCTGGTCGACCACAAGGTCAAGAACCTGATCATCTGTGGCTTGATCGTCCTCTCCCAGTTGTCCCGGGTCTTCTAGCACGCGTGATCCTGCTTGTTTGACGTTTGGTTTCGTTCTTCAGACGGAGATCACGCGAGGTCGATGTCCCCAATGCCACATTAGGGACGCTCAGCGTCTCCAATGCCTCATTGGGGACATCAACCGAGCACCGTTCGGGCCGTCACGACATCGGCACCGGACCGACTGCCCGCCGCGTGTCGTCCATACAGGCACGCCTGACGTCTACCTCGGTAGGGTGTCACAGCCCCTGCTGAAGAACTGATATCTCAGGGCGAATTCGTGTCAGCACCGATCGGCACGGCGTGACAAATCCAGCCCCTTCCTTTGACAACATCAGTGCGCCGGGCCATCGTCCTGCGCATGAGCGCGTATACCCGGCAGGCGATGGCGCTGCTGTTCGACCGGACGGCGAAGACCTACGACGCGCTCGGCGTCGACTTCTTCGGCGTGTTCGCCCGCGAACTGCTCGATCGCGCCGGGGTCGCCCCCGGTGAGCGTGTGCTGGACGTCGGCTGCGGGCGCGGCGCGGTGCTGTTCCCGGCGGCCGAGCGAGTCGGCGCGGACGGATCGGTGTTGGGGATCGACCTCTCTTCCGCGATGATCGAGCGCACCGCGAAGGACATCGAGGACCGCGGGCTGGCCAATGTCTCGGTTTCCCTTATGGACGCCCAAGAACCGACGTTGGACGACGCCGGCTTCGAGGTGCTCCTCGCGTCCTTCGTGGTGTTCTTCCTGCCGGATCCGGTCGCCGGTCTGCGGTCGTGGCACCGCCTGCTCAAGCCGGGCGGCCGGGCGGGTGTGACCACGTTCGGCGCGGACGATCCCCGATGGGCGGCCGTGCGTGAGGTGTTCAAACCGTTCGTGCCGCCGGAGCTGGCCTGGACCCTCGCCGTCAGATCCGGTCTGTTCGCCACCATCGAGGGCTTCGACCAGGCCGTGGAGTCGGCGGGCTTCACCGGCGTCACGTCCGTGGAACGCGTCTATCCGGTGAAGTTCGCCGACCCCGGGCACTGGATCACCTGGTCCTGGTCACACGGCCAGCGGCTGTTCTGGGAGCTGGTCCCGGAAGACCGCCTCGACGCCGTACGCCAGGCCGTGCTCGCGGAACTCGAACCGTTGCGCGAGCCCGACGGGAGCGTGGTGCTGGCGCAGACCGTGCGCTACACCATCGCCCACCGCGGGTGACGGCTCACAACGCGAGCCTCGGCCAGGACGCCGTGTCCCGCGACAGCTGCCGGTCGTGCGTGGCGATCACCACCGCGGCCGGGGTGGTCGCGAGTGCGGCGGTCAGCTCGTCGACGAGCGTGGCGGACAGGTGGTTGGTCGGTTCGTCCAGCAGCACCACGTGCGGGCGGCGAGCCAGCACCAGTGCCAGGTCCAGCCGCCGCCGGGCACCGACCGACAGTTCGGCCACCGGCCGTCGCCGGTCGTACCCGGCGAGCAGGCCGAGTTCGCCCAGCCCCGGCCCCGAAGTCCCGGCCCTGGCGAGCTGTTCGTCGTAAAGCTCCGTCGCCGAACGCCTGCCCGGCAGATCGGACTCCTGTCCCAGCCGCCCGATGCGCGCCGATCGGGAACGGGTGACCGTGCCCGTACTCGGCTCCAGCTCGCCGGCCAGCACGGCAAGGAGGGTCGATTTACCCGCGCCGTTGGGCCCGGTGACCACCAGCCGGTCGCCGCTTTCCAGCGCCAGCTCGACCGGACGCGCGAGCCGCCCGGCCACCGTCACCCCGGCGGCGCGGAGCAGGTTCGCCCCGCGACGCCCCGGTAGCTCGGGCATGGCGAACCGGGCGGGCGGTGGCGGGATGGCCACCACGTGCCCGGCCAGCTCCTCCTGCCGACGGTGAACGGCCCTGACCAGCCCCGGCGCGCGGGTGGCGCGGACGTGCCTGCCGGTGCCCTTGGGCGGCCGCCAGTTGTCACGCAACCGGTTCTGCGCCGACGACAGATCGTCGGCGAGCCGCTGTCGCTCGGCGATCTGCTCGGCGTGCAACGACTCCCAGCGGGCGCGTTCGGCTCGGCGAGCCTCGACATAGGCGGCGTAGCCACCGCCGTAGACCCGGGGCCGGTCGTCGCTCGACGGATCGAGGTCGATCACCGTGGTGGCCACGTCCGCGAGCAACGCCCGGTCGTGACTGACCAGGACGACCACGCCAGGGTGGGCGCGCAGTCGTTCGGTGAGGTGCTCGAGCCCGCCGGCGTCGAGGTGGTTGGTCGGCTCGTCGAGCAGCAGGACGGAATGCCCGGCACCCAGCAGGCAGGCCAGCCGGACGCGGTGGCGCTGCCCGACCGACAGTGTCCCGAGTGGACGGTCACGGTCGTCGACGGCGTTCAAGGCGGCCAGCGAGACCTCGACCCGCCTGTCCGCGTCCCACGCGTCGAGAGCCTCGGCCTCCGCGAGCGCGGCGGCGAAGACGTCGTCCGCGCCGGGACGGCCATCGCTGAGCGCGACCGTGGCCGCCTCCAGACGAGCCAGCGCACCGCGTACGGCGGCCAGTTCGAGATCGATCAGCGCGCCGACGGTGTCGGTCGCGGCGAGCGGGATCTGCTGGTCGGCGACACCGGCCGAGCCCGCGCGGTGCACCTCACCGCGGTCTGCGGCCAGCTCACCGGCGAGTACCCGGAGCAGGGTGGTCTTGCCACGGCCGTTCTCCCCGACGATGGCGACCCGCTCACCGGCAGCGGCGACGAGGTCGACTCCGGAGAGCACCGGCCGTCCCCCGAAGGACAGGTGGACGTCGGACAGGCGGACGTGCGCCGCACGCAGTGGCGCGGGCGAAAGAGGGGATGACATGAAGGGACTGCCTCCAGCGAAAGTGATGAGCAGGAAGAACGAACTCCGGTACCGCGGCTCGCGGTACCGGTGGAGGCGTCGTTCCTCAGAGGAACAGCAGTTGCTGCATCACGATCACGAGGGTAGGACAGGGTCCGGCATCCGCGCATCCGGTTTTCCGGCGAGCGGGAGATCCACACCTTCGCACCAACCCATGACCACCGGTCACCCCTCGGACACCCCCTTCCACCTGCGACGACATCCCGGGCCTAGCCCGTGAGCACGGCTTCAAACCCTCACTTTCAGGGGTCACCCACAGGTGCACCACGACGGTTGCCATGATCACCGGCCCGGCCGACGGTGGGCTTCTCACCAGCAACATCGTTCGGGAGGAGCAGAGCCGATGGCGAAGACCATGCAGCCGCAGGAACTCATCGACAGTGCCGTGGTCGATCCGACGGGCAACAAGCTCGGAAAGGTCGGCAACGTCTACCTCGCCGATGCGACGCACCAGCCGGAATGGATCACGGTCAAGACGGGCCTGTTCGGCACCAAGGAGAGTTTTGTCCCGCTCTCGGGGGCGCACGCGGACAAGGACGGCGTGCACGTCCGCGTCGACAAGGCCGCCGTCTCCGACGCGCCCCGTATCGACGCCGACGGACACCTGTCCATGGAGGAGAGCGCGCAGCTGTACAAGCACTACGGGCTGCCGATGCCGCGGACGTCGCCGGACGGCCGGATGGACGACCGTGCGCGGGGCAAGGGCCGGTCCGGAATGGACGACGCGGCCGCCGGGAAGGGCGCCATGGGCGGCACCGGTCGCGGTAAGCCCGGAATGGACGCGGGCACCGGCAAGAAGGACCGGGACGCCGAGCACAGCATGACGCGCTCCGAGGAGCGGCTGAAGGTCGGCACCGAACAGGTCGAGACCGGCCACGTCCGGTTGCGCAAGTACGTGGTCACCGAGGAGCAGCAGGTGACCATCCCGGTCAGCCACGAAGAGGTGCGCATCGAGCGGGAACCGATCACGAAGGGTTCCGGCGGGAAGGCCGAGATCGCCGAGGACGAGACCGAGGTCGTGCTGCACGCCGAGAAACCGGTGGTGGGCAAGGAAACCGTCGAGGTCGAGCGGGCGAGGCTCAAGACCGAGACCGTCACCGAGGATCAGACGATCTCCGGGAAGGTCCGCAAGGAGCAGTTCGAGGTCACGGACGACGGCAAGCACCGCAAGTCCTGATCCCGGAACAGGGGGCGGCCCGCGCGACGGGCCGCCCCTTGGGGTTTCAGCGCGAGCGGCGTGCGCGGGCGGCCGCGACGACGAAACCCGCCGCCACCGCACCCGCGATCGCGCAGCCGACGCCGGACAGCACCGCGGGTTCGCGTACGCGCAGCACCGAGACGCACAGCCACGTCGTGGCGCCGAACAGCAGGCCGAGTACCGGCCCGCCGACGAGGGCGCCCCGCCAGCGGTGGCCGTTGCGGATGGTCCGCAGCCCGGATTCCAGGTATGCCAAGGCGAACAGCGCCAGGATCAGGCTGCCCGCGCCGAGCGCGCTCGCCAGCGGATGCTGCCGGGTGAGCAGCGTGAACGTCTGGGGTGCGCCGTCGGTCGTCACCGTGGCGGTCACGGCCCCGCCGACGATCCACCGGGTGAGCCCCGGGAACTGGAGATCGGCTCGGTAAAAGCCGTCGTTGGCCTTCGGTGTCGCCGTCGCGGAACCCAGCGGTATCCCCGCGGCCGTCAGGTCGAGGCTCAGCCGTTGCGGATCGCCCTCTCCGGTCACCGTGAACGTCTTGCTGAGGTCCACCTCCACCGGCGCGGTGAGGAGCACGCCGTCGACCGCCGTGAGTCCGGCCTCGTGCGGCAGCCGTTCCGGGTTGAGCAGCGCGAGCACCACGAGCACCATCGCGGCGACCGCCGCGGCGAGCCTGAACCAGAGCACCCCACCCGGCTTCCCGGTGGGCTCGGGCTCGAACGCCGCCCGGGTCGCCGACAGCGTCGGATCCGGCGTGGTGGCACGGCGAACCGGCCGAGTCGGGCCGTCCCCGACCGGAACCGGAGCGGCGATCGGCGTGCTGAGCGCGGAGATCACCCGCGGGGTGAGATGCCGGACCGGCACCCGGGAGCGTTCCAGCCAGCCCGGCCCGTAGACGGCGGTGGCGGCCGAAGCGAGGTCGGCCGCGAAGGTCTCCGCGTCGCGGTAGCGGGAGTCGAGTTCCCGCGCGAGGCTGCGCATGATGACCGCCGCGATCGGCGCGGGCACGCCGTCGATCGGGCGCGGGTCGGTGAACATGTGCTGGCGCATCATGCTGATCGCGCCCCGGGTGTTGTCGAACGGCAGGTTCCCGGACAGCAGTTCGTAGAGCACCGTGCCCGCCGAGTAGACGTCGGCGGCCGGGCTCAGCGCGTTGCCCATCGCCTGTTCCGGCGCGATGTAGGCGGGCGTGCCGAGGACTTCGCCGCCGTGCGTGACGAGGGTGGCGCCCTCGCTGATCACCTTCGCGATGCCGAAGTCGGCCACCTTCATCACGCCTTGCGTGGTGAGGAGCAGGTTCTTCGGTTTGACGTCCAGATGCAGAACGCCCGCTTCGTGTGCCGCGTGCAGCCCGGCGAGCATCGCCAGCCCGATCGCGCAGGCCTGCTCCGCGCTGACTGCCCCGCTCTGAAACCGGCTGTGCACCGTGCCGCCGTCGAGACGTTCCATCACCATCAGGTGCTCGCGGCCGGTGCGCACGTAGTCGTAGACGGGCACGATGTGCGGGTGGTCGAGGCTGGCCAGGACACGCGCTTCGCGGTCGAACAGCTCACTGCTGACGGCGTGGTTCAGCACGTCCCACGGCAGCTGCTTGATCGCGACATCACGCCGCAGCGAACGGTGGACGCCGGCGAAGACGACCCCCATCCCGCCCTGGCCGATCGCGGCCCCGATCTCGTACTGCGGCAGCGCGGCGACGACCTCGGCGGGTGCGCTCATCGGTTGAATTCCTTGGTGGCGTCGGGAAAGCGGACCGTGTCGACGTCGGCAGCGGCGGGTGCGGGCGCCGGATGCGGCGTCAGATAGCCGAGCAGGAACGCGATGACGGCGGCGCCGAGGACCACCGGGATCTCGATCGCCGGTTCGGGCGGGACGAGCCGCAGCACCGACAGCGAGACGACCGCGACCAGCCCGGTGCCGAACCCGGCGGGCAGGAACCGCAGACCGCGGCGCCAGCGGTTGGCCGGCAGACGATGGCGGGCGAGCGCGAGCAGGGCGGTCAGCCACGCCAGCACGGTGAGCACGAGCATCGCGAGACCGAAGGCGCCGTAGACGGACCAGAAGGAACCGCGGATGTCGGCGACCGTGGCGGCCTCGCCGAGGGTTCCGCGCTGGGCGTCCAGCAGTTCCACCGTCGACGGGAGCAGGCCGATCGCCTGGCCGGAGAGGTCGGCCATGTCCAGCACGAAGGTCCTGGTGACCCGGCTGTGCGCGGGGACCTCGAACGGGGCCGTGGTGTCGTAAGCGAAGAAGGTCAGGGCGAGCGCGACGCCGGACACCCGCACGCTGCGGACCTTGACCGCGGTCCCGCCGCTGTTGGTCGCCGTGACGGTGAGTTCGAGCTGCTTGGCCGGATCGACCGTGACCGTGGCGTTGGTGATCGGCCGGTCGTCGAGGGTGACCGCCAGTTCGAGCCTGCCACTGTCCGCACTGTCCGCGATGGCCGGTGGCGAGCCCAGGAGGACCGCACACAGACCCAACGCAACCCCTGCCGCGATGACACGTCCCATTTTGCGCATCCCCTGTTTGCGAAATCCGACTGGTCCGGAATGCTACAGCGAGTACTTACCGGAGAGGGACGTCCCAATGCGTATCGTGGTTCGGCTGATATTCGGCGCCGTGACCGGACTGCTGTTCCTGCTTTCCCTGGTGGGAACAGGAAACGCGCAACAGTCGCCTTATCAATCAACGGTTGGTTTGAAACCTTCGAGTGGGAGCGCCGGGAGTTCTTTCACCATTTCTTGGAATTTCTCCCCGTGCAAAGGCCCGATTTCTTTCACGTGGTCGGGAGCGGCCATCACCTCGGTCAGCGCCCCGAGTGGACAGGTGGGGGCGACGGTGCCCGGCAACGCGACTCCCGGTAGCTACACCGTCGCGGGCAGCTGCACGAACGCGCGGACCGGCAATCCGCTGACCGGGAGCGCGACCTTCCGCGTGACCGGGACCGTGACCACGGCGCCGCCGACGACGAAGGTGCCTCCGACCACGAAACCGACCGTCCCCGTGACCACCCCGACCATCCCGACCAGACCGGGCACGACCACCACGCCGGTCACCACGACGACTCCGCACACGACGACGCCACCGTCCACAACGGACACTCCCCCGCCGACGGACGTCCCCTCGACGAGCAGCACCCCGCCTGGGCCGAACGATCTGGTCCTCGACCGGCCGAGCGTGCAGCCCGGCGACGAACTGTCCGCGACCGGCAAGGGTTGCGTTCCCGGCGCGCCCGTCACCCTGACGTCGGACGGCGACCGGGTCGGCCATGCCTACGCCGACGGCACCGGCGCCTTCACCGCGGCCGTCGAGTTCACCCGGATCGAGGCGGGCAAGCACATCGTCGTCGCCGACTGCGGCGTACGGTTGACCGGCGCCGTCGAGCAGGTCGTGACCAGTTCGTCCGGCGGGCACAGCAGCACCCTGGTGGTGCTGGTGTTCTTCGTGCTGGCCGGGATCACCGTGCTGCGCTTCCCCTGAGGTCAGCGGGGCGGCCGCATCGCCGCGAAGACCAGGAGCAACGCGGCGAGGAAGAGTGCGGCGACAGCCAGATCGATCAGGAAGCCGACGACGAGTCCGGTGATCATCGCTCACTCCTGGCTCGACCGTGCGGCTTCGCGACGGCGCGCGTACAGGCTGGTGAACGAAACCGTGACAAGGACGGCGATGATCACCCCCAGTGAGACGGGTGTGGGCACCTGCGGCACCCCCGGCCAGATCCCGTGTGCCCAGTGCAGCACCAGTTTCACCCCGATGAAGGCGAGGATGATCGCGAGGCCGTGGTTCAGGTGGACCAGTTTCGCCAGCGCCGAATGAAGCACGAAGTAGAGCGCGCGCAGGCCCAGCAGGGCGAAGGCGTTGGTCGCGAAGACGAGATACGGGTCCTCAGTGATGCCGTAGACGGCGGGCACCGAATCGACCGCGAACACCACGTCGGTGGCGAAGACGGCGACGACCACCACGGCCAGCGGCGTGAGCGCACGGCGCCCGTTTTCGCGCACGGTCAGCCGGGTACCGCGGTAGTCGTCGGTGACCGGCATCAGCCTGCGCAACAACCGGACCGACCGCAGCTTCGAGAGATCCATCTCGCTTTCGCCGTCCGACATGGCCTCACGCAGGATCTTGACCGCGGAGGCCAACAGGATCGCGCCGAACACGAGGAACGCCCAGGTGCCCGCCGACAGCATCGCCGCCCCGGCCGCGATGAACACTCCTCGCAGCACCAGCGCGCCCACGATGCCGTACAGCAGCACACGTTGCTGCACGGCGGACGGGACCGCGAAGGCTGCGAGCAGCAACATGAAGACGAACAGGTTGTCGACCGACAAGGACTTCTCGACGACGAAGCCCGTCATGAACTCGAGCGCCTGCCCACCGCCGAATTCGAGCCACAGCCAGAGGCCGAACACCACCGGGAGCGCGAGGTAGAAGACCGACCAGCCGACGGCCTCCCGCATCGACACCTCGTGGGGACGTCGGGTGACGGCGAAATCGGCGACGAGCAGTGCCAGCAGGGCGGCGATGCTGATCGCCCACAACCCCGGCGATCCCACGGCGACGCTTGACTCGGGCATGGAGCCTCCTCGAACTCGAAGTTCGAGGTCTCCTTCACCCGTCGGGCGGCCTCCCGGGGACACCGGCGGAGTGTCCGTACTGACCGGGCAGACCCTTGAGAAGTACTCCCCTCGTCGTCACAGTATGCCATTTGGTAAAGAGATGTTAAAGACGGATCAGGCCGGGCCGTCCCGCAGCACGCCGCGCACCGCGTCGACGGACAGGTCGTCCCACGGGAATTCGGCCATCCACCAGGTCGCTCCCGCCCGCTCGTAGGGTGCGAGGTCCGTGCCCGCGGGGACGCCGATCGCGAAGTCGTACGGCTTCCGGTCGTCTTCACGCAGCGCCGTGATCGTCTCGACCGTCTCGGCGAACTCGTCCGCGCTCGGCAGGTGCACCGGGAAGAACCCGTCGTAGCGAGCAGCCCTCCGCATCGGCTTCTGCTTCCCCGGGAAACCCGCCAGCCACACGGGAACCGGGCGCGCCGGCGTCGGGAGGAACGTGATGTCGTCGACCGTGTAATGCACGCCGTGGTGCCGCACCGGCTCACCGGACCAGGCGGCCGTGAGGATCTCGAGCGACTCGTCCAGCATCTCGCCGCGTTTGCGGTCGTCCGGCTCGTCGCCGGTCTTGGAGAACTCGCCACCGAAACGGTCGCTGCCGAGACCGGCACCGAGGATCAGCCTGCCGCCGCTCAACCGGTCGAGCGTGACCGTCTCGCGGGCGAGTTTGACCGGGCGACGGCGGGCGAGCGGCGTGACCATCGGGCCGAAGACGAGGTTCTCGGTGGCGGACGCGACGGCGGCGAGGGTGATCCACGGGTCGGCGATCGCGCGCACCGGCTCGCGCCAGCGAACGTGATCCCAGACGAACAGGCCGTGCCAGCCCGCTTCTTCGGCCTCGGCGGCGAGCCGGGTGATGACCACCGGGTCGGCCAGTTCGTCGAAGATCGGCAACCAGAGTGCTGAGCGCAGGTCCATTGTGTGACCGTACGAGTGAACCGGGCTTTCGCAACGCCTTCCCCAAGTACATGAAGGCCCCCTTCCTGTACCTAGGCGCAAGCAAGGGGTCCTTCATGTACCTCAGACGACCCCGCAACCAGTCGACTACTTGCGACTTGACACCACCACCCAACCCACTACAGTTCAACCCCTTGGTTGAATACACTCGTCGCGGGAGAGAATCGATGACCGACCTGACGATCACCCGCCTCCTCGACGCGCCCCGCGAGCTCGCCTTCCGGGTGTGGACCGATCCGGACCATCTCGCCCGCTGGTGGGGCCCGGCCGGGTTCAGCACCAAGTCCTGCACGGTCAACCTCACCGAGGGCGGCCGCTGGCGGGTCTGCGTCAGTGACGGCGAGACCGACCTGTGGGCCTCGGGGGTCTACCACGAGATCGTCCCGCCGGAGCGGCTCGTCTTCAGTTTCGCCTGGGAGGAGCCGGAAGGCGCGCGGAGCCACGACACCCTCGTCACGATCGTCCTCTCCGACCGGGGTGGCAAAACCGAAATGACCTTCCACCAAGCGATCTTCGAGACCGTGACGGAGCGCGACGAGCACGTCGACGGCTGGCAGTCCTGTTTCGACTGCCTCGCCACCTATCTCGCGGAGACGCGCTGACCCACGTCCCGCAGCACCTCACGGGCCCGCGCCACCCCGTCCTCCTCGCGCAGCCGCGCGGCGACGTACTGCGCCCCGCGGCGGAACAGGAGGTTACCGGACAACTCCAGCAGTCGCGTGGTCAAGGCGTCCGCGGTGACTTCCCGTAACGGCAGCGGGCGCGGGCCCGCGCCGAGGCGGTACACGCGGTCTCCCCAGTAGGGCTGGTCGGAGAAGACCGGGCAGACCAGCGCCGGGACACCTGCCCGCAACGCCGCCGCGGTCGTGCCCGCGCCGCCGTGATGCACCACCGCCGCGGTGCGCGGGAACAACCACGCGTGCGGGACGTCCTGGACCGTCAACAGATCGTCGTCGGCGTACTCGGCATCGGTACCGAGAAGACCCCGGAGCCCGACTCGGCGCAACGCCGTGCGGACGGCGGCGAAGGTCCGCTCCGCCTCCGACGGCCGCATGCTGCCGAAACCGACGTACACCGGCGGCGGCCCCGAAGCGAGGAAGTCGCGCAGGCGCGGGTCCGGCCTCCACGTGGCGGGAGCATCGAGGAACCAGTATCCGGTGACGTGGACCCTGGTGGGCCAATCTTTCGGCCGGGGCACGACGGCGTCGGAAAACCCGCACAGCACCGGGGTTTCCTTCCGACAGGGGCCGCGCACCCCGGCCGCGGGCAGTCCGAGCGAGTGCTCGCGCCAGCGGTCCACCTCGGGGCGCAGCACCTGCCAGGCGACGCTGTCGACGGCGTGGAAGCTCAGCCGCCGTCCGCACGGACCGAGCCTGGAAGACCACGGCAGCAACGGATGCGCGAACGCCCGGGTCGGCACGCTGGGCTGGTAGTGCAGTTCGACGTCGGGCACGCCGAGCGAGGCACCCAGGTGCGCGCCCAGGAAACCCAGTGTCGGGGCGAGCACGAGATCCGCCCCGGACGCTCCTTTGTGGACATCCGCCAGCAAACGTTCCATCACAGGAGCCAGCGCGCCCCGCAGCCCGCGCAGGAACGTCGCGGGATTACGCCCGCCCTCGGTCCATTCGCGTCCCCCGTCCGAACCGAGGACGTCGCCCGGATCGGCCGAAAGCGGCGCGAAGTCCAGACCGTGGCCGGTCACCAGCGTCCGGAATCGCTCCGCCGCCAGCACCCGCACACGATCGCCGTCGACGGCCAGACCACGGCCCAAGGCGATACACGGCTGGACGTCGCCGCGCGAACCGGGAGCGACGATCACGACGAGCCGGCTCATCGCTTCGCCGCGGTCAGCCGATAACGGAGCCGGAACGGCAGGTTCGCCAGCACCGCCGCGATCCGCGCGTCCCGGCCGACCAGATACCGCGGTGCCGGACGGCGAGCGGTCAGCGCGTGGACGACGACCCGCGCGGCCTGTTCCGGCGGGACACCGTTCCGCGCGGAACGCTCCGCACTGCGTTCCGCCTCGTCCAATTGCGCCGCATACCTTTCCCGCGCGACCTCCGGCAACGCGGCGCGCACCTCCGCGGCGGCGACGCGAGCGCGTGGCCAGATCGACGTGGCGACCGCGCCGGGCTCCACGAGGACCACGCCGATCCCGGACGGCGCCAGTTCGGCGCGCAGACTGTCGGTCAAGCCGACCAAGGCGAACTTCGACGTGTGATACGGCCCGACCATCGGCCCGGCGATACGCCCGCCCATCGACCCGACCGTCACCACCCGGGCGCCGGGCGCGGCACGCAACGCGGGCAACATCGCCTGCGTGACGGCGAGCTGACCGGTGACATTGACCTCCAACTGCTGCCGGAAGTCCTCGAGCGGGACATGTTCCAGCGGTCCAGGGCGGGCCATCCCGGCGTTGTTCACCAGGCCCCGCAACGGTCCCGCCGCCGCGACCTTCTCGCCGCACGCCGCGATCGACGCCGCGTCCCGGAGGTCCATCCGCAGCACGGAGACCGCTTCGCCGTACACGCGGGCGATCTCGGTCTCGTCCGCGTCGGTGCGCACACTGGCCCAGACGTGGGCGCCGCGCCGGACGAGTTCGGCCACGCAGGCCCGCCCGATCCCGCTCGAAGCCCCGGTGACCACAAAGGACGGACGAGTCACGACGCCTCCCCCGCCTTCACCGGCGCCGACAGCGCGCGCAGCATCCGAGGCCAGGTCTTGTGCAACTGGTCCTGCCAGTACGCCCAGTGGTGCGTACCCGGCCCGTAGAAATCCGTCATGACCGGGACACCGAGGCGGCTCAGCCGGTCCGCCATCGCGGTGGTCTGGCCGGAGCACAGGAATTCGAGCAGCATCGCGCCGGGCAGCACGTCGACCGGGAGCTTGCCGTCGAACGGTCCCGGCAGGCCGTTGCCCGTCGACAGGTACAGCTCGGTGCCGCGCAGGCGATCGGCGTTCACCAGCGGATCGTGCGCGTCCCAGCGGGACGCCTGGCGCCGCCGGTCGCCCCAGAGCGCCTCGGGATCCTGCCGGGCCGAGGCGACGATCGCGCTGGTCAGCAGCTCGCCGTACGGGCCGGTCGGGTTGAGGTTGCCGCTGAACGACCCGGCGAACCGGAACACCCCCGGCCGCCGGGCGGCGAGTTCCACCGCGCCGTATCCGCCGAGCGAGAGCCCGGCCGCCACCCGCCTGCCGTCGCCGCGATAGCCACGATCGATCAGCTGCGGGATCTCGACCGCGGTGAACGTCTCCCACTGATTGAGGACGACGTCCTTGCCGTAATTCCACCAGTCGGAAAAGAACCCCGCGGAACCGGAACCCGGCATCACCACCAGCGCGCCGGCATCGTCGGCGAGCTTCCGGATGTCGGTGTTCGCGGTCCACCCGCGGTAGTCCTGCAGTCGCGTCTCCCCGGCGAGCAGGTAGACGGCAGGCCACTTCCGGTCCGGTTCGGTGTCCCATCCCGACGGCAGGATCACCCGGACCATCGCGTAACTCCCGACGCCGACCGAGCGCACGGTGAGGTCCAGCATCCGCGGATCACCGTCCACAGTGGTCTGGGCGACGACGTGCGAGCCGTCGTCGGCCCGGGCGTCCGGGACACCGCTCTCGGCCAGTGCCGGGGCGGCGGCGACGCTCGGCAGCGAGCACGTCACGGCCGCCAGCAGCGCGACGGCCCGCAGCCGCCTCGAAGTAATGCGCATACGTAATCCTTTGTCCCGGTCGTTCGACAGAATTCGAAAATGTGACGGCGATTACCCGCAAAAGAAATCCGGAGGTGCCGACACGTTAAGCGGAAGAGCCCCCTCCGAGCAATTGTCCTGCCCACATTCCGGGAGGACAATGTGAATGCCAGGGAAACAAGAAATGCGTCCACCTCCCCCATCAGGGTGACCCAGCGCTCACGGACGGTGAGCGACACTGGCACGGTGGTACCAAACTGGCGCACGCACCTGCGGAAAGCTCGGAAGTCGCAGGTCACACCCAGTACACGAAGGACATTTACGTTCTCTTGATACCTTCCGGTATTCGATTTCCCGCCGTAGCCTTCGTCGTGCCGCCCAGGTTCGGCGTCCGCTGACGCGACCCTGGCGCCTGCGTCCCACCGAAGGGACCGCGACCCCATCAGGACCCTTCCGAAAGGGCTATTCATGGCTGCCCGAATTCGCGCGCTCGTCGTCTCCGCCGCCGCGGTGGCGACCATTTCCGGCCTGCCCGGAGAATCGATTCAGGCGGCCGCGGCGCCGCCTCCGCCCGCCGTTCCGCCTGCCGCCCTCCTGCCGCCGGAGACCGTGCCGAAGGCGTCCGCGCGCGACGGTTTCGACCTGGGCACGGCGCTGTCCACCTCGGACCGTGAGGAGAGCCGGATCGACGTCGGAGGCTGCGAAGACGTCGTCCACGGCAGGCTGGTCGGCTCCACCGCCACCGGTCAGGGTTTCCAGTCCGCCGTGCCCGGCGGGCAGGTCTCCGAACTCGTAGCGCGTACGACGAACCCGCCCGACCTGACGGCGTGGGCCGCGCAGGCCGTGCAGTGCTCGAAGGTGACGGTCGACGACGCGGCCGGTACCGCGGTGTCGACCGTCACCGTCCACCCCGCGCCCGCCGTCCAGGGCGCGAAAACCCTTTCGTACCAACAACTCCTGACGCTACCCGGACAGCCCCCCGAGCTGCCAGGACTGCGCCTGCGCACCGTCGCCATCGCCGCCGACGACGTGCTGGTCGTGCTTCGTGACGCCGGAACCACCGGCCTCGATCTCGACGCCCTCGCCGTCGCCGCCTGGCAGCACGCCGCCGGACCGCTCGGCCGCTGAACCCCGCACCAACCTTGCCGAACCCCGAGGAGACGCCATGTCCCTGGCCCCTGAAAACCTGCCCGCCACGGCCGGCACCACCCTCCCCGCCTGCCTCCGGCATTGGGCGGACACCGACGGCGATCGGCCCGCGCTGACCTTCGCCGACTTCGCGACCGATCGCGCCGGGCGGCGGAAGACCCTGACTTGGCGGCAACTCCAGGACCGCGTCGACGGCGTCGCGGGGGCACTCTCCGTCCGGCCTGGTGACCGGGTGGCCGTGCTATGCCCGCAGAGCGCGGACTACGTCGTCGGTTTCCTCGGCGCGATCACCGCGGGCGCGATCGCCGTGCCGCTGTTCGACCCCGGACTGCCGGGGCACGCCGGACGGCTCGCCGCGGTGCTGACCGACTGCTCCCCTGCCGCCGTGGTCACCACCGCCGCGGCCGAGGACGCGGTCCGCGAGTTCCTCGTCGGACTGCCCGGCGGCGAACACGTCGCCGTCGTCGCGGTCGACCAGCCCGCCGAAGGCCCCGCGTGGCCGGCCCCGGCCGCGGCGCCGGAGGACGTGGCCTACCTCCAGTACACGTCCGGTTCGACCCGCACCCCGGCCGGCGTGGTGCTGACCCACGAGAACGTGCTGGCCAACGTCAGGCAGGCCGTGCACGGGCTCGGCATCGACCCGGCTGGCAGCACCGTGTCGTGGCTGCCGCTGTTCCACGACATGGGTCTCGTGCTCGGCCTGATCACGCCGCTGGCGATGGGCATGCGGTCCGTGCTGATGGATCCGCTCGCCTTCATCGAACGCCCGGTCCGCTGGCTGGAGTTGCTGAGCGACCACAAGGGAAGCTGGAGTGCCGCGCCGAACTTCGCCTTCCACTACAGCGCGACCCGGGTGCGCGAAGAGGACCGCGCCCGGCTCCGCCTCGACCGCGTCGCCGCGATCGTCAACGGCGCCGAACCGATCAACCCCGGCGTACTGGACCGGTTCCACGCCGCGTTCGCCGATTCCGGGTACACGCCGGACAAGACCCGGCCCGCCTACGGCCTCGCCGAGGCGACCGTCTTCGTCACGACCGGACCCGGCGTGCCGCCGCGGGTCACCACGTTCGACCGCGCCGCGCTCGGGGCTGGCGTCGCGCGGCAGGCCGACGACGGCCTCAAGCTCGTCGCCTGCGGTGTCCCCGTCGGCCAGCACGTCGCGCTGGTCGACCCGGAAACCGGTGTCGCGCTGGAAGACGGCTCGGTCGGCGAAATCTGGGTCCACGGTCCCAACGTCGGCACCGGCTACTGGCAGAAACCCTTGGAGAGCACCGAGACCTTCGGCGCCCGGCTGACCGGTGATCACCCGGGACTCCCCGAGTGGCCCTGGCTCCGTACCGGCGACCTCGGCGTCCGGTACGACGGCGAGGTCTACATCGCCGGCCGCATCAAGGACCTGCTCATCGTCGACGGTCGCAACCACTATCCGCAGGACGTCGAAGCGACCGCCGCCTCGGCCGATCACGACATCCGCCCCGGCAGTGTCGCCTCGTTCGCAGTCGAAGGCACCGACACCGAAGCCGCGGTCATCGTCGCCGAACACCGCGGCCACAGTGAACTGACCACCGAGGACGAACGAGCCCTCGCCGCCTCGATCCGGCGGCTCGTCTCCGACGCGCACGGCCTTTCCCTGCGTGACGTCGTGCTCGTCCCGGCGGGACTGGTCCCGCGCACCTCCAGCGGCAAGATCGCGCGCAGCGCCTGCCGCGACCGTTACCTCGCAGGCGACTACGGAAAGGCCCTGGTGCGATGAGAAACCCGACGCTCGACACCCCCGCACTGCGCCGCTGGCTGCTCGATACCGTCGCCGAGCACATCGGCGTGGACGCCGCCCGGCTCGAAACCGACCGTCCGCTCAGTGACTACGGCCTGTCCTCCCGTCAGGCCGTCGGCATCGCCGCGGATCTCGAAGACCTGCTCGGCACGCCGCTCCCGGCGACCCTGCTGTGGGAAAGCCCGACCCTCGACCACCTCGCCCGCTCCCTCACCGGCGGCACCGAACCGGAACCGGAGGTGACCGGCACGGACCGTCGCCGGACCGATCCGATCGCCGTCGTCGGCCTCGGCTGCCGCTGGCCGGGCGCGAACGGTCTCGAAGAGTTCTGGGACCTGCTGAGCAGCGGGCGGGACGCCGTCCGGACCGCGCCACCCGGACGGTGGACCGCGGCCGCGGCCCCGATCGTCGGCGGATTCCTGGACGACGTCGCCGGTTTCGACGCCGATCACTTCGGCATAACCCCGCGCGAGGCGTCCACAATGGACCCACAGCAGCGGATGCTCCTGGAGGTCGCCTGGGCTGCACTGGAGCACGCCGGGATCGCCCCGGTTTCCCTGCGCGGCAGCCGGACCGGCGTGTTCACCGGGATCTCCACCCACGACTACGGGCACCTCACGATGGCGGGCGGCGAGGTGGACCTGTGGACGGCCACCGGCGCGGCCGGGAGCATCTCGGCCAATCGACTGTCCTACATCTACGACCTGCGCGGGCCGAGTATGGCGGTGGACACCGCCTGCTCCTCGTCGCTGGTCGCGGTGCACCACGCGGTGCGCGCGCTGCGCGACGGCGAGGCCGATCTCGCACTGGCCGGCGGGGTGAACCTCATGCTGCTGCCCGGACCGACGGCCGCGTTCGCGGCGGCGGGCCTGCTCGCCGAGGACGGTCGCTGCAAGACGTTCGCCGCGGGCGCCGACGGCATCGCGCGTGCGGAAGGCTGCGGCGTCATCGTGCTCAAGCGACTGGCGGACGCGGAGTACGACGGCGACCGGGTGCTCGCGGTGATCCGCTCCACCGCGGTCAACTCCGACGGCCGATCCCAAGGCCTGGCGGCGCCGAATCCCGTCGCCCAGCAGGACATGCTGCGCACGGCGTACCACGGCGCCCGGCTCGATCCGTCCACTGTGGACTACGTCGAGGCGCACGGCACCGGCACCCTGCTCGGCGACCCGATCGAGGCCCGCTCGCTCGGCGCCGTCCTCGGCAAGGACCGGCCGGCCGACGCCCCGTTGCTGATCGGTTCGGTGAAGACGAACATCGCGCACGCGGAGGCGGCCGCCGGGATCGCCGGGCTGATCAAGGTCGTGCTCGCGATGACCCACGACGAACTGCCGCCCCAGCTGCACTTCGCCGCGCCCAACCCGCACATCCCGTTCGACGACCTGCGCCTGAAGGTGGTGACCGAACCGACGCCTTGGCCGCGCCGGTCCGGCCGCGCCACGGCCGGAGTGTCCGCGTTCGGCTTCGGCGGGACCAACGCGCACGTCGTCCTCGAACAGGCCCCGGTGCTGGAACCGGCGCCGGACCGCGCGGACGTCCGGATCGGACTGCTGTCGGCCCGCACCCGCGACCGTCTCACCGAACGGGCGACGCAACTGGCGAACTGGCTGGAATCCACGTCACCGCTCTCTCTCGCCGACGTCACGCACACGCTGTTCCGGCGGGACAACGGCGGGCCGCATCGCGCCGCCGTCGTCGCCGGGGACACCGCGGAACTGGCGGTGCTGCTGCGTGCCGTCGGCTCCGGCGCCGATCCGCTGCCCGCGGGCGCGGCCGTCGGAACCTCCCGGACCACCGACGGGCCAGTGTTCGTGTTCTCCGGTCACGGCTCCCAGTGGCCTGGCATGGGTCTCGGCTTGCTGGCCGCCGAGCCCGCGTTCGCCGCACAGGTCGACAAACTCGGTGATCTGTTCACCGAACACACCGGCCGCTCGCTGCGTTCCCTGCTCACCACCGGGGATCCGTTGCCCTTGCCCGAAACCCAGGCGGCGATCTTCGGGACGCAGATCGCGCTGGCCGCGCAGTGGGAGGCGCTCGGAGTGCGGCCGTCGGCCGTCATCGGGCACTCACTGGGTTCCGCGGCCGCCGCTGTGGTGAGCGGCGTGCTCACCCCCGACGAGGCCGTCCACCTGGTCGCGACCCGTGCCCGGCTCCTGGGCACGATCGGTCCGGGAGGAGCGATGGCGGCGGTGGAACTGGCGCCGGAGGAACTCGAGCTGTACCCCGATATCGAACTCGCCGTCGAATCCGCGCCGGGTCAGTTGACCGTGGCCGGGGACGCGACCGTCCTCGACCTGCTCGTCGCGGAACTCGAGGCCGCCGGGCTCACCGCGCGACGGCTGCCGGTCGAGGTCGCCGGGCACTCCGCTCGCGTCGACCCCGTCCTTCCCGCGCTCCGGGAGGCGCTCGCCGAACTGGGCGGACGCCGTCCGACGGTGCCTTGGTACGACACGGTTTCGACCGATCCGACGGATCCGCCGGACTTCGACGCCGGGTACTGGGCCGCGCATCTGCGCCGTCCGGTGCGGTTCCGGCAGGCCGTGGCGGCAGCCGCCGCGGACGGGCACCGCGTCTTCGTCGAGGTCTCACCGCATCCGATCCTGCGGGGATCGGTGGCGCGGACGCTCGCGGCCGAGGGCATTCACGACGCCGTCGTCACCGGAACCCTGCGCCGGGGCCAGGACGAGGTCCGCGCGCTGGGCGCCGCAGCGGCCGAACTCTACTGCGCGGGAACGCGGATCACCCCCGCCGATCCGGATGACGGCGCCCGCCTCGTCGACGTCCCGCCGATGCCGTGGCGGCACGAGCGGCACTGGTACACCTCCACCGAGGAGCCGCCGTCGTTCGCGACGCGCACGACCGAACCCGAACCTGTCCGGAGCACCGGCGGGAACCGGCTGACCGAGATCGTCGCGGCCGTCATGGGCTTGCGCGCCGACCGCATCGACGCGGACGTCCCACTCGTCGAACTCGGGCTGGATTCCCTGATGGCGAACCGGATCCGGGAGGCCGTCCGCCGGGAGTTCGGCACCGAACCCGACGCCGCCAGTGTGCTCCGGGGCGCCACGCTCGCCGACCTCAGCCGCGATCTCGCGCCGCGCGAGGACGAGGATCCGCTTCCCGCCCGGGGTCGTGCCTGGGACGCGGCGGACCGGCTGGTGCTGCGCCTGTGGCAGGAGCACACCGGGTCCGACGCGGGTGGCACGCATGTCCGACTGACCGAGACCGGTACCCCGGATCGGCTGGCCGAACTGCTCGCCGAGGGGCTCAGCACCGAACTCGCCACCCCGGTCGACGCCGCCGAACTCCGGCGGCACGATTCGCTCGCGGCCATCGCCGATGTCGCCCGTGCCGTCCTCGACACGCGGGAGGAACAGGGACCCGTACACGTCCTGGCGTCCGGCGAGGACGGGGTCGCGCCGCTGCTGCTGTTCCACCCCGGCGGCAGCACGTGCACCGTCTACCGGCCGCTGCTGGACCGGCTGCCCACCTCGGTGCCGTGCATCGGCTTCGAACGCGTTCCCGGTGTCAGTATCGAGGAACGTGTCGAACAACTGCTGCCGCTGGTGCGGGCGCACCGTCGCGACCGGCCGTACCGGCTGGCGGGCTGGTCGTTCGGCGGAGCGCTGGCCTACGGCGTCGCCGCGCGGCTCGCGGAGGAAGGCGAGGAGGTCGAGTTCGTCGCGCTGATCGACACCATGCTCCCGCTGCCGGAGCCGGACCTCGATCCGCGGGCGTCGTCCGCCCGGCGATTCCTGCGGTTCACCGGCTACGTCGAAGGGACCTACGGCCGCGAAGTCCAATTAGGACATGAGGAACTCGCGCCACTGCCCGAAGAGGAGCAGATCGAGCTGACCATGCGGCGGGTCGCCGAGGCGGGTTTGCTCAGTCCCGGTGTGCTCCGACACCAGCGTCAGTCCTTTTTGGACACGCTGGCGGCCGAACGCGGTACGCCCCGCCGCTACGACGGCCGGGTCGTGCTGTACCGGGCTGTCGAGCAGTACGCGGCCGGACTGGCGATGGAACCGCGTTATTCCCGCACGGATCTCGCGGCGGGTTGGGCGGACCTGTGCCCCGGCCTGGAGATCGTGCCGATCGAAGCCCATCACCTGTCGGTCGTCGACCCGCCGCACGTCGACGTCGTGGCGAGGCATCTGGCGGGACTCCTGTGACCACGGCCCGGGCCGAGCGAGCGGTCGACCGCGCCTGGCCGCTGCTGGCGGTGCTCGGCGCCGGGCTCTTCCTCGTGGCGGTCGACGCGACCGTCCTACACGTCGCGTTGCCCGACCTCGTCCGCGACCTGCGGCCCGGTGCGGTGGCGCAGGTGTGGATCGTGGCGATCTACCCGCTGACCGCCGCGCCACTGCTGCTGCCTTTCGGCACCCTCGGCGACCGGTACGGACGGCGACGTGTGCTGGTCACCGGGTACGTCGTGTTCGGGATCGCGTCGCTCGGGTGCGCGTTCGCGCCGAACGTCCCGGTGCTGCTGGGCTTCCGCGCGGTGCTCGGGGTGGGCGGCGCGATGATCATGCCGGTGACGATGTCGCTGCTCCGGGAACTGTTCCCGGAGCAGCGGCGTCGCCGCACGGCGATCGCGGTGTGCAGTGGGATCGCGGGCACCGGCTCGGTGTTCGGGCCGATCCTCGGCGGGGTGCTCGTCGAAACGTGGGGCTGGCGCGCCACGTTCCTGCTGAATCCGCCGGTGATCCTGGCCGCGGTGGTGCTCGCGTTGCGGTGGCTGCCCCGGAACCCGCCGGGACGGCGACCGTGGGACGCGCTCAGCGCGGGTCTCGCGGCGGGCGGTGTCCTCGGCATCGCGTTCGCCGTCGGCCAGCCGGGTTCCTGGCTCCCAGCCGTCGCTTCGGGCGTGACCGGCTGTGTCCTCATCGGACTGTTCCTGCGCCGTCAGCGCCGGACCGATCCGCCGTTGCTCGACCTCACGTTGTTCCGCCTTCCCGGAGTACGTGCCGCCGTCGGTGGGGTACTGCTGGTGATGAGCACTCTCGTCGGCCTCGGCCTGCTGTTCGCCCAGTACCTGCAAGTGGTGCTCGGCCTCTCCCCGACAGCTGCCGCCGCCCGGCTGCTCCTGGTGCTCGGCGCGTCGGCCGTCGGCAGCGTCGTGACGCCTTCGCTGCTGGAGCGGTTCGGCAACGCCCGCGTCCGGACGGCCGGATTCGCCGTCGCGGCGGTGTCGCTGCTGGTCCCGGCGGCTGGCTCGGCCGCGCTGACGTCACCGGTGGTGCTCGGGGCCGGGCTGGCGGGATTGGGACTGGGCATGGCACTCGCGCTCACTTCGAGCACCGACACCCTGCTTTCGGCGACGTCCGCGGACCAGGCCGGGGGCGCCGCGGCGGTGGAGAAGACCGGCTACGAACTGGGCGCGGGTTTCGGGACGACCGTGTTCGGGTCACTGGCGGCCGCCGTGTACGCGGGACACCTGGCCGTCCCGTCCGGCGTTTCCGAACCGGCACGGCGACTCGCCCTGTCCGGGCCGGCGCAAGCGGAAACCGCCGCCTCGGGCCTCACGCCGCGTTTAGCCGACGAGTTGCTCGAAGCCGCGCGAGCCGCTTGCACCACCGGACTCCAGGTGTCCGCGGCCGTCGCTTGTGGACTGTTCGTCCTGGCCGTGCTCGTCAGCGCGGGCGCGCCTCGTCGGTGAACTGCTCGGCGTACTCGCCGGTCGGCGGGATCTGCTGGATCACGTCGATCAGCACGCCGTTGGGGTCGGCGACGATGAAGTGCCGCTGCCCGAACTCCTCGCTGCGCAAGGAAAGCGCCTCGGTCAGGCCCGCCTCGACGACCAGCCGCCGGTGCTCGGCGTCGACGTCGTCGACCTCGAAGTTCAGCAACAGCCCCTGGACCGGTCTGCCGAACCCGCCGGGGATGGTGCCGTGGCCCGGCGCGAGGATCGCGAGCTCCCACTCGCCGCGCTTGAGGCTGACGTACCAATCGGCCTCGAAGGTGAGCTCGAAGCCGAAGTGACCGCAGTAGAAGTCGCGCGTCTCGGTGAGCCGCTCGGTCATGAGGACGGGATAGAAGCTGGTCAGTCGCATGACGCCACCTAGTCTCAGTAACAATACCGACCGTCGGTTTGTTTCTTCGAAGTTAGCCAACCGACGGTCGGTATGTCAAGATTCGGGCATGGCCCGCACGAAACAGCAGCAGCGCGAAGAGACAATGGAGGCGTTGACCGCCACCGCACGCCGTCTGTTCGCCGAGCACGGCTACGGCAACGTCGGACTGGAGACCATCGCCCAGACCGCGGGCGTGAGCAAAGGCGCGCTCTACCACCACTTCAGCAGCAAAGCGGACCTGTTCCGGCACGTCCTCTCCACCGTGCAACACGACGTCGGCGAGCAGGTCGCGCAGGCCGCGGATTCCGCGCCGGACCCGTGGACGGGACTGCTAGCGGGCTGCCGCGCCTTCCTCGCCGCGGCGACCGATCCGGAGATCCAGCAGATCATGCTGCTGGACGGCCCATCCGTCCTGGGCTGGCAAGACTGGCGAGAACTCGACGACGAGTCCTCCGCCCGGCACCTCGCCGAAGCGCTGACCGGACTGATGACCGACGGCGTCCTGGCGAAGCGACCGGTGGAACCGTTGGTACGCCTGCTTTCCGGTGCGATGAACGAGGCCGCCGTCTGGCTCGCCCACTCCCCCGACCCGAAGTCCGACCTCTCCGCGACGATGGACACGCTCACGCCGATGCTCGAGTCCCTGCGCTGACCAGGGTCGGATTCGCCGCGTGTTCTCCGCCCAGTCACGCGTGTTGTCCATCCAGACACGCGAAACCGCCACCCGAACACCAGCAGTACGTACCTAAGACACGGTCGGCCCTATCCGTCCTGCCACTCACGACCTACCCGGCCGACGGGTGACTCAGGTGTTGAGCACGGCCGCCACCCCAGGTGTCGCGAAAGCCACTTTCGCGACACCTGATGTCCCGAAAGTGGCTTTCGCGACACAGCCACCCGGCAGTCGCGACGCGGCCTTCACGGACCGAACCCGCGACCAACCACACCCCGAACCCAGTAGGTACCTAAGACACTTTCGTCCCTCCAGACACAGAAACCCACACCCGCGCAACGCAAAAGGCCCCGTCTCGAAAGACGGGGCCTTGCTTGCTGTGGGCGATACTGGGATCGAACCAGTGACCTCTTCGGTGTGAACGAAGCGCTCTCCCCCTGAGCTAATCGCCCGCGGTACGAACTCCGGTTCACCGGGGAAGTGAACCTGGTGCGCGATACTGGGATTGAACCAGTGACCTCTTCCGTGTCAGGGAAGCGCTCTCCCGCTGAGCTAAACGCGCGTGATGAAGTTGTTCGTACGGGAGCTAGCTTAGCGGACCCGTTTCCGGGCCCGCACAGGGGTTCCCCTTCTCGATCGAAACCCAGGCAGGTCAGGGTTTCGGCAGCCGCGAAGCGACCGAGCCCGCGATCGCCTTGGTCCGGTCGCAGGAACTCCCGCTCCCCTCCCGGGCGAGCAGCCGGACGGCGACGTGCTCGACCTCGCGGTCGGTCAGCGGGCGGTGCCGCCAGGTCACGACGCAGTTCGAGTCCCCGAATTCCCGGATGTCGCCGGTGACGCCATTGCCGAGGTCGACAGGCGACCCTTCGGGCGCGTAGGCGCCCCGCTGCAACTCGACGGTCAGCATGTCCCCGCCGCCCTGCCACTCGCAGATCCGCAGCGTCCGCGGAACGGGTTGCGTGTTGGGCATGTTCTTGCCGAGCACCGCCTGATCGGCGACCGCGCACGGGTCGAGCGGGAGCAGGCTCGCCGGGTCACCGGCGCGGTCGACCTCGTGCGTGCGCAGCCGGGTGAGAGCCGCGGTCAGCAGGTCGGCGGCGGCCTTGCAGGGGTCACCGTCCCGGCTCGGGTGGGAGACGATCACGCCGAGCCGTCGATCCGCCGGAAGCTGGACCACCGAGTCGCATCCGCCGCTGATCGTGCTGCGCAGCAACGGAAGGCCCTCGGCGGCCCGGTCGGTCCGCTCGAGGCTGCTGGTGGTCACACCTTCGCCGAGCTTGACCTCGAAGGAGACGTCGTCGAGGCCGGTGTACTTGCAGCGCGCCGGGTAGATCGGATCCGTTTCCGGCTTCAGGGTGCCGAACTCCTGCACGAACCGGCCGGCGAGCACCTTGCACGGATCGGCGAGGCGCAGCCGGTCCGGGCTGAGCGCCTCGGACGCCGCCAGCGACGTCGCTCCGGGGTCCTGGGGTTTGGCGTAGTCGGCGATGGAGAGGCTGAGCGCGACGATTCCCGCGACGACGAGCAGGACGACCCCGGCGAGCGCGCCGAACAGGATCTTCTTCGTCCGTGGCGCCATCTTCTTCGTCGGCGGCCGCCAGATCGGCAGCGGCAGGGCCAGCACCGACCGTACCTCGGCGTCCTGCTGCTGGATCCGGGCGTGCACGGCGGGCGGCCAGGGAGCGGCAGCCGGTGGCACCGGACCGAGGAAGTCGAGGATCTGTTCCGGGGTCGGCCTCCGTGCGGGGTCTTTGGCCAGGCACGGCTCGGCGAGCTGCCGGATCTCCGCCGGGGCATCGGCGAAGTCCGCGGCGGCGTGAACGACGTTATACAGCGTCTGCGGTGCGGTCGGGCCGGTGAAGGGACCGCGTCCGGTCGCGGCCATGACCAGGATCGCGCCGAGGGAGAACACGTCGCTCGCCCCGGTGACCTGCCCGCTACCCGCCTGCTCCGGCGACATGAACGCGGGTGACCCGATGATCGCGCCCGTTCCGGTGAGGTCCTGCACCTCCTCCGCCACTCGCGCGATGCCGAAGTCGATCACCCTGGGCCCGTCACTCGTCAGGATGATGTTGCTGGGCTTGAGGTCCCGGTGGATCAGACCGGCGCGGTGGATCTCGGTCAGCGCGGCCGCGAGCCCGGACGCCAGCAGGCGCACCGACTCGGCGGGTAGCGGTCCGGTCGCGTCCACTGCTTCCTTCAAGGACGGTCCGGTGACGAAGACCGACGCGAGCCACGGAGTTTCCGCCTCCGCGTCGGCGTCCATGACCGCGGCGGTGTAGGCGCCGGACACCAGACGTGAGGTGGCGACCTCACGCCGGAACCGTTCACGGAAGCGCGGATCGTGAGCGAACTGGGCGTGCAACTGCTTGACCGCGACGAGCCTGCCGTCCGGCGCGAGGCCCAGCACGACCCGGCCCATGCCGCCTTCGCCGATCTCGGCGATGATCCGGTACGGGCCGATCTGCCGGGGTTCGGCGGGGTTCAACGGTTTCACTGGCCAGCCCTAGGGTTTCGGAAGTTTCGGCAACAGTGCCTCGGCGAAGCCCTTGGCCTTCTCGCACGCCTCGTCGGCGGTCATCTTCGTCCCGCTGGTGCCGACGGCCAGCTCGACGTTCTCCCCGTCACGGTCGCTGACGGACCGGTGCTGCCAGGTCAGCGAACAGCTGGAGCGAGCGACGCCGTCGTCCTTCTTCGCCAGGTACACCTTGGTACCGCCGAGATCCAGGGTGGCGGAACCCGTGTAGTACGAGTCCTTCGTCTGCTGTGGCGGGTAGGCGCGCACGAGGCTCACCCGGACACTGCCCGCCGCGTCGTACCAGCATTGGTGCAGATGCTCGCGAACCGTTTCGATCACCGGCCCGATCAGCCGGTCCGTGGTCGCGGGGCCGACCAGCGCGCACGGGTCCAGCGGCGCGAGCGTGCCCGCTGGAAGCTCGCGATCTTGGCCACCGGCCCGGATCCGTTTGACCGCGTCGGTGAGCGCCGCCTTCACGACCGAGCATGCCTCGTCCTTTGTGGACATCGCGTTCACCTCGGTGCTGAGTTTCGTGTTCGGCAGCCCGGTGACGGGGACCGCGACCGCACACGAGTCGTCGGACCCCTTGACGCGCAGAGGAAGCCCCTCCAGCTCGCCACCCGCTTCACCTTCGATCAGGTCGCCACCGACCTTCAGATCCAGCCACTTGCCCGCGGGCGAGGAGTACGTGCACGAGTCGAAATGGATGTCGATCTCCGTGCTCAGCTTGCCGAACCCTGGCACGTCGCGCCCGTTGAGCACCTTGCACAGATTCACCCGGCGCAGATTGTCCGGGCCGAGCGGATCCTGGTTGACCGGGGTGGCGACCGGTTCGTCCGGCAGCTGCGGTGAACTCGGCGCGGCCACGGCCGGAGGCGGATCCTCCTTGTTCAACGAGATCGCCGTGATGACGCCACCGGCCAGCAGTACGACGGCGGCCGCGGCGAGTCCCGCGTATAGGCCCCGCCGGGACCGCTTCGGCAGAGGCGGGTTCAGCAGCCGCCGGACCTCGGCCTGCTGTGCCTCGATGAGGTGCGGCACCACCGGCGGCCACGGGCTGGTCGTCGGCGGGATCGGACCGAGCCGCTCCAGCACCCAGGCCGGGGACGGCCGGTCCGCCGGGTTCTTCGCCAGGCACGGCTCGACGATCTGCCGGAGCTCCGGCGGAAGGTGCCGCAGGTCGGGCTGGACGTGCACGACGTTGTACAGAGTGTGCGGAGTGGACGTTCCGGTGAAGGGATTCGTCCCGGTCGCGGCCATCACCAGCAGCGCGCCGAACGAGAACATGTCGCTCGCCGGAGTCAGCGGTTTGCCCTCGGCCTGCTCCGGCGACATGAACCCGGGCGAGCCGATGATCGCGCCGGTGTGCGTGAGCTCCGAGTCGCCTTCGACGGCGCGGGCGATCCCGAAGTCGATCACCCGGGGGCCGTCACCGGTGAGGATGACGTTGCTCGGCTTCAGGTCCCGGTGGATCAGCCCGGCGCGGTGGATGTCGCCCAGCGCCAGCGCGAGCCCCGCGGCGAGATGCCGGACCGCCATCGGCGGCAGCGGCCCGTCCGCGGTCACCGCCTCGGACAACGACGGTCCCGGCACGAACACCGAGGCCAGCCACGGGGTCGGCGCGTTCGGATCCGCGTCCATGACCGGGGCGGTGTACGCGCCGGAGACCAGACGCGACGTCTCGACCTCGCGGCGGAACCGCTCACGGAAGCCGGGATCGTGCGCGAATCCCGGGTGGACCTGCTTGATCGCGACCAGGCGCCCGTCGGAGGAGATCCCGAGCAGCACCCGGCCCATCCCGCCCTCTCCGAGCGCGGCGAACACCCGGTAGCGCCCCACGCCGGTGGGTTCGCCGGTGTTCAACGGCTTCACGAAGGCCCCCTTGTCCGGGGCGATGGTACAAAACCACCCGGAAGTGTCACGCAGCGCGTCGGTCCGCCCGGCCGAAGTCCTTGAGCCGGAGACTGTTGGACACGACGAGCACGGACGACAGTGACATCGCCGCCCCGGCGATCAGCGGGTTCAGCAGCCCCAGCGCGGCCAGCGGGATCGCGGCGACGTTGTAGCCGAACGCCCAGGCCAGGTTCCCCCTGATGATGCGCAGGGTGCGATCGGCGAGCCGGATGGCGTCGGGGACCACCCGCAGGTCTTCCCGGACCAGCACGATGTCGGCCGAGCGCAGCGCGATGTCGCTGCCCCGCGCCATCGCCATGCCGAGATCCGCGGTGGCCAGTGCCGGGCCGTCGTTGATCCCGTCGCCGACCATCGCGACCCGTGCTCCCCCGGCCCGCAGTTCCTCGATGACCTCGGCCTTCTCGGCTGGCAGGACGCCGGCGCGGACGTCGGAGACGCCGATCTCGTCCGCGACCAGCCTGGCGGCGGCCTCGTTGTCGCCGGTCAGCAGCACGGTCCGGAGTCCGAGCGCGTGCAGGGCTTCGACCGCGGCCTTCGCCGACGGCTTCACGACGTCCCGGATCACCAGATGCCCGGCGACCCGGCCGTCCACCGCGACGAGGATCGCCGTCGCGCCGTCTCGTTCGGCGTCGGCCAGCTTGTCCGCCACCTCGTCCGAGATGTCGATCTCCCGATCGCCGAAAAGCCGCGCGTTGACGACGAGGACCTCGTGCCCCTCGACCTCGCCCTTTGCGCCGAGCCCCGGCAACGCGCCGAATCCCTCGACCGGGGGCAGATCCGGCAGCTCGGCCCTCGCCGCGGTCACCACGGCGGCCGCGATGGCGTGTTCCGAACCGGCCTCGACGGCCCCGGCGAACCGCAGCACCTCAGGGAGGGTGAACCCGTCGGCGGGACGGCACGCGGTGACGGTCATCTTCCCCGTGGTGACGGTGCCGGTCTTGTCCAGCACCACGGTGTCCACCGTGCGGCTCGCTTCGAGCGCGTCCGGTCCCTTGATGAGAATGCCCAGCTGAGCACCGCGGCCGACGCCTGCCATGAGCGCGGTGGGCGTGGCCAGCCCGAGCGCGCACGGGCAGGCGATGATCAGGACGGCGACGGCCGCCGCGAAACCCTCGCGAGCGGGTGTCCCGGCGAGAAGCCACACCGCGAGCGTCAGCACGGCCACGCCGAGCACGGCGGGGACGAACACCGCGCAGATCCGGTCGACCAGGCGTTGCACCGCGGCCTTGCGGGCCTGCGCGCGTTCCGCCAGCGCGGTCATCTGGGCCAGCTGGGTGTGCGCACCGACCGCGGTCGCCCGCACGACCAGCCTGCCGTCCCGGTTCACCGAGGCGCCGATGAGCCGGTCCCCTTCGCCGACCTCCGCGGGAACCGGTTCGCCGGTCACCGCGCTGACGTCCACAGTGGACAGTCCACCGTGGACGACGCCGTCGGCGGCGATCGACTCCCCCGGTTTCACCACGAACAGGTCCCCGGCGGCCAGTTCGCCGATCGGGACCATCCGCTCGGCTCCGTCGCGCAGCACCCGGACGTCCTTGGCCGCCAAGGCGTCCAGCGCCGCCAGCAACCCGGCGGCGCTACGCCGGGACCGGCTTTCGAAGTACCGGCCCGCCAGCAGGAAGGTGGTCACGCCCGCGGCGACGTCGAGGTAGATCGCGTCCGCCCCGGCCGCCGTCGGGCCGAAACCGATCCAGTACCCGGGTTCGGCGCCACCGGCGAAAGCGGACCACGCCGACCACGCGAACGACGAGAGCACCCCCAGCGACACCAGTGTGTCCATACTGGACGAACGATGCCGGAGATTCCGCAGCGTGGCGCGGTGGAACGGCAGCGCGGACCAGAACACCACGGGAACGGCCAGTACGAGGCACAGCAGTTCCCAGCCGGGGAATCGCAGTCGCGGCACCAGGGCGAGGGTGATCGAGAGGTTCCCCAACGGGATCGCCAGCAGAGCGGCGACGACCAGCCGCCGCCGGAGATCGCGGACCCGTGCGAAGCCGGTGTCCGGATCCTCTTCCCCGCGGATCTCCGCCGTGTAGCCGGATTTGCGGACCCGCTCGATGAGGACGTCGTCGGCCAGCGCTTCGGGAACCTGCACGGTGGCGCGCTCGGTCGCGTAGTTCACCGACGCGCGGACACCGTCCATTTTGTTCAGCGTGCGCTCCACCCGCGCCGAACAAGCGGCGCAGGTCATCCCCGACACGGTCAGTTCCACCGTGCGGACGGCGGCCTCCGGCGCGGAAATCGTCATTTCGTGGCACTCCCAGGGATTCACCAGTGGTTCCTTGGTGGTGGAACAGGTGTCCCGAGGTGTCGCGAGGCAGATTACCGCCGCCGGGAACCGGGCCCGCCTCCGGCCCGACTACTGCGATGGTGGTGAGAACAGGTGTCCGCAACGGCGATCTCGCGTGTGCGGAGTTCAAGCACGCGAGTCGCGCCCTCCGTCCCGACGGCGAGGTCCTGGCAACGGGGCCAGTCACCGTACGTGACGTCTGAACCGTCCATACTGCGACGCGGGCCGTCAGATTCGCGGATCCGCGGTGTTCTGGGTGCGTGAAGGGGACTTTCCCCGCATGCCATGCGGGGAAAGTCCCCTTCACGCCGCAGGAAAGCCAGGGTCGGCGCCCCCTCGCGGCGATCTCGCGTGCTTGAACGGCGATCTCGCGTGATCAGAGGCGTATCTCGCGTGATTGGACGGAGATCTCGCGTGACTAGCGAGGTGTCAGCACGAGATCGAACGTGTTGCCCTCGCCTTGCACGAACGTGCTCAGGGCCGAGGTGAACGCGCCGCAGCCGGTCAGCGGCGCCAGCGAGTAGGTGCCGGTGAGTTTGCCGCCCGCCGCCAGGGTGAAGCCGTCCCCGGTCCGCAGTTCCGCCGTGGACGGGGCCGACGTCTTGCAGCCCGGCCCGGTGCTGACCGGCATGCCGATCAGCGTGACGAGCGGGAGGACGGTGGTGAACCGCGGCCTGGCGACGAAACCCGTCCCGGCGAGGTCGCCACCTTGCGGTCCTTCGGCGACGAACTCGAGATCGGCCGTGCCCGGCAGGAAGCCGAACAGCCGGAAGTCGGTATGCGCCTTGTCGAACACCGGACCACCGGTGAAGACCGTGGCCGACGTGGCGCTCAGGTCGAACCCACCGGTCAGCGGCGCGGTCGCGCCCAGTGCCTTGACGCCGGTCTTCCCGGCGACCGAGTACTGGCGCCCCGTCGGCGTCGAGCCGAGGTCGAAGGAGAGCAGGACAGCGTCCTGGCCGGGGTCGAGCACGCAGTCCGAGGTGAACGAACCGATCCCGGTGAACGAGCCGTCGGCCTTCTTCGGGGTCAGGCGGGTGGTGAAGTCACCGACGGTCAGGGTGGTCTTGCCCGGTTTCGCCAGTGTCACCGTGGGCACGGAGCCGGTCGCCACCGTGCTGAACGAGCCGGACGGCGGGAGGTCGGTCTTGGCGACGTTCAGCGGAATGCGCACCGGGAAGGGGTTCGCGTCGCCGTTGACCAGCGTCACGCCCGCCGCCGCGGTGCCTTCGATGGTGCTGGCGCCGACGAGGTTCAGTCCGCGTGTCGCCTTGTCCGGCACGTTCACGGTGATCGTCAGCCCGGAGGTGCTGAGCTTGCCGCCGGGTGCTGTCGGCACCTCGAAGTCGGCCTTGATGTTCACGTCGAGCTTCTGCAACCCGATCAGCGGGAACGGGCAGGTGAACGACAGTTTCTTGTCGACGGGGGTGCCCGCCGCCGCGCCGCGGACGGCGACGAACAGCAGGCCGCCGGCGGTGAGCAGGACGATGAGGCCCGCCGCGAGCAGCATCCGGACGTTGATGCGTAGGGGCATGGTCGCCTTCCCGGAAACGGCACCGGTCCCCGTCGCGGGAGGCGACGGGGACCGGCTACCTGACTACTTCTTGGTGAGGTCCAGATCGAGGGTGTTGCCCTCGCTCTTGGTGAACATGCTGATCATGTCGTTGAACGAGCCACAGTTCTGCAGGCCCGACAGCGCGTAGGTACCGGTCAGCTTCCCGCCCTTGAGCAGGTTGAAGTCCGGTGCCGTGGTCATCTCGCTTGTCGACGGGCTGACCGTCCCGCACTTCGGGTCGTTGCTGATCGGGAACCCGAACACCTGCACCTTCGGCAGGAACACGTTGAACTTGACGTTCGCCTTGAACCCGGTGCCGATGAGCTCACCGGACTGCTTGCCGACCTGCTCGACGATGATGTCCGAGCTGCCCTGCACGAACCCGAAGAGCTTGAAGTCGGTCTTCGACGGGTCGAGCTTGAGGTCGCCGGTGAACTTCTTCGACGCGAGGTCCACATCCGCGTCGAAACCACCGCTGATCGGCGCGGTGCTGCCGAGCGCCTTCAGGTCGGTCTTACCCTTGATGCCGAACGCGTACTTGATCCCGCCACCACCGGGGGTGGTCGTAGTGGTCGGCGGGGTCGTGGTGGAGCTCGGCGGGGTGGTGGTGGAGCTCGGCGGAGTGGTGGTGGTCGTCCCGGTGGGGGTGGGACCATCGCCGATCTTGATCGTGGCCAGGACGTTGTTCTGACCCGGGTCCTGCTTGCACGGAGCGTCGATCGTGCCGTCCGGGGTGATCTCCGTGACGGAGCCGTCGGCCTTGCGCGGAGTGACCTTCAGCTGCAGGTCATTCACGGTGATCTTGGCTTCGCCGGGCGTGTTGAAGGTCAGCGAGGGCGTCTTGCCCGCCGCGTTGATGACCATCTCGCCGGAGGGCGGGATGTTCGTCTTGGTCAGCTCGTTCGGCACCTTGACCGGCAGGTTCATCCCGGGGGCGGCCACGGTCGCCGCGGCGACCGCCTGGCCTTCCAGCGTCGTCGCGCTGATCAGGTTGAGCCCGCTGACGGTCTCCGCGTTGATCGTGGAGATCGCCTTGATGTCGAACGCGCCGGTCGGCTGACCGGTCTTGACCGACAACGGGAGATCGGTGTTGATCACCACCTTCAGCGCCTGGGAGCCCACGAGCGGGTAATCGCAGTGGTAGTTGAGCGAGAGCGAAATCGGTTCGGCGACACTGGCCTGTGCGCCGACCACGAGTACCGCGGTGGCAAGCCCCACGGCACCGGCAGCGGCGACGGCGACCGCCTTCTTGGTTCCTCTACGGTGACTCACGATCGTCCTTCCGTGGTATCAACGATGATACGAAACGGCGTACAATTCCCCAGAGCAATGAATATCGGCCCGAGAGAATTCTCCGGGTAGCGACGATGTCTGACGGATCGCAACCGAACAGTAAACTAACGAGGCGGGAGCACTGCTATCAAGGGCTTACCGGGAAAAGTTGACGCGTCGCCGGTAAATTGTCACGCTGGCACGGTGCGACTGTCCGTTTCCTAGTAACGGTACATGGGTTTCCCCAGCACAGAGCCACCAGAGGCGACCTGCGGAACCGCTGACGCGGGTGACAACCACACCTCGCGAAATTATCTCGTACGTGCCAATCGCCTTTTTCTCACTTCCCTGCCGCGCCGATCTGCTTGCCTGCGGGAATCTTTCGTGAGTAACCTCGCGGTTCAGCATGCCGGTCATCGCCGACCACCGCGGATTTCCGCGCGTCGTGCCGCGGCCGGCCCTCTTTCGCCGAATTCGACGGGGAAACCATGAAGAGAATGCGCCGCACGGCAGCGCGAATCGCGTTCGCCACCCTCTCCGCGTCCGCCGCGGCAATCCTGCTGACCGCCTGCGGGTCCGACGAACCCGCCGACTCCGGCAGGCACGCCGACCCCGCCGCGCTCGCCTGGGTGGACAAGGTGTGCTCCGGAGTGGCGGCCGGTTCGGCGAAGCTGGCCCAGCCGCCCGCGTTCGACCCCGGCAACCCGCAGGGCGCGAAGTCCGCGATGGTGGGCTTCCTGAACTCGCTCACCGTGGCGCTCGACGACATGGCGGGCGGCATTCGCAACGCCGGCGTGCCGCCGGTCCCGGATGGACAGTCCGCTGTGGACAAAGCCACCACCACACTTGACGAGACCAAGTCGAAGGTGACCGCCACCCTGGCGAAGATGCAGGACGCGAAGGTCACCGACAAGGCGAGTCTCGACAAGGTGATCGCCGACGCCGACAGCACGATGAGCGGGCTGAGCGAGCCGGAGGGACCGATCAAACCCCTCCGCGCCAACCCGGAACTGGACCTCGCCTTCGCCGAATCCCAGACCTGCCGCCAGGTCTACGGCAACGCCTGAACCCGACCCGCACTCTGGAGGCCCGGCCGTGCCGATCTCGTTCCCCCGCCCATCCCGCCGGACACTCGCCGCCGCGCTGGCGATCGTCCTGTCCGCCGGTGTGCTGACCGCGCTGAGCGTGAGCCCGGCGAGTTCCGCCGCTCCCGCGGCGTCCGACGACTCGTTCTACACCCCGCCGTCCCCGCTCCCCGCGGGCAAGCCGGGTGACATCATCCGCTCGCGTGTCTCGAAAGCCGGGCCGCGTAAGGATTCCGTCAACGCGTGGCAGGTCATGTACCTGTCGACGGACGCCCTCGGGCGGCCGGACGCGGTGACCGGGACGGTGCTGGTGCCGAAGAACGTCGACCCGGCGAAGGCGCCGATCGTCTCGTTCGGCGCCGGTACGCAGGGACCGGCGTTCGACTGCGCACCGTCGAAGATGATCGACATCGGCGCGTTCTACGAGCAGTCCGGTCTCGATGACGCGCTCGACGCCGGGTACGCCGTCGCGCTGACCGACTACGAGGGTTACCGCCAGGATCCGAAGACGACCTACGTGGTCGGGCGTTCGGAAGGCCCGGCGCTGATCGACGCGGTCCGCGCCGCGCAACGCCTGCCGGAGGCGAAGCTGGCCGCCGACGCCAAGGTGCTCTTCCGCGGCTACTCGCAGGGCGGCGGAGCGGCCGTCTGGGCCGGTGAACTGCAACCCGCGTACGCCCCGGAACTGAACCTCGTCGGGGTCGCGGCGGGCGGCGTGCCCGCCGACCTCGTCCAGGTCACCCTGCAACTCGACGGGAAACAGGGCTTCGGTGTCTTCGCCTACGCCCTCGTCGGCCTGGACAACGCCTACCCCGAGCTGAAACTGGACTCCTTCCTCAGCGACAACGGCCGCGCGAAACTGGCGGAGATGCAGAAGAGCGCGTGCACGTTCGAGCTGCTCACCACCTACGCGAACCAGAGGATCGCCGACTACACGACCAGCGCCGGCTACGTGCGGCCGGAATGGGTGAAGCGGCTCAACGAGAACAAGCTCGGCGGCACACCCCCCAAGGTCCCGGTGCTGCTCTACCACGCCACTCAGGACCAGCTCGTGCAGTTCACCCAGGCCGACACGCTGCGCAAGGCCTACTGCGCCGCTGGGGTCAAGACGACCTGGAAGACCTTCGAGACCGATCACATCACGGCGGTCTACACGGGGAACGCCGACGTGCTCGCCTTCCTCAAGGACCGGGTCGCGGGCACGCCCGCGACGTCGAACTGCTGAGCCCGCGATGCTCAGAACCGCCCCCGCGTCCTTTGTGGACGACGTGGCGACCGGCGGTGCGCGGACCGGGAAGCGGCGTGAGCTGCTCCGGTTCGCCACCGTCGGCCTCGCGGCGTTCGTCCTCACCCTCGGGACCAACTACGGGCTCAAACTCACCGTCCTGCAAGCCAAACCGGTCACGGCGCTGGCGATCGCGACCGTCGTGGCGACGGCCTTCGCGTACCTGCTTTCCCGGCGCTGGGCGTTCCACACCCGCGGCGGCAGGCGCCGTCTCCACGAGGCGGCGTTGTTCTTCACCGTCAACGCGATCGCCGTGACGATCAACCTGTGCCCGCCGCTGATCTCGCGCTACGTCCTGCGTCTCGAGGTCCCCGAGGTCAGCTTCCTGGCACAGGAGATCGCCGACTTCGTCAGCGGGATGCTGCTCGGCACCGCGGCGGGTTCGGCCTTCCGCTGGTGGGGCTACCGCCGCTGGGTGTTTCCAGTGGCGGGAGCCCGACAGACTCAGACGTCGGCGGGCCGCAGCCGTTCCGCCCGCAGCGCCAGTTCGATCCGCAGCCGCTGATCCGGATCCTCCAGCCGCTCGCCGAACAACTCCGTGAGCCGCCGCAGGCGGGCCCGCACCGTCTGCGGATGCACGGCGAGCCGCCGGGCGATCTCGGGCGCACTCCCCCGCGTCTGCACCTGTGTGAGCAGGGTCGCCGCCAGCTCGTCGTGCTGCCGCGGTGCCAGCCCCGACAGTGGTTCCAGCGCCTCCCCGGCCAGCTGGTCCAGCAGGAATTCGTCCGCGAGCAACAGCAACGTGGTGATGTGCTCCTCGCACCACAGCACCGGGCCGACCGTGGTGATCATCCCCCGCTGTGCCAGCTCGGACGCGCGGCGCGCGATCCGGAAGGACTCGGCAGCCTGTGCCACCGGGACGGACACCCCGACCGTCGCCGACCAGCCGGAAGGCAGTTCCCGCAGGCCGCCGAGGTCGGTTTCGGGGCAGGCCACCAGCGCACCCGGCGCGTCGGAGACCAGATCCGCGGGCACCGCCGAGGGCAACAGGCCAGCCGGAAAAGCGGGTGCCCCGGGTGCCGAGCTGAAGACGACCGCGGTGATCCGCTGCGGGATCCGCCAGCCGATCGCGACGGCGAGCGCGCCGGCGTCGGCCTGGGAGTACCCCGCGCCACCGGTTAGCAGCCGGAACAACCGGGCCCGCTGTTCCGCGGGTCCGGTGGCCTCGGCCTGTGCCGCGTTGTAGCCCTCGGTCAGCGCCATCGTCACCTCGACGACGTCGCCGAACAGGCATTCCGCCGCGCCGTAGAGGACATCGCCCGACAGCTGGAGCTGGCGGCCGGCGGCGGCGATCGAACGCCACAACACCCGGCTCGAGACCCGGAACGCCGCCTGTGCGGCCTCACGACTGAGTCCTTGGTGGAACGCGATCCGGCCCTGCGCGCGGAAGTCCGCCAGCAGGTCGTTCTGCAACAGTTCGGGGACGCCGACCCTGTCGATGGCGCGTTCGATGCTGCGCCTGGTCAGCTCGACGGCCGCGGCACGGGCGTCGCTGTCACTGAACACTTCGGCGCATTCGCCGATTTCGGACACCACGCCGTCGACGCAGTGCCGGGCGATCGCCGGGATCCGCGGCCGGACGGCGTCACCGAGTTCCCTCGGCAGGCGTGCCCACAGCGAACCAACGGGCTGCCAGCTCACGTGTGGGATCCCCCGTTGTGAAGTAGGCCGACGATTACGGGCACCAATTCCCTTTCGTCCGCGCGCCACCGGCGCACTCGAATGCACGGAGCGTAGAACCGGCGCCACATCCGTGTCAAAAGCCGCCACACCGAAACGCCCGTCCGTGTCACCGGTACGGAGCGTCGCGACTTTCCGTCGTCAATTCAACGTCACATTCGTGGTACACGCCGTCGGCCGATCCAGTAGAAACACTCCCGGCGCCCGTTCCGTCGATCCGACGCGGTTGCGCAAAGGGATTCACGTTTCCCGTCCCGGTTCGAAGAAAATCAAAGGGTGGTCTTCGTGGTCGAGTACCGCAGTTTCCGCATGCTGGCGACGCTGCCGCGTTCGCTCGGCGAAGAACTGCGTCCGCATACCGGGCACGCCGCGGCGGCCATGATCAGACAGGTGCAGCGATCGGTCGCCGCGTACTCGCAGCCGTTGCGCGGCGCCTTCGGCCGCGCCGTCGTCGTCTCCTGCGAGCTGGCGGTGCGCCACTACGTCGACTGCATCGGGGATCCGGACGTGTCCCACGACCGCTGGATCGACTTCTACCGCCTGCGCGGACGAACCGAATTCACCGAGGGCCGCAGCCTGGAACCGTTGCACGACAGCGTGACGATCGGCGCGCGGACGGCATGGCGCTCGATGCGGCCCATCGTGCGCGGGCTCGGCGTCGGCCCAAACGTCATCGCGCTCGCGGCGGAGTCCGTCTTCGTCTACGTCGACGAACTGTGCGCCACGACGATCGAGGGATACCAAGAGGCGGAGGCCAAGGCCGCGGGCGCGATCCCGCTGCGGCGCCGACGCCTGCTCGAACTGATCTCACAGGCACCGGAGGGGTCCGCGTGCAGCATCGCGAGCCTGGCCGACGGCGCCGGATGGCGGGTTCCGGGGGCCGCGGCCATGGTCGCGCTTCAGCGCGCTCCGGGCGCGCTCGAGTTCCCCGCCCATCTCTTGGACGACACCGTGCTGCTCGATCTCGACACCGCCGAGCCGTATCTGCTCACCGCGGATCCCGACGCCGATCTCGCGCCACTGAAGGACGCACTGGACGGCTGGCGTGCGGCGGTGTCCCCCGTCGTGCCGCTCGCCGACGCCCCCGCCGCGCTCCGCACCGCCCGCCGCGCGTTACTGCTGTCCAGCGAACACGCGCCCGGCCCTGTCATCTGGTGCCGGGACCACCTCGCCACGCTGTGGCTGCTCGCCGAGGACTTCCTCGGCGCCGAGCTGGCGAAGCAGAGCCTCGACCCGTTCAGCTCGCTGGGCGGGAAACAACAGGAACGGCTCAGCGAAACCCTGCTGGCGTGGCTGGAATCCCGCGGCGGGGCACCGGAGATCGCGCAACGGCTGGGAGTGCATCCTCAGACCGTGCGGAACCGCCTGCGGCAACTGGAAGAACTGTTCGGCGACCGCCTCAAGGACGCCGACGACCGGCTGGGCATGCAACTCGCGTTGCGCGCCCAGCGGCTCATGCGGGCCCACCACCGCGACGACGGGACATCAGGGAACTGACGCGCCGTACCCGTCGTTCCGGTGGCCGCACAGTGGGCAGCACCCAGCGCAAGCCTCGGCGGGCACGCTTCGCCCTCGGCTGATCGACGTGGAAGTCCGCCCGGCAGGCCATCGCATTTCTCCCCGTGGTGACGGGTGTTTACCGACGCTTTCCTGAATACCGGGACGGCGGGGAAAAGTCGATGCGAAACGGCCTCGCCGTCACGGTTTTAGCATCCGGCTCGGGGTCCGCCCCGGAATTCTTGTCACCCGGGTCGCCATTACCGGACGTGTCCGGCGACACGCTGACGAAGCAAGCGTTCTACCCGTTATTTTGACGCCTGACAACGGAAAGGCGGGACATGGTCCTCCAAACGCGCACACTGACCCTGCACGGGCAGGAAATCCGGTTGCGGGAATACCTTCCGTCCACAAAGGACGTCACCGGCGAGCCGCTCGTGCTGCTGCACGGGATCTCCGGCAGCGGCGAGACCTGGGTGCCGTTGCTCGACCACTTCGAGCGGATCGGGTTCGACCGCCGCGTGCTCGTCCCCGACCTTCCCGGACACGGTGATTCGGGCTCGCCGCGGGCCGACTACGGCCTCGGCGCGATGGCCAGCGTGGTCCGTGACGTCCTCGCGCTCACCGGGAACCGGCACGCGACCGTCGCCGGACACTCCCTCGGCGGCGGGATCGCGATGCAGTTCGCGTACCAGTTCCCGGAGATGTGCGCCCGGCTGATCCTCGTGGGCAGCGCCGGACTCGGGCCGCAGGTGACCCCGGTCCTGCGTGCGACGGCGCTGCCGGGGGCCAACGCGACACTCTGGGCCGCCGTCAACCCGGCCACCGTCGCGATCGCCCGCGGCCTCGCCGCCGCCTGCCGCGGTCTCGGCGGAAAGCTCTCGCCCGAGACGCGTGAGCTCACGCGGCATCTTTCGTCCCTCGCCGACCCCGGCCGGCGGCGGGCGTTCCTGTTCATCGCGCGCAGCCTGATCGACCTCCGCGGCCAGCGCGCGAGCGCCGTCGACAAGCTCTACCTCGCCAGGGAGGTGCCGACGCTCGTCGTCTGGGGCGCGCACGACCCGCTCATCCCGGTCGACCACGGCCGGAAGACCGCCGAATTGCTGCCGGACAGCCGCTTGACGGTGTTCGAAAATGCGAAACACTTTCCACATGTGGCCGACCCGGCCCGGTTCGGCGGCGAGATCGAACGCTTCCTCGCCGAGACCGCGCCCGCCCGGCTGAGCCTGGACGAGGTCGTCGCGATCCTCGTTCGAGCGAGCGAGGGCGCGGACCGGCCGGAGGCGCCCCGAAAGGCCCCGGAAAAGTTGTCACCCGGACCCCATCTCAGGCGTGCCTAAATGTCACTTGCCGCCGGATCGGACCACCCGTTCGGGTGTAGTCCATCCAGGTGGCCGATCAAGGCCCCGCCAGCCGTTGACAGTCCTCTCGGCCGGATTTTATGTTGCGTGAGCCACAAAATCTGGATCGGCTTCACCGTTGAAGAGGCTGATTTTGTTGCTAACAAGGATAAAAACATGACCGACTTGGATACCGGGTTCTCGCGGCACGATCTGCGGACCGCACGGCCTGACCCCGACGTGCGTCACCCCGCCACCCCGCACCGCCAGCCACCGGGTCCGGTCCAGCGACCGCGCGCCTTCACGCCGGCACCGAGAACCCCAGTGGAGAACCGACCCGTGCGCAGCACCGGCGCGAATGGACTGTGGGCGTCACTGCCCCGGGAGCTGGGCGAGAGGTTCCGGCCCCGGGCCGACCCGTTGGCGCGAGCCATCCTTCAGGAGGTGCAACGAGCCGTCCCCGAGTACGCGCAGCCGCTGGAAGGCGCGTTCGGACAGATCATCACGCAGGGTATCCGGCAAGCCATCCTGCACTGCCTCGATACCATCGGTCAGGGGACGGCCCCCCTCGACAAATGGACCGCGGTCTTCCGCAATCTCGGGAAGGTCGAGTTCAGCGAGGGTCGCAGTCTCGACTGCTTGCAGACGGCCTACCGCGTCGGCGGTCGCGTCGCCTGGCGGCACGTCTCGGAATTCGGGCAGGCGATCGGAGCGGACGCCGATCTCCTGTGCACCGCTGCCGAGGCGATCTTCGCTTACGTGGACGAGATTTCCGCGCTGTCCATCGAGGGCTACACGGCCGCCCAGGAACGGGCCGCGGGCACCAGAGCGAGACGCAGGCGCAGGTTGCTCGAACTGATGCTCTCCGATCCGCCGTCCTCACCGCAGTCGATCGCGTCCCACGCCGCCAACGCCCAGTGGGCGCTGCCCGCCGAGGTCACGGTCGTCGCGCTGGAACGACGGCTCGGCCCGCTGGACCCCGACAGCGCCGACCTGGACTCCGACGTCCTGGTCGACTTCGAGGGGCCCAAACCCTGCCTGGTCACCGGCGACCCCGACAAGCACCTGAAGGACCTCGCCGAACGGCTTCCCGGCTGGCGGGCGGTGATCGGCCCGGCCGTGCGGCTCACCGAAGCGCCGCGCTCCCTGCTGTGGGCCCGTCGCACGCTGCGGCTCGTCCAGCGCGGGGTGCTGCCGGACAATCCGGTCACGAGGTACAGCGATCACCTGTCCACCCTGTGGCTGCTCGCCGACGAGTTCCTGGTCCGCGAGCTGTGCACACGCAGCCTCGCCCCGTTCAACGACCTCACCCCCAAGCAGCGGACGCGGCTCGGGGAGACGTTGCTGATCTGGTTGCAGTCCCGGGGCAGCGCTCCGGAGATCGCGAAGAAACTCAAGGTCCACCCCCAGACCGTCCGGTATCGCATGCACCAGCTCATCGATCTCTTCGGCGACCGGTTGAACAACGCCGACGACCGGCTCGACATGGAGATCGCCCTGCGCGCGGAGGCCTTGCTCGCCGAGGACTGATCAGCGTTTCCCACTCACAACGAGGTGACGAGGTGACCCGACCGCAGGATGGCCGCAGCGGGGTCGAAGCGACGTACGGCCCGCTCCTCACGCCCGCTCGTCCGGGTGGGACGAGCGGGCGCCCCGTCCAGCTCTGGGCGCTGCTGCCGAGAGAGCTGGCGACCGTGTTCCGGCCGGTGCTGGCCGACGTGGCCGGGGAGGTGGTCCGCGAGATCCAGCGGACCATCCCCGACTACGCGCGGCCGCTGGACGGCGCGTTCGGGAAGTCGCTCAAAACCGGCGTCCAGATGGCGTTCCTGCAGTTCCTGGAGCGGATCGGGAACCCGGAGGCGCCGTCGGAAGACCGCCGGAGCGTGTTCCTGAGCCTGGGTGTCCAGGAGTTCCACCAGGGCCGCAACGTCGACGTCCTCCAGGCCGCGTACCGCGTCGGGGCCAGGGTGACCTGGCGCCGGGTGGCCGACGCCGGCCGACGCGCGGGCGTACCTTCGGCGACGCTATGCCTGCTCGCGGAAGCCATCTTCGCCTACATCGACGAACTGTCGGCGCTGTCGGTCGAGGGCCACGCGGAAGCACGGGAAAAAGCCGCCGGCGCGCTGGAACGCCGTCGGCACCGGCTCATGGAACTCCTGCTCGCCGACCCGCCGTCCCCACCCGAACTGGTCAAGAACGCCGCCGATCTCGCCCGATGGCAGCTACCGGACCTGCTCGTCGCCGTCGCCCTCGACCAGCCGTCGGACGAAGTTCCGGCGGCTGCTTCGAACGCGCTGGCCGACTTCGAGAGCACCTCCCCCTGTCTGCTGCTGCCCGCTCCGGAACCGGACAAGCGGGAGCAATTCGCCGAAGACCTGGCAGGCTGGCGGGCCGCGATCGGCCCCGCCGTCCCACCCACCTTCGCGGCCCGTTCCCTGCGGGCCGCGCGAGAGGCCCTGCGACTCGTCGAGTCCGGCGGGCTCGCGGACGAACCCGTGACGTGGTGCGTCGACCATCTTTCGCGTCTCTGGCTGCTCAAAGAACCGTTCTTGGCCACCGAGCTGGTCCGGGAACGCCTCGGGCCACTGGCCGGGCTGACCGGGAAGCAGCATTCGCGGCTGGCCGGGACGCTGCTGGCGTGGCTGGAGACGTGCGGGAACGTTCGCGAGGTGGCGGAACGGCTCGCGGTGCATCCGCAGACGGTACGGTCACGCGCTCAGGAACTTGAGGCGCTGTTCTCGGACGGGCTGCGCGATCCTGAGCGGCGGTTCGAGATGATCCTGGCTTTGCGAGCCGCTCCTTCTTGAGGACTGCTTTCCCGCGTGAAGGCCCCCTTCCCTCGGCTGAGCCGAGGGAAGGGGGCCTTCACGCGGGTTGAGTTGCCGCGGGTGGGTTGGCGCAAGTAGGCGACTACTTGCGCCAACTGGAGCGGTCACCCGAGCACGCGGTGTCCCCAATGCGGCATTGGAGTCGCTCAGTGCCTCCAATGCCGCATTGGGGACACTCGACTCAGGGCCGAGAGTGTCTTGAGGGTCGACGTTGGGTGGCCCGGATTCTGGCCGCGGTGGGGTGGTCGTCAGGCCACTTGGCGAGCGGCCCCAAAGTAGCGAAGGCCTCCTTCCCTACCTTGAGAGTAGGGAAGGAGGCCTTCACGGAACGACAGCACGGCGCAAGTAGGCGACTACTTGCGGAAGCGTCAAGCAGCGGCGAGGGCGGTGACTCGCCAACGGCCCTCGGAACGTTCCGCGGTCACGCTCAGCTGAGCCGCACCGGTGCTCCGCTGCCCGTCCCCCCGCACCCCGGTCTGGTCCAGGAACACCAGCAGCGACGCCCGGTCACCGTCGAGGATCTTGACGCCCGACACCACCGGAGTCGAGGTCACCACCAGCTTCTGTTCCACGGCCAGGCTCCGGACCTGCGCGAACAGCTGGTCGTACTGCCCCAGCGCCTGCCCGGTCAGTACCTCTTTCGCGGCCTGCTCGCTCTTGGCGGGATCGTCGTAGCGGTAGGAGAAGACCGTGCCGAGCGCCTTGCCGACCTGGTCGCTCACCTCGGCGGTCGTGGCGACGTCGGTCAGGGCGGTGTTGTGCGTCAGTACCGCCGTGGCATCCCGCGCCTCGATCGCGAACCACCCCGCGAGGCCCGCCATCACCACCGCGACCGCGCCGAACACGACAGCAGCCCGTCGCCGCACAGGAACAACGACGACCTCGACAACCTCATCCGCGACTTCAGGAGGAGGTTCGAGGACACTGGTCCGGGCGCTCCCGCCCATTTTCCCGGCCACCTTCACACTGCGCCGTACGGGTTTGACGGCTCGTTTCGTGGTCATTCCGTCCTCCGTCAGGGCTTTCCGGTGTCGGTCACCGGAACTTGGCCGAGCGACGTCACGCGCCACCCGTCCGGTGTCCGGTTCAGGCCGGCGCGGAACCGGTTGTGCTTGGTCACGGCTTCCCCGCCGTCGGGCCGGACCTCGAGTTCGACCGAGGCGATCACCTCGGCGGTCCCGCCGCCACTGTCCACTTCGGTCACCGCGGCGTCGACGACCCGGCCGGTGGTGACGGTTTTCGCTTGACCGATCCGGCCGAGTCCGCCGTCCCTGTCTCGCGCCAGTTCGTCGTGGAGTGCGCCACCGGTGAGGTTGAGCCAGTTCTGGTAGCCCTGTTCCGCCTGTCGATAGTCCAAAGTGGTCAGAGCGGCGACCGCTTGCCTGCCCACCTGCAAGGCGTCTTCGCGGACTGTGGCCCGCGCGACGGCGTCGTCTCTCCCGGCGTCCCACCAGGAGTAGCCGAACCAGGCCGCCAGGGCCGTGGCCACCGCCGCGAGCAGGGCAGCGATACGAGTCATGAGCTTCACCTTCCCGGCACGTTCTGCGAGCCGCGCACGTTCGTCGGGTTGCCCTTCGGCAAGGCACAGCGCGCCGCGGTGTTCAACGGACGTGCTGATGTGTCGAGGCCATCGCGATATGCGGTGCCGTAGCCGGTGACGCATGGCGGCGGGTCGAAGAACGTCAGCGACAGTCCGACGTGCGCGCCGTCCGGGCCCATGATCGCGTGGCCCGCGGCGACCGCCTTCGGCGCGGTGACCAGCAGTTGTTCGAGGCCATCCTGCCGCGCTTCCAGCACGTCCGCGGTGGTCAGCAGGTTCGCCAGCAGGATGCCGAGGCTCGGGCCGGTCTCCCGCAGCAGCGTGCTGACCTCGTTCGCCGCCGCCGGCACGGCCGGGATCAGCCGTCGCAGATCACCGTCGGAACTCTTCAGCGTCGCGGCGAGCAGTTTCGCGTTCGCGCCGAACGAGCGGATCGCGTCCGCCTGTGAGACCTGCGTGTCGAGCACGACCTGCGCGTCGGTAACGAACCTGGTCAGCGGGCCGACGTGTGCGCTCGCCTCCCGCACGAACTCGATCCCCCGTCCGACGAGCTGGTCCAGCGCCGGGCCCGCGTCGGACGTCGCGTTGTACAGCTCGTCGACCACGGTCCGCAGGGCGGGCTTCGGCACCGAGTTGGCGAAAGAGTCCACACTGGACAGAACGACGTCCACCGGCAACGGGATCTTCGTGTCCGCCTGGCTGATCACCGAACCGTCCCGCAACATGGCGCCGTCGGCGCGGCGCGGACGCAGATCGACGAACTGCTCGCCGACGGCGGACCGGTTGGCGACGACCGCTTCGGTGTCCGCGGGTACCTCCGGGCTGTCAGGCCCGATTTCGAGATCCACCTCCATCCCGGAGGCGGTCAGCCGCAGTTCGCCGACCCGGCCGATCGGCACGCCGCGATAGGTGACCTCGGCGTTGCTGAAGATGCCGCCACCGGTGGCGAGCCGCACTTTGACGGTGTAGCCGCGGTCGAGCACCAGCTTGTCCAGCCCCGCGTACGTCGCGCCGACGTACGCGACACCGAGGACGGCGATGACCACGAAGACCACCAACTGGACGCGGACGAACTTGGTCAGCATCAGCGACCACCACTGTTCTTGAAGGTCAGGAACGTGTTCAGGTAGTCACCGCGGATGGCCTCCAGCGCGGCGTCGGGGAACGGGAAGGTGAAGATCATCTCCATCGCCTTCGGCAGCTTGTCCCCGGAATCGGCCAGCTTGCGCAGGAATGGTTCGAGCGCTTTCAGATCCGCGACGAGATCGTCCTTGCTGCGGTTCACCGTATCGACCGCGACCGACGTGAGCCCGTCCAGCGACTTCAGCATCCCGACCAGCGCCTGACGTTGCTCGTTCAGCACCTCGATGCCCGGCGTGAGTCCGTTCAACGTCGCCTTGATCTCTTCGGTGTTCGCGTTCAGCGTCGCCGAGAGCTTGTTGACGCTCTCGATGGCGCGAGTGATCTCGGCCTTGTGCTCGTCGAGTCCTCGTACAAACGTGTCCAAATTGGACAGCAGGCTGCGGGCCGCGCTTTCCTTGCCGCCGAGCGCGTCGTTGAGTTCGCGGGTGATGTTCTGCACCTGCGCGACGCCTCCACCATTGAGCAGCAGGGAAAGCGCGCCGAAGACCTCTTCGATCTCCGGAGTCAGCGACGAGCTGGCCAGCGGGATGACCGCGCCGTCGGTGAGCCGACCGCTCGGGGTCCCGTCGTCCGGTGGCGCGAGTTCGACGAACTTCTCGCCGAGGATGCTCGCCTGCCGCAGCCGCGCGACGGAGTTGGCAGGCAAGCTCACGTCCCCGTTGAGCAGCAACCCGACCACCGCGCTGCGCCCGTCCGGCGCCAGTTCGACCGTCCGTACCTGGCCGACCGGGACGTCGTTGACCTTCACTCCGGACTGCGGCACGAGATCCAGCACGTTGGTGAAACTCGCCGTGACGTGGATCGGACGGTCGCCCAGCGCGGCGCCACCCGGCAACGGGATGTCGTAGACGTCGACACCGCTGCTACAGCCGGTGGCCGCCAGTGTCAGTGCCAGCATCGCCGCGCACTTGAGCCGGGGCTTCATTTCGCCCCCGAGAATTCGGTGAGGTTCCCTCGGCCGTCCAACGTTCCCGCGCCCTGGTTGTACGCGCCGAGCACGTTCGCCAGCGCGTTCGGCGCGGCGTCGAGTGCCTCGCTCAGTGACGCCTTCTGCTGGCTGAGCACCTTGGTGATCTCGGCGAGTTTGTCCACATCGGACTTCACTTTGCCCCGGTTGTCCTTGATGAAGCCCTGCACGACGCTGAGCGCCTCGGTGAGTTCGGTCATCGCGCCGGAGAACTGGTCGCGCTGATCGGCCAGGATCCTGCTGATCGAGGAGATCTGCTGGATCGCCTCCTTCACCCTGCCGTCGTTCGAGGCGAGCATCGCGGTGAACTTGCTGATGTTGTCGACGGAGTTGAACAGGTCGTCCTTGGAATCGCTGGCCGTCCTGGCGAATTCGCCGAGATTCTTGATCGCCTCGCCGAGTTTGCCGCCGTTGCCGTCGAGGTAGGTCGCGGCCTTGGTCAGCACGTCGCTGACAGCGCCGTCCTTGTTGGCGCCCTTCGGCCCCAGCGCGGTCATCAGCTGGTTGAGGCTGCCGAGGAGTTCGTCGACCTCGACCGGGGTCACGGTGCGTTCCGGCGGGATCCGGGCGTCGCCGCCCAGCTCCGGCCCACCCACGTACACCGGGGTGAGCTGCACGTACCGGTCGGCGACCAGGCTCGGTGTGATCACGACGGCGCCGACGTCGGCGGGCAGTTTGACGTCGGGACGGACCGTCATGGTCACCTCGACGTTCGTGCCGCGCGGCTCGACTTTGGTCACCGAACCGATCGGGACCCCGAGCACACGCACCTCGGTGTTCGCGTAAACGCCGACGGTCGCGGTGAAGTACCCGGTCAGGACGCGGTCGGCCTGCCGGGTCAGCAGCGGCCAGGCCGCCGTCACGACCAGTCCCGCGACGACGGCGAGCGCGAGCCGCCGCACCCAGGCCCGGCGCCGGGCGTGCGCCCCGAGATCGGACAACGTGAAGTGGCGCCCCATCAGCGTCCCCCGTTCCTCGAAGGCATACAGCTACCCGGAGTGCTTCCGGTCGGGACGAGCCCGCAGATGTAGGTGTCGATCCAGCGGCCGTTGCCGACCGCGTTGCCGAGCAGCCGGTAGAAAGGCCCGGCCAGGCGCAGGCTTTCGCTGAGCTTGTCCTGGTTGCGTTGCAGCACGGTGGCGACGCGGTCGAGCTGGTCGAGCGCGGGACCGAGTGTCTTCTGGTTGTCCGCCACGAGTCCCTTGAGCTGCACCGACAGGTTCTTCACCCCACTGAACAGCTTCGCGATCGCGTCCTTGCGCGCGTTCAGCTCCGTCAGCAAGGTGTTGCCGTCGCGGATCAGCGCCTCGATCTGCTGCGACCGGTCGCCGAGCGTCTGAGACACCTTGTTCGTGTTCTGGAACAGTTTCACCAGTTCTTCGTCGCGCGACGCGAGCGTCTTGGACAGCGCGGTGATGCCGTCGAAGGCGGTCCGGACGTCCTGTGGCGTGGAGGCACCGAGCGTTTCCGACATCGTCCCGAAAGCCTTCGCCAGCTGATCGGTGTCGATCGCGCCGACGGTGTTCGCGAGGTCGTTGAACACCGTGGTGACGTCGTACGGAGAACTCGTGCGCTGCACCGGGATCGGCTCGTCCGGGTCGAGTTCCGCGTTGCCGACCGGGTCGATGACCAGGTTCTTCTGCCCCAGCAACGTCTTGATCTTGATCGCGGCGGTGGTGCGGTTGCCGACCCAGGTGTCCTTGACCCGGAACAGGACCTTGACGCGGCCGCCGTCCAGCAGGACGTCGGAGACCTCGCCGACCTTCACCCCGGCGACCCGGACTTCGTCGTTGCGTTTGAGCCCGGCGGCTTCGGTGAACTCGGCCGCGTACGTGACGCCGCCGCCGACCAACGGGAGGTCGTCGGAGAAGAACACCGCCGAGCCGGCCGCGGCCATCAGCACCGCCGTGACGGTGCCGACGACGATCGGGTTGCGGCTGCGGAAGGGTTTGATCCTTGGCGCTTTCACCGGCACCGTCCTTGGGTCAGCGGGATGCCGACCGGCGGGCCGCCAGGGGCGGGCCGCGCGTCCGATTTGACCGAGCACAGGTAGAAGTTGAACCACGAGCCGTACGAGACCATCGCACCCATGCGGTCCAGCTTCTTCGGCAGATTCGCCAGGAACTGCTCGAACACCGGGGTGTTGTCGGCGAGGTTCTTCGACAGGTCGCCGAGAGTGGTGATGCTGGACTTCAGCGGCGCCCGGCCGTCCTGGAGCAGATCCGCGGTGGCGGTGGTGAGCTCGCCGAGCCCGCCGATCGCCTGCCCGATGGGTTTCGCGTCCCCGGCGAGCCCGGAGACCAGTTGCGCGGTGACGTCGACGAGTTTGTCGAACTGGTCGCCCTGCGAGTTCAGCGTGTCGAGCACCGTGTTGAGGTTCCCGACCACCTCGCCGATCACCTTGTCCTTGCCTGCCAACGTGCTCGTCAGCGACGCGGTGTGCCCGAGCAGGCTGTCGATGGTGCTCCCTTCCCCTTGCAGCACCTGGACGATCTCGAAGGACAACTGGTTGACGTCGTTCGGCGACAGCGCCTGGAACAGCGGTTTGAACCCGTTGAACAAGGCCGTGAGATCCAGCGCGGGCCGCGTCCGCTCGGGCGGGATCAGCGCGCCCTCGCCGAGGACGGCCGGGCCATCCGGGCCTGGGTCGATCGAGAGGTACCGCTGGCCGACGAGGTTGCGGTACCGGATGGTGACCGTGGCTCCCGAGGTGAGCCGGCGCTTGTTCTCGATCGAGAACCGCACGTCCGCCAGGCGCCGGTCGACCACCCCGATCGAGTCCACCTGGCCGATCCGGACGCCGGACATCCGGACCTCGTCGCCGGGGTTGACCGAAGTCGCGTCGGTGAACCTCGCGGTGTAGCCGACCGTCGTGCCGACCCCGGAGTTGGCGATGGTGATGGCCAGGATCCCGGTCGCCACCGCGGTGACCACGAAGAAGATCAGGCCCTTGATCGCCGGGCTCGCGACACCCCTCATCGGACGGTCACCTCCGTTCCACGCAACGCCGGGCCCACGAGCACGCTGCTCCAGTCCGGGACCTCGGCCGGTTTCATCCCGAGCGACGGCGCCATGATCTCGGCGACCAACCCTCGCTCCCCCTTCGAATTGGCCGGGCCGAGGTCCCCATCGGCGGCGAAAGAGACCGTCGCCGAAGTCGCGCCCCCGCCGTAGCACCGAGGACCGCCCTTTTGGTCGAACCGCGGATCGTCCCGGCCCGGCACGTACTTGTCGCGCGGATCGTGGACGGACAACGTCACATGCAGCCCCGGCTCACCGGTGCCCTTGCCCAAGGCCTTCTCCATCACCGGTTTGAGCCGGTTCACCGCGTCGAACAGGCACGGGAACTCGGGCGAATAGCGGGACAGCAGCTCCAGTGTCGGCCTGCTCTTCACGCTGACGCCGATGATGTTGTCCTTGTTCTGCACCAAGAACTTGTTCAGGTCACCGCTCGCGGTGGTGACACTGGTGTACAGCTTGTCGAGATCCGCACGAGTGTCCACAATGGTCTTCGCGGTGGTGGAGAGATCCGAGAGGGCTGTGAGGATGTCCGGTGCTGCGCTGGTGTAGAGATCGGCCACGTCGGCGACGCCACTGATGTCCGCCTTGAACTGCGGCATCAGCGGGTTCACCTGGCCGAGGAGGTCGTTGAGCTGGACGATGCTGTCTCCCAAGGATTTCCCGCGATTGTCGAGCGCGAGTGAGATCGCGCCGAGCGAACTGTTGAGCTTCTGCGGCTGCACCGCCCGCAGCAGGGGCAGCAGATCGCCGAGGACACGTTCCAGTTCGATCGCGTTGGACGACCGGTCCTGGGTGATGACGTCGCCGTCCCGCAGCGAGACGCCGTCGGGCCGCTCCGGGAGCACGAGATTGACGTAGCGCTCGCCGAACACCGTCTTCGGCAGCAGCCGGGCCGAGACGTTGCGCGGCAACTGATCGATCTTCGCCGGATCGATGGCGAGATCGACTTCGACGCCATCCGCGCTCCCCCGCACCGCCCTGACCTCGCCGAACGGGACGCCGCGGACCTTGACCTCGGCGGGCGGGGCCAGCTGGTTGCCGACGCGGTCGGTTTTGAGCGTGACCAGTTCCACGCGGTCGAGGTCCTTGTTGAAGATGGCGACGGCGAGCCAGCCGAGCAGCACCAGGATGACGAGGAAGAACACCCCGGCCGCCTGTGTCCGTGTCCGCGTGCTCATCCGGACACCTTCACCGTCGTCGTGGAGCCCCAGATCGCCAAGCTGAGGAACAGGTCCAGCACGCTGATCAACACGATCGACGTCCGCACCGCCCGGCCTACCGCGACCCCGACACCCGCCGGGCCGCCCGACGCGCGATAGCCGTAGAAGCAGTGCGTGAGGATGACGGCGACGCTGAACACGAGCACCTTGGCGAACGACCACAGCACGTCTTCAGGTGGCAGGAACAACGTGAAATAGTGGTCGTAGGTGCCGCCCGACTGGCCGAAGAACACCACCGTGGTCACCCGCGAACCGAGGTACGACACCAGCAGGCCGATCACGTACAGCGGGATGATCGCGATGAACCCGGCCACGATCCGGGTGGTGACCAGATACGGCATGCTGCGCACCGCCATCACTTCCAGCGCGTCGATCTCTTCGGAGATCCGCATGGCGCCCAATTGCGCGGTGAACCCGGCGCCGACCGTCGCGGACAACGCCAGCCCAGCCGAGAGCGGCGCGATTTCACGGGTGTTGAAGTACGCGGTGAGGAAGCCGGTCATCGCGGAGATGTTGATCTGGTTCAGCGCGCTGAAACCCTGCAGCCCCACGGTGATCCCGGTGAACACGCAGAGGCCGACCATCACGCCGACCGTGCCGCCGATCACCGCGAGCGCACCACTGCCGAAGGTCACCTCGGCGAGCAACCGCACCATTTCGCGGAAATAGCGGGTAATGGCCATCGGTACCGCCGCGAGGGCGCGGATGTAGAACAGCAACTGGTCGCCCAGAGCGTAGAGACTGTTGCCGGGGCGTTTGAACGCCTCACGGGCCCGTTCGGGGACGCTGGTCACGGGATCAGGTTCCCTTCGCGGGGACGAGCTGCAGGTACAGCGCGGTCAGGATGGTGTTGACGAAGAACAGGAGCAGGAACGTGATCACCACCGACTGGTTGACGACGTCGCCGACACCTTTGGGGCCACCTCGGGGGTTCAGTCCCCGGTAGGCCGCGACGACACCGGCCAGGAAACCGAAGATGAACGCCTTGATCGAGCTGACGACGAGGTCGGGCAGCTGGGCCAGCGCGTTGAAGCTCGCGAGGTACGCGCCCGGGGTGCCGTCCTGCACGATGACGTTGAAGAAGTAGCCGCCGAGCACACCGACGACACTGACCAAACCGTTCAGCAGCACCGAAACCGCGATGGCGGCTTGTACCCGCGGGACGATCAGCCGATGGATCGGCGAGACGCCGAGCACCTCCATCGCGTCGATCTCCTCACGGATGGAGCGAGCACCGAGATCCGCGCAGATCGCCGAACCACCGGCACCGGCGATGATCAAAGTCGTCACGATCGGACTGGCCTGCTGCACGACGGCCAGTACACTCGCCGCGCCGTTGAACTGCTGCGCGCCGATCTGACTCGTGAGCGAACCGAGCTGGAGCGAAAGGACCGCGCCGAACGGGATCGACACGAGGATCGCCGGCATGATCGAAACACTCGCGATGAACCAGAACTGCTGGATGAACTCGCGGACCTGCACCGGGCGGCGGAACATCGCGAGGACGACGTCGAGCCCCATGGCGCACATGCGGCCGAACTCGCGCAGTCCCGCGGCGGCCTTCTCCGGAGCGCGGGCGAGCAAGCTGACGGGATTGGTCATCGTCAGGCTCCGCATCCGTTGGGGGGCGGGCCCGAGCCGACGCACCGCAGCTTGAGGTGGGTGACCAGGGTGTTGCCCGGTCCGGCCACCAGACCGGTGAGCAACGGGCTCAGATCCTCACGGACCCCGCAACCGGCGAAGCCCGGCGTGGGGAAGGTGCTGGTGACCTTCACCGGCGGGGCGGGGAACGCGAGCGGCACCAGCGCCTTGATGTTCACCGCGGCCGACTGCGCGGTCCGGCAGTTCGGGCCGACGTCGAGCACCTTGCCGTCCACTTTGACGTTGGAAAGCTTGATGAACACCTTGTTCGTGACGTCGGTGTCCGCGCAGATGGGAGTACCGACCGCTTTGCAATCGCCCTTGGCGCCGGTCTTCACGTGGACGGTCCCGGTGGCGTCGCCGTCCGGGATGAGTTCGACGTCGCCGGTGGCAGGCATGAACCGGAACGACACGAAATAGCTCGACGTGGACGGGATGGCGAGCTTGCCGGTGACCGGCACCTTGCCGGTGAAGCCGAGGATCATGCCGTCGAACCGGCCCTGCGGGAACGTGATGTCCGAACCGAGTTTCGCGACCCGGCTCGTCGTGGGCTGTTGTTCGTCACCGACGTAGAAACCGAACTTCAGCCCGGCTTGCGCGGCGGACGGCGGCAGTTCGGGTTCGGCCTGCTGCGTCGGCGCGGGAGCAGCCGAAGCGGAAGCCAGCGAAAGCGCCCCCAGCCCCAGCACCGCCGGGAGCAGGAAGGCGCGCAGAACGCGCCCGGTCATCACTGACATTCGGGCTTCCTCACTTCGACTTCTCCGGCCGAGCGGCCAACTTGTGCAGCACGCTACTGGCGGAAGATCAGGGAAACAAGCAATGGGGGATTTTAGGTTTCGGGGCCGTAATTCTTGTTACGGGCGTAACTGTTCCGATGTACTGAGGAGGGGCGGCGAGTGATAGTTTCTTCGCCGCTCGCGGGTCGTGAGTGACGATTCGGGTTAGAGCCAACCGTGTCTTCGGTACCTACTGGATTTTGGGTGCGGTTGATCGCAGGGTCGGTCCGCGATGCCCAGCGGCTGTGTCGCGAAAGCCACTTTCGGGACATCTGATGTCCCGAAAGTGGCTTTCGCGACACCCGGAAGGGTTGGTGCGGCCCTCACGACGGCCGGACCAGTGGGGCCCGAGTGGCGATTCGGGCGATAACCCGAATCGCCACTCACGACCTTGGTGGGCCTACTTCTTGGTGAGGTTCACTTCCAGGCTGTTCCCGTCACCCGACGCCAGCGCGCTGATCATCGGGGTGAGCAGGCCACAACCGCGGAACTGCGGCAGCGTGTACTCCGCCGTCAGTTTGCCGCCCTTCATCGGGTTGAAACCGTGCGACGAAACCAACGGGATGTCGGCGGGCTGAGCGGTCTTGCACGTCGAACTCGCCAGGATCGGGAATCCGAACAGCCGCACCGTGAGCAGCTTGACGTCGGCCTTGGCGTCTGCCTTGACCGCACCGGCGTTGACGGTGCCCGTCACGTCACCGACCTGGTTGATCTTCACCGTCGCCGAGGCGGGGAAGAAGCCGAGGAAGCGGAACTGCACCGAAGACGGCGGCAGCGACAGCTGGCCGGTGAACTTGCCCGACTGCGCGTTCAGCTTCGCGGTGAACTCACCGGGGCCCAGCGGCAGCTTGGCGTTCAGCCCCGCGATGGTGGTCTTGCCCTTGACGCCGTAAACGATGGTGGTGTCACCCGGCGGCTGCGTCGTGGTCGGCGCGGTGGTCGGGCTCGTCGGCTGGGTCGTCGGCGTCGGCTCCGTGGTGGGTGTCGTCGGAGTGGTCGTCGGAGTGGGCTCCGTGGTCGGAGTAGTCGGCGTCGTCGTCGGAGTCGGCTCCGTGGTCGGAGTAGTCGGCGTCGTCGTCGGAGTCGGCTCGGTCGTCGGGGTGGTCGGCGTTGTCGTCGGAGTGGGCTCCGTAGTCGGCGTTGTGGGTGTCGTCGGAGTGGTCGGCGTCGTCGGAGTCGGTTCCGTTGTCGGCGTGGTGGGCGTGGTGGGCGTCGTCGGAGAGGTCGGCGTCGGCTCCGTGGTCGGAGTGGTCGGCGTCGTTGTCGGCGTCGGCTCCGTGGTGGGCGTCGTCGGCGTGGTCGGCGTCGTGGGTGTGGTCGGGGTAGTAGGTGTCGTCGGGGTGGTCGGCGTCGTCGTGCCACCGCCGGCGGGCTTGATCTCGAACGTCCCCAGCTGCTGGTTCTGTCCCGGCTGGACGATGCAGTCCGAGGTGAACGTGCCGAGGTCGGTCGGCTGCCCTTGCGCGTTCTTCGGCGTCATGGTGGTGCTGAAGTTCCCGACCGTCACCGAAGCGGTGCCAGGGCTGGGGAACGTGACCGCGGGCGCCTTGCCGCTGGTCTTGACGTGGAAGTCGCCGGACTCCGGCACCGGCGTGACCGGGATGACCAGCGGCAGGCCGAGGTTCAGCGTCTTGTCGACCGGATACTTCAGTACCGCGCCGGCCTTCGCACTGCCCTCGATGGTGGTGGCGCCGACGAGCGCGAGCCCGGCGGTCGCGTCCGCCGGGACGGTGACGTCGACGTCGAACGTGATCGGGGTGGAGGTCTTCCCGGCCACCGCGTCGTCCGGCAGGACGGTGTCGATCTTCACGACCAGCGTCTGGTCGCCGATCAGCGGGAACGGGCAGGTGTACTTCAACGTCAGCGACGCGGGCGCCGCCTCGCTCATACCCGCGCCGACGATACCCAGGGTGGCCGCGACGGCGGCCACCGTACCGGCGGCCAAGGCCTGCACGGATCTTTTCGACTTCAGTTTCTGTGGGAACTTCACAACGGTCACTCCCGGGGAATCGGAGAAATTGCGTGACACGGCCGAAACGGCACCGTCACGAAAGCGGTAAATTACCTCTGCCCGCCCGCACCGGCAAGGACACCGAATCCGTCGCCCTTTCTTTGTCATCCCCATGCGGTCAGGTGCAGAATTCACTGGCATCGGGACCCGCGCGAAATCACTTTTGTCACCTTCGTCAGCGAAAGGGAACCAGGAACTGTCACCTGCGCGTTCTTGTGACGCGCATGAGAAGGACCACGCGCGGAATTGTCACGTGCGTCCGGAGTCCTCGCCCGTTCATTGCGGCCGTACCGAAATCCCCGCTACGTTCGGCGAATGGAGCAGGCTGCCATCGAGGTGACCGGCCTCGCCAAGCACTACGGTGAGGTGACCGCCCTCGCCGGCGTCAGTCTTCGTGTCGGCCGTGGCACCGTGCTCGCGGTGCTCGGCCACAACGGCGCCGGGAAGACGACGCTCATCGACATCCTCAGCACCCGGGTGAAACCGAGCGGCGGCAGCGCCAAAGTCTGCGGTTTCGACGTCGTCCGCGCCGGGCATCACGTCCGGCGGCGAATCGGCGTCACCGGCCAGTTCGCGGCGGTCGACGACGCGCTCTCCGGCCGCGGCAACCTCGAGCTCGTCGCGCGGCTGCTGGGCGCGAACCGCCGCCAGGCCAGGGCCCGCGCGGCCGAACTGCTCGCCATGTTCGGCCTCGACGACGCGGCGGACCGGCCCGCGCGCACCTACTCCGGCGGAATGCGGCGGCGGCTCGACCTGGCCGCCGGTCTCGTCGGCTCCCCCGACGTCCTCTTCCTGGACGAACCGACGACCGGACTCGACCCGCTCAGCCGCGCGGGGCTCTGGGACGGCGTCGAACGGCTCGCCGCCCGGGGCACCACCGTCGTGCTCACCACGCAGTATCTCGAGGAGGCGGACAGGCTGGCGGATCACGTCATCGTGCTGGGACTGGGGCACGTCACGGTTTCCGGCAGACCGTCGGAACTGAAGGCCCGGCTCGGGGAGCGGACCGCGACGCTGACCTTCGGCACCGACCTCGCCGCCCACCGGGCCTTGGCCGCACTGCACCGGCTCGGCATGACCTGCACGACGTCGGCCTCCGGGCTGGTGCTCGGCGTCGCACTGTCCGGGCCCTCCGACATCACGGTGCTGGTCCGCGCGCTCGACGCGGCGGGCGCGCCGATGAAGGACCTCACCGTCGCCGAGCCGACGCTCGACGACGTCTACCTTTCCCTGCACCGGAATCCGGCGGTCCCGTCATGACCGAAGCACGGCACCGCGCACCTTCGCCGGTTCTCCTGACCGATCCGGCTTCGTGGCCGCCGAGCACTTTCGCCACCCAGGTCCGCGTCCTCGCCGGACGCTCGCTGAGAACCGCGTTCGGCGACCGGCGGCTGGTGTTCTTCGGTCTCCTGCAACCGATCGTGCTGCTTCTGTTGTTCAGTCAGGTCTTCAACGGCGTCAGCACGCTGCCCGGCGTCGCCGCATACCAGGGATACGTGAACTTCCTCGTCCCGGCGACACTGGTGAACATCGCGATGACCACGGCGATGAGTTCGGGCGCCGGCCTGCTCGCGGAGATCTACAGTGGCTTCACCGGACGCCTTCGCTGCATGCCCATCAGCCTTTCGGCTGTCCTGGTGGCCCGCACCATCTCCGACTCCGCCCGGCTCGCGGTGCAGCTGCTGGTGACGGCGCTCACCAGCGTGGTGCTGCTCGGTTTCCGGCCGACCGGCGGGGTTTTCGGTGTCACCGCGGCACTTCTGCTCACCCTCGTCGTCGGCTGGTGCCTGAGCTGGATCTTCGTCGCCATCACGACCTGGCTGCGCAAGGCCGAAACGCTGCAGATGGCGTCCTTCGTGGTCATGTTCCCGCTGATGTTCTCCTCCAGCGCCTACATGCCGCTCGAGACCATGCCGACCTGGCTGCGGGTGGTCTCGGCGATCAACCCGCTGACCTACGCGATCGACGCGACCAGGGCGCTCGCGCTGGGACGGCCGTCGGGCTGGTCGATCCCCGTGTCGCTCGGGATCGCGGCCGTGGCGGCGCTGGCGGGCGGGTGGATCGCGGCGAGGACGTTCCGGTCACCGCGGGAAGCCCCGCCAGGGTGAGGTGGCCTCCCGCGCGAGCCTGTCTGAGGTACATGAAGGACCCCTTCCTTGCGCCTGGCGCAAGGAAGGGGTCCTTCATGTACTGGGGACGGTGTGAAGGTCGAGTTTCCTCAGCCGCGCATGTCCGTGAAAGGCTCCGGCCACTTTCGCCCCGACGTCACCAGAGATCACATCGACGGCGCGTGAAGGTCCCCTTCCCTCGGCTGAGCCGAGGGAAGGGGACCTTCACGCGCAACGCACGGGGAGCAGTGCGCGGCCCTCCCTAGGGCAAGGACTCCAAGTGGTCCGCGGCGGCCACCACTCCCCCGGCCGCCGCGAACGAAGCCCGCACCCGCGCGGCCGCCGCGGCATAGGCGGGCTCGGTGAGGACTTCGGTGACCGTGCCGCGAATGTCCGGCGCCTTCACGCGGTCGAAGCGCAGCCGCAACCCGGCCCCGGCGGCCTCGACCTGCTGAGCCAGCATCGACTGGTCGTCCCGGATCGGCGCGATCACCAGTGGCAGCCCGGACGCGAGGGTCTCGCTGACCGTGTTGTGCCCGCCGTGGCAGATCACCGCCGCCGCCTTCCGCACCACTTCCGCCTGCGGGATCCGCCTGGCGATCAGCACTTCCTCGCTGAGCAGTTCGCCGGTGGGGTCGACGACCAGGCCTTGGACCTCGGGCATCCCGGCGAGGGCGTCGACGCATTCGGCGAGGAAGCGGCGGCCGAGAGCGGCGTTGGCGGTGCCGAGGGTGGCGAGGACGAGCGGACGGCCGTCGAGCCGGTCCCACGAGAAGCCCACCGGGGGCGCGGGAGCCAGCGCCGGGCCGACGAACCGGACAGCGCCCGTGCCGGCGATCGGTCCGGTCAGTGACACGGTGGTGAAAGCGAGAACGAGGCCCGGGGAGAAGCGCAGGTCACCGCAGGACACCTTGTGCCGCGTCCGGAGGTCTTCCTGCAATTTGTCGACCCAGGCGGCGATCTTCGGCATGGCGGCGAGCGGGTCGCCGAGTTCGGTCGACGTCGACGCCGAGGTCACCCACGGCAGCCCACGACGGCTCGCCACCAGGGCGCCCGCGAAGGCCTGCTGGTCCGCGATGACGACGTCGGGCCGGAAAGCGGCCGCCGCTCTCTCGACCCCGGGGACCATCGCGTCCGCGAGCGGCACCAGGTACTGCTCCCACAGGAACTTCAGTGCCGCGAAGCCGCGCAGGCCCTCGGGACGACGCTCCACGGCGAACTCCAGCGCGTCCCCCGCCGCGTACACCCGGCCCGCCCGCGTCAGCTCCGACGTCGTGGGTTCCGGACCGCACCAGGCGACGTCGTGACCGCGGCCCACCAGTTCGGCGGCCACCGCGCGCAACGGCGCCACATGTCCGGTCAGCGGCGGGACGACCAGCAGGAACCGGCTCATCCGCGTGGCCTCCCGTGCCGGGAGATCCAGTTCAGCAGCAGCTCCCGCACTTCACGGTGCTGCTCGACGAGCACCGAATGCCCCTGGCCCTCGAACACGTGCAACTCGCCGCGCGGCAACAAGGACGTCAGCGCGTTGAGATCGTCGGCCTGATACCCGTGACTGCCCAAAATGGACAGTACGGGGCAGTCGATCCCCGCCACCTGGTCCAGGGTCAGCAACGGGCCGAGCGGAACCTCCTCGGCCATCGTCGTGGACATGATCCGCTCGGCCGCCATTCTCGCCAGCCGCCGGTGATGGGCGCTGTAGTTGGCCTCGATCCAGTCGAAGCTCTCCTCGACCTTCAAGAACCGCACGGTGTGCTCGAGGATCTGCGCCATCTTGTCCGCCCACAGTTCGGTGGCGGGCTCCGACTCGATGCACACGATGCTGCGCACACGCTCCGGTTTCGCCACGGCGTAGCTATAGGCGAGGGTGCCGCCGAAACTGTTGCCCACCAAGTGAACCGGCCGGTCGAGGTCGAGCTGGGCAAGCAGGTCGTCGAGGTCGGCGATGAAGTCCGCGATCGTGTACCCGCGCTCGGGACGTTCGGTCTTGCCGTGCCCGCGCAGGTCGTAGCTGACCACGTCCACCCCGGCGGCGGCGACCGGCGGGGCCAGCGTGAGGTAGAAGCTCGCCAGGCTGTCCGTACCCATGCCGTGCAGGAACACCACGGTCTCGGTACCCCCGCCGGGCACGAGGTGCACGTTCGTGCGCAGCCCGTTGACGGTCATCGTCGGCACCGCCTCAGCCCCGTTCACCGAGGCGGGCGGCCACGTAGTCGGCGATGTCGCCGACCCGCAGTTCGATCACGTCGTCGAGATCCTTCTCCGCCAGGAACTCCGCGAGATTGACGTCCGCGCCGAAGAACTCGGCGAGGATGCTCGCGAACGTCACCAGGTCGATGCTCTCCAGCTGGAGATCCTCGTGGAAGGTGGTCCGCGGGGTGATCTCGATGCCGAGGACGTCGACGTCCCCCACCAGTTCTCTCAGCAATTCGGCCACGGTGCCGAAGACGGAGGCCGGGCTCTGCTGTTCGATCGTCATGCTCTGCTCCTGTTCCTAACCGCGGTTCCAGGCCACCACGTGCCCCGGTATCCCGGCGAACTCCACCCCGGGGCCGACCTCCTCGGCCAGCCCCGCCAAATCACCCTCGGCCCGGACCGCGATCCGGGGCGGCGTCGCGCCCCGTTCCCGGACGAGGGCCACCGCGACCTCTCCGGTGGACGCGACGGCCACTGCCAGCGGCGGCAGTTCCCGGCCGTGGACCCCGGTCACCGCCGTACCGTCGGCGCTGACCCGGATTTCCGCCGGGTAAACGCCGTCCAGCCTGAGTTTCGCGCGCACGGCGTCCTTGATCGCGATCCGTTCCAGCAGCCAGCCGCGCTGCCGCCGGGGCGCACAGGCGGCGAATTCGGCGCGTTCCGCCGAACCCAGGTGGACGCCGGCGTAGATGTCGCGCGCGGCCGGGCTCGGCCACCGGTCGGTGACCAGCGTCCAGCCACTGGGGTGGTCCTCGGAAAGCCGGTGCCGGTCGGGAAAGGCGTAGACCCGGTGAGCGGGCCGGTCGCACGGGAACCGGATGTCCCGCCACTGTTCGATCCTTGCCAGCACGGTGCCGTCCCGCACCAGTTCGGCGTCCATCTCCAGCACGTCCGGACGAGGCAGCCGGACCCGGACGACGCACTGGAGCGGCGTGCCCGGCGCCGGTTCCGGGCCGTACCAGGTGATCCGGCCCATCGACGTCGGGAACGCCAGCAGCGCGTCCGCCTTGGTGGCCATCAGCCAGCAGCCCAGCAGTTGTCCGACGTTGTCGAGCAGCGCGCCGGGCGCCGTCGGCACGACGAGGTCGCCGCGGATGTGCCGTTCACCGAGCCCGGTGAGCCTCGCGAGCCCTTGGTACGCGGGGCCGTGGAACATCTCCCGGCGCGAGTAGATCTCGGCGGCGGTCAGCGGGGGCGCGGTTTCCGGTCCCGGCAGCGGGGACGGCCGGGGCGCCGTGGGATACCGCGGCGCCAGCTGGACGTCCATACTGGCGTGCGGTCCTATTTGGACACTGATCCGGTCGCCCTCACGGGTCATCGAAAGCGGCACGCGCTGCGCAGGTGCGGCGATCAGCCACCGGGAGAAGGCCGCGTTGCTCACGCCGGTCGCGATCATCCCCGGCCAAGCCCGTTCCGCCGCGCGGCAGGCAAGGTCGACCAGCGTCGTCGCGGGGACGGTGGGGCGGAAGTCCGCTTCGTCGGGCCAGTCCTGGCGCTGGCGGAAGAAGCGGTGATCCACCAGGTACGGCATCGCCGAGAGCGAGGCGTCCACAGTGGACTCGTCAGTGCGCCGGGCAGCCGCGTTGACGACGCTCGCGGCGGCCTGCCTGGTTTCGGCGAGCAACGCGGTGAACTCCGCGACGATCGCGTCCGGCACGCCGTCGACCAGTTCGGGCACCGCGCCGTCGAACATGCCCTTGGCATCACCGTCGACCGAGAGCAGTGTGCCCGCCGTGTCGATCCGGGTCCGGCGTGGCTCCAGCGCGTCGAACGCGGGCGACCCGCCCTCCACCCAGACCGCGGTGGCCACCCGGCGCAACTGGGCGAGGCCGGGCCTCGTGCCGGACGACGCCGCGATGACCAGATGCGGCCGGTCCCCCAGCGTGTCGGCCACGAACGAACCGACCTGACCGGCGCCCGCCTGCACGAAAACGCGGGCACCGTCGGCATGGAGCGCGTCGATGAGTTCCCGGAACCGGACCTTGCGCACCAGGTGGGCCAGGTACAGCTCACGGACCTCCACCGGATCCGCCGGATACGGCCGGGCCGTGGTCGCCGACCAGACCGGGATCCGCGGCGCCTTCAGGTCCAGTTCCGCCGCGAGCAGGGTGAACGGGCCGAGCCGGGAGCGCATCAGCGGGGTGTGGAACCCGGACCGGAACGGCAGCGTCCGTGCGACGACGCCGTGCTGGGTGCACAGGCGGGCGAGCCGGGCCGCGGCCGCCGGGTCACCGCAGACGATCGTCTGCCGTGGCGCGTTCTCGTGGGAGATCATCAGCTCCGGTTCGGCGGCGAGCAGTGCGGTGGCCCGTTCCGCGGAACAGCCGAGCACCAGGAACTCGGCGTCGGGCAGAGTGAATCCCTGCGGCCAGTAGCGGCTCAACATGTCCTCCGTGGACTGTCCTGGGTACATCCCGGCGGCCTGCATCGCGGTCCACTCGCCGACGCTGTGCCCGGCGAGCAGGTCCGGGGTGATGGAGAGTCGCCGTAGCGCGGTGTCGAGCAGCAATCCGACTTGGGACACGCTCGACGCGCGGGACAGGACACTCGTCGTCGACCACTCGGGCCGCTCCAGCCCGAAGTGCCGGGCGACGTCGGCGCAGCGCGGTTCCGCGTCCGCCTCCAGTCCCGGGTAGACGAAAGCGGTCTTCGCGCCCTCCTGCTCCAGCAAAGGCGCCGTACTGCACCAGATGTCGTTGGGCCCGTGCCAGGACTTGCCCTCGGCAGCGACCTTCGCGAGCACTCGCCGCGCGACTGCGAGGCGCTTGTCGGTCGGTCCGACGATCCCGATCCGGCACGGTCCACGTCCGCCGGATTCCGGGTCCGGGTGGTCGAGCAGGACCCGCAATTCGTCCGGAGTGGACGCCGCGAGCAGCAAGACCCGCTCGGGCTCCTCGGACACCTTGGCCCGGCGCGGCCGCGTGGGCGCCGGGTCGGCCTCTTCCAGCACCACGTGCGCGTTGACGCCGCCGAAACCGAAGGCGTTGACCGCCGCCCGGCGTGGCACGTCACCGGCGAACCAGCGCTCGGCCGTGGCCAAGGTCCGGAACCGGGTCTTGTCCAGCAGCGGACTCGGATCGGCGCAGTTCAGGGTCGGCGGCAGGACGGCGTGATGCAACGCGAGCGCGGCCTTGATCAGTCCGGCGGCACCGGCGGTGGGCATGGTGTGCCCGATCATCGCCTTGACCGCGCCGATCGCGGCGCGCGGTCCGTCCGGCGGGCCGAACACCTCGGCGAGCGTGGCGAGTTCGGCAGCGTCCCCGGCCGGCGTCGCGGTCCCGTGCGCTTCCAGCAGGCCGAGTGCGCCGGGCGCGGTGGGGTCGAGGCCCGCCGACGCCCACGCGCGGCGCAGCGCCAGGGTCTGACCGGTCACGGCCGGGCTGAGCAGGCTCGCGCTCTTGCCGTCACTGGACGTTCCGGACCCGCGGAGCACCGCATAGACCCGGTCGCCATCGCGACGCGCGTCGTAGAACCGCTTCAGCACGACGATCGCGGTGCCCTCGCCGATCAGCAGACCGTCCGCGTCGCGGGAGAACGGGCTGATCCGCTGGCTCGGCGACAGGGCGCCGAGCTGGGTGAACATCGACCAGAGCGTGTCGTCGTGGCAGTGGTGCACCCCGCCGGCCAGCACGACGTCGCAGCGGCGCCGGGCGAGTTCGCCGATCGCCTGGTCCACGGCCAGCAACGAGGACGCGCAGGCGGCGTCCACCGTGTACGCGGGGCCGCCGAGGTCCAAACGGTTGGCCACGCGTGACGCGGCGAGGTTCGGCACCAGCCCGATCGCGGTGTCGGGCCGGAACTCTCCGAGCGGTTCCAGCAACGCGTCCCGCAGCTTGTCGAGCATCTCCGGCCGCGCCGACGGGAGCAGTTCCCGGACGGCGCCGGTGATCTGGCGGACCGACCGGACTCGCTGGTCGAACCGCTGGAGTCCGGGCGACAGATAGCCGCCCCTGCCGAGGATCACGCCCACGCGTTCGAGATCGCCCAGCCGTCGCAGGCCGCCCGCGTCGTCGACTGCCGAAGCAGCGACGGCCAGCGCCACCAGCTGGTCGGGCTCCATCCCGGCGACGGAACTGGGGGCGATGCCGAGACCCGTCGCGTCGAAGTCCAGGCTGTCGGCGACGAACCCGCCGCGCCGCCCGTAAGTGCGGTCGGGAGTGCGGCCGTCGCCGTCGTGGAAGCTCGGATCCCAGCGATGCGGCGGGATCTCGGTGATCGCGTCGGTACCGGAAACGATGTTCTGCCAATACTCGTCCACAGTGGACGATCCGGGGAGGAACACGCCCATCCCGACAATCGCGACCGGCTCTTGGTTCACCACAGCGATGCCGTGTACAGCACTGAGCGGACGTCGGCCGGGCCGTAGGCGAGTTCACGCAAGAGGGCGGCGGTGCCTTCGTCCGGGTCGATCAGCGCCACCTCCCGTCGTTCGTACTCGCGAGCCAGCTCCGGCGAGACCATGCCTGTGTGATCGTCCGAAGGCGCCCACGGTCCCCAATGGACGGTCAACGCCCGGCAGCCGGTGCGGTCCGCCCACTGCTCGCCGAGGGTCTCGAGCGCATCGTTCGCCGCCGCGTAGTCGGTCTGGCCACGGTTGCCCAGTACGGCGGCGATGCTTCCGAAGAAGGTCACGAACCCGGGCCGGACGCCGAAGTGTTCCAAGGCGTCGAGCAGCGCCCGCGCACCGTCCACTTTGGTCCCGTAGACCGTGCGGAACGAGTTTTCGTCCTTGTCCGCCATCAGCTTGTCGTCGATCACCCCGGCCGCGTGGACGACACCGTCGATACGGCCGTAGCGGGTGTGCAGGTCCTTGACCACCTGCCGGACGGCGGCGCCGTCACGCACGTCGAGCGACCGATAGGCCGCGGTCCCACCGGCCGCGGCGATCTGGTCGAGCGTCCTGGCGATCTCCTGCTGGGCCAGCACTGTGCGCACCCTGCGTTCGATGTCCGCCAGTGAACCGCCGCGCGCGGCCAACGCCGACCGCATCCCCGGCGCGTCGCCGGGGAAGTCCTCGTCGCCGGGTTCGGCGGGCCACGGGGTGCGCCCGGCCAGTTCGATCCGGCAGCCGCTCGCCGCCAGCGCGACCGCCGCCCGTGCGGTGATCCCGCGGGCGCCACCGATCAGCAGCAGCACCGAGTCCACCCCGAGCCCGAGCGCGGTGGTCTCGCCGCCACCAGGACCCGCGCCCGCGTAAGCGATCGAGCCGAGAGAGCCGGCGGACGGCTCGAAAGCGGCGCGACCCGCGGTGTCGTATCGCACGGCGGCAGGCCCTTCCGCGATCACCTCCTCCAGCGCTATCCGCGCTAGGTCCACTGTGGACTCCAGTTCGACCAGTCTGGTCGGCTCGGTCCGTTCCCGAGCCGCGGCGCGGACAAGGCCACGCAGCCCGGCGGTGTGGCCGGACCCCGGCCTCGCTACCACGACCACCGCACCCTTGGCGGTCTTGAGCAGGGAGAAAACCTGCGCCGCGACCGGTTCTTCGGCGTCCGACAACGGATTCAGCACGATCAGGATGTCCGCGACGTCCAACGCTCCCGGAACGGCGCCCGCCTCGGCGAACACCGCGCGGACCGACTCGGCCAACTCCTCCTGACCGGGCTCGAAACTCACCGCGATCGTCTTACCGCCCACCCTGGCGAGGTCGGGCGTCCCGAGCGGCGCGGCTACCCGGCTGAGCAGGTACCGGCCGGGCGCGCGGCCTGCCGGAGCCTCGACGGGGGCCGGTGTCACGGCGGCCGGAGCCGCCGGTTCGAGCCATTTCCGCAGCCTGGCGGCGAGCGCGCTCGCCGTCCGATCGCGGCTGAGCTGGTCCTGGGCGTCGTCGTGCACCCGTCCGGAGAGACCGAGCTTCGCCAACAGCGAGCCCGCGATTTCGGTGCGCTTGATCGAGTCGATGGAAAGGTCCGCTTCCAGGTCGAGATCGTCGTCGATCATCTCGGCCGGATAGCCGGTGCGTTCGCTGATCGCGCCGATGACGGTGGCCAGCACGTCCTGCACGGGGGTCTCGGCAACGGGTTCCGGGGCGGCGGCGGGCACGATGACGGCCGGGGTCTCGACCGGCGGAAGCAGCACCGGCGCGACCGGGGCCGGTGCCGGAGCGGCGGCGAGGGGTGCGGTGCCGAGGTACCCCAGCATCACGTCCCGTTGCGCCGCCAGCAGTTCGCGGCTGGTGCGGAGGAATTCGACGACGGCCTGGTCGCGACCGGGCGCGGGCTGGTTCATGGTCGTCCTCGGGATTCGTCGGGCGGGCACGAGCCCATGGGCGGGGACCTCGCCGCCGGGCGCGCGGACGGTCTGGCCGTCCACGGTCCAAGCCGGCGTGGGAAGCGGGCCGACGCGGACGCGGCCACGGAAGAGCCGTTCGGTGCGCACATCGACGCCCGTGAGCGCCAGGCGCGCGAGCGCGGTGAGGAACCCGCGCAGGCCAGGGCCGCCGGGATCGCACGCGATCACGGTATGCGGCCGATCGCCGAGGATGTCCTTGGCCAGCCGGGAAAGCACCTGTCCGGGGCCTGCCTCGACGAACGTGCGCGCGCCCGCGGCGTACATGTCCTCGATCAGATCCACGAAGCGCACCGGCGAGCCGATCTGATCGGCCAGTTCAGCGCGTACCTTTCCGGGCTCGTACGGCCGGGCGGTGCGGTTCGACCACACCGGCAGGCCCGGCTCGCCGATCTCGGCGTTGTCGAGGTCGACGGCGAACACGTCGCTCGCCCCGGCCACCAGCGGACTGTGGAAGGCGCAGGCGACCGGGATCCGTTTGGCCCCGATCCCCTGCTCCCGCAGTGTGCGGACGGCGTCTTCGATGGCCGCCGTCGGTCCGGAAAGGACGGTCTGCGCGGGTGCGTTGTGGTTGGCCAGCACGACGTCGGACCGGTCGAGGGCGGCGGCCAGGTCCTCACGGGACGCCTTCACCACGGCCATCGCCCCAGGATCGCCGCCCGCGACCTCGGCGATCGAGCGGGCCCTGGCCTGGCTGAGCGCCACCAGGGTCGGGGTGTCGAAGGCTCCGGCGACCGAGAGCGCGGCCAGCTCGCCGTAGCTGTGCCCCGCCAGCAGATCCGGCCGGACACCGAGGTCGGCGAGCAACCGGCACACGGCCGACTCGACAAGCCCGAGCGCGGGCTGCGCGACCCGTGTGTCCTTGAGAGCCTCGTCCTGCGCCGCGCGGGTCTCTTCGGCGAAGGCACGCGGCGGGAACGTGGTCGCGGCGGCATCGGGGGCGAGCTTCAGGACGTCGGCGAGTTCCGGGAAGTGCACGAACAAGTCGGCCAGCATGCCGGTCCGCTGGCTGCCCTGTCCGGGGAACAGGAACGCGACCGCACCGGATTCGGTGTTCCCCGCGGTGAGCCCGCCCGCGTTCTCGGCGGCCTCGCGCAGTTCCGCGAGATCACTCGCGACGACCGCGAGCCGCACCGGCTCAGGCCTGCCTCGCTCGGCGGCGAGAGCGGCGATTTCCCGCAGCGGCCGACTTTCGTTCTCCGACAGCAACTCGCGCAGCGCGGCGCGGGCACTGTCCACATCGGAACCGCGGAGCAGGACCAGTTCGGCGTCCCAGTCGCGAGGCCCGTGCCGCCGGGCGGGCGGGACTTCCGGGGCCGCGAGCACCGCGTGGAAATTGGTCCCACCGAACCCGAACGCGCTCACGCCCGCGAACTCACGTCCGCGGGGAACCGGCGACGGCCGGGCACCGGTGGAGAAGGTGAAGGGACTGCTCTGGGCGTCCCACGCGGGGTTCGGCCTGCTCAGGTGCAGCGTGGGCGGCACGACCTCGTGCCACAGCGCCAGCGCCGCCTTCATCAGGCCCGCCAGTCCCGCGGCGCATTTCGTGTGCCCGATCTGGCTTTTCACCGAACCCAGCGCGCACGTGCCCGGTTCGGCGCCCGCGTCGAGGAAGAACTCGGTGAGCGTGGTCAGTTCGGTGGCGTCGCCGACGACCGTGCCGGTGCCGTGCGCCTCCACCAGCGAGACGTCCGCCGGGGACACTCGCGCGTCGCGGTAGGCCCGCTCAAGCGCTCGCCGTTGTCCCTCGGGCCGGGGCGCGGTGAGGCCGAGCGCCTTGCCGTCACTCGCGGCGCCGACCCCCTTGACCACGGCGTAGACCCGGTCGCCGTCGCGTTCGGCATCGGCGCGTCGCTTGAGCACGAGGCACGCGACGCCCTCGCCGAGCGCGATCCCGTCCGCCGTCGCGTCGAACGGACGGCACCGTCCGGTCGGTGACAACGCGCCCGCGGAGGTGAACATGAGGTAGTCGTTGACGCCGTTGTGCAGATCGACTGCACCGCACAGGACCATCGCGCTCGTACCCGCCCGCAGCTCCTTCACCGCGAGGTCCAGCGCCGCCAGCGAGGAACCGCACGCGGCGTCGACGGTGTAGTTGGTGCCGCCGAGGTCGAGCCGGTTGGCGATCCGGCCCGAGATGACGTTGGCGAGCGTGCCGGGGAACGAGTCCTCGGTCAGTTCCGGCAACTGCGCGAGCAGTTCTTCCGGGACGTCTTCGAAATAGCTGGGCAGCAGCGCGCGCAGGACACCGGCGTTCGCCAGGTCTCCCCCGGCTTCGGCGCCGAAGATGACGCTAGTGCGCTCACGGTCGAAACCGCCATCGCCGTAGCCCGCGTCTTCAAGCGCACGCCGGGCCGTCTGCAACGACACCAGCTGGGCCGGGTCGATGCTGCCCATCGACTTCGGCGGGATGCCGTACGCGAGCGGGTCGAAGTCCACCGGTGGCAGGAACCCGCCCCACTTGGACGTCGACTGTTCGGCGTAGACCTTCTTGTCCCAGCGCTGATCCGGCACCTCAGTGACGGCGTCGGCGCCGCGCACGACGTTGGACCAGAAGGCCGGGAGGTCGGGGGCGCCGGGGAACACGCAAGCCATGCCGACAATGGCGACGTCACCGTCCACAACGGACTCTTCAGGCAGTGTGCGGGAGGCGAGCAGTTCCGCCGCGCCCTCGGTGACTTCGCGGTGCAACGTGCCGATATCGGTGCGCTGCTCCCGCAGGACCGTCACCTGTCCGGCCATGTACATGCCCTCGGCGAGCTGACCATCAGCGTCGACGTCGACGAGGGCGTCTCCTTCACGCCGGATCCCCTTGCTAGCGATCCGCAGCCGTCCGGTGTTCAGCTCCTCCAGCCGTTGCCAGCTCTCCTGCGGCGGGACGCCGTCCGCGCGGAGCCCGGCCTTCAGCGCGGCGAACTCGTCGGTGTACGGGCTGGGCAGGCAGCGGGTGAGATGTCCGGGCGCGGTCTCCAGGGTGACCGTGGACCCGGCATCGAGCACCCGGTCCTGGAAGACCTCGGTGATGGCGCCGTGGGTCACGGCTTCCTCGGTGAACAGGTACGCGGTGCCCATCAGGACACCGATCCCGGTGAGCGGCTCCGCCATCGCGGCGACCATCGCGGCGGACCGGGCGTCGTGGATCCCGCCCGCGAACAGCACTTCGACGTCCTTGGCGCCGTGTTCACGCAGGACGTCCAGCTGCTGCTCCCACAGCACGAAACTCGACCGCGGGCCGACGTGCCCACCGCATTCGGCGCCCTCGAAGACGAACCGGCGGATCCCGGCGTCGAGGAACTGCCGCAGGAGGATGGGCGACGGCACATGCAGGAAGGTCGCGATCCCGTCGGCTTCGAGTGCCTTGGCCTGCGCGGGTTTCCCGCCCGCGATCAGCACACACCGCGGGCGCGCGGCACGGACAGCCGCGAGTTGTTCGGCGCGCAAGTCCTCCGGGACGAAGCCGAGGATGCCCGCACCCCAAGGCCGTTCGCCGAGCGCTTCGGCGGTGCGGCCGAGCAGTTCGGTGGTCTTGGCGCCGTTCGCGGTAGCCACCGCGACGAACGGGAACCCGTCGTGCGCGGCGACGGCGGCGGCGAAACCAGGCTGGTCACTCACCCTCGTCATCGGTCCCTGCACTACCGGCAGGCCGGTCCCCAACGTCCGGCACAGCCGGGCGCCTTGGTCCAAGGGGTTCGCCGACGGCAGCGTGGCGAGTGAGCGCACGACCGATCGGACAGCGCTTTCCGCGGCCTCGAAGCGATTCGCGAACAAGGTCGCGAGTCCGTCATCGGCCCTGGCGAGTTCGTTCCTCGCCGCCGCGGGCACGTCGGTCTCCGGGAACAGGCCGAGTCCGTCGAGCACCACTCCTGCCGCGCCGCCGGCGATCGCGGCCACCGCCGTCCGCGGTCCGATGCCGCCGTACGCCCACACCGGGACTTCGTCGCCGAACCGCTCCAGCAACCGCTGTACCAGGACGAACGTGGTGAGATCCGAGCCGCCGGCCTCGGAGCCTTTCGCGACGAGACCAGAGGCGCCGGTGCCGAGCATCCGGACGGCCTGCTCGACACCGGTCACCTCGGCCAGCACGGGGAGATCGCCCTTGCCCTGCCAAACTGCCCCTTCGGCCAGCAGGACGAGCCCCGCACCGCTTTCCCGTACCTCTTCGGACCGCACCTGACAGCCCTCGGGGATCCGGACACCGAAGGGGAATCCTCCGTCCACTGTGGACCCTGCGCGGCCGAGGTCGACGACCCCGAGGCCACCTCCCCTGGCGACGGCGGCCGCCAGCCCGGGATCCGGACGTCCGAGCGGGTTGACGCCGAGTACCCGCGTGCGCGCCGTCGCAAGACTCACCGGCGAACCTCCTGTTCGGCTGGGGCTGGTCGAACCTCGCCGGGTTCGGCGATCTTCAGCGGGATTCCCAAGAAATAACCTACTTGCCGCAGAGAGCGCAATACTCTCGCGCGAAAACTCGGAAAACAAGGGAACGCGTGCTAAAGTCCGGCGCCGGAAACAAATATGTCGACACGATCAGAGCAAGCTTCTGACCTGCACTTTTATCACCCGTATTCCAGATTTCGGCAGCACGTTGCTCACCGGCGTGACAAAACAGAAGAATTGTCATCGAAAGCAGAATCAATAACCATGGAGCGCATGTGGAAGTGACAGGACGAGTCGTCGTGCTGACCGGCGCGGCACACGGTATCGGCGCCGCCATGGCCCGGCGGTTCGCCGCCGAGGGCGCCGCCGGAGTGGTGGTCTCCGACCTCGATCTCGACGCGGCGGAGAAGGTCGTCGCCGGGATCACGGACTCAGGCGGTGCCGCGATCGCTCGCCACGCCGACGCATCGTCCAAAGAGGACTTGAAGATGCTGGTGACCGAGGCGCGCGCGGAGTTCGGGCCGGTGGACCTGTTCTGCTCCAACGCCGGTGCCGCGTTCGGGACGGGCGTGCACGCGGCCGACGAACAATGGTCGCGATCGTGGGCGATCAACGTCATGCAGCATGTACACGCCGCGCAGGTCGCGCTCCCCGCGATGTTGAGCCGTGGTCAGGGATACCTGCTGATCACGGCGTCGGGAGCGGGCCTGCTCGGCACTCCCGGCGACGCGCCGTACTCGGTGACCAAGCACGCCGCCGTCGGACTGGCCGAATGGCTCGCCATCACCTACCGGCCGCGCGGGGTCCGGGTCAGCGCGCTGTGCCCGCTCGGCGTGCGGACCGCGTTGCTGGAACCGGGGATCGCCGCCGGACACCCCGCCGCACTCGCGATCGCCGCCGCGGCGCCCCTGCTGGAACCGGAGGACGTCGCGGAGTCCGTCGTGCACGGCCTGGCGTCGGAGGAGTTCCTGATCCTGCCGCACGAATCGGTGCGCGAGACCTACGCGCGCAAGGCGGCGGGTCTCGACGAATGGATCGACCGCACCATCCTCGAAACCGGCGCGCGGAAGAGGTGAGCATGGACTACCGCAGGCTCGGCGCGAGCGGGCTGTCCGTCAGCGAGATCTCCTACGGCAACTGGCTCACGCACCCGGACGGCGCGGACTGCGTCCAAGCCGCCCTCGACGCGGGCATCACCACCTTCCACACCGCCGCAGCCTGGGACGGAGGTGCCGCCGAAGAGAACCTCGCCGCGGCACTGGGACACGCGCGCCGCGACGATCTCGTCCTGTGTACCGGCGTGTTCTGGCCCGAAGGCCCGGGTGTCAACGACGCGGGCCTCAGCCGAAAGCACCTGGTCACGTCGCTGCACGGCTCGCTGCGGCGTCTGCGCACCGACTACGTCGACGTCTACCAGTTGCTGCGGTTCGACTACCGCACCCCGCTGGAAGAAACGTTCCTCACGCTGTCGGATCTGGTGCGGCAGGGGAAGATCCTCTACGCCGGCACCGCGGAGTGGACAGCCGAACAGTTGCTGGAGGCCAAACCGATCGCCGACCGGCACGGTGTCCCGCTCATCGCCAACCAGCCGCACTACTCGATGCTGTGGCGGGTCGCCGAGGCGCAGGTGATGCCGGTGTGCGAACGCGCCGGGATCGGCCAGTTCGCGTCGGTCGCCCTCGCGCAAGGTGTGCTGACGGGCAAGTACCGGCCGGGCGAGATCCCGCCGGACTCGCGGGCCGCCACGGCGCGCGAGGCCCGGCCGCTGCTCCTGCCGGACCTCCTCGAACGCGTCGGCATGCTGCGCGGCGTCGCCGACGAGGCCGGACTGACCATGGCCCAGCTGGCGCTCGCGTGGACGTTGCAGCACAACACCGTCGCCTCGGTGGTGACCGGCGCGAGCAGCGCCGCCCAGGTGACCGAGAACGCGAAGGCGTCCGGGGTGACACTGGACCTCGACGCGCTGACCCGGATCGATCAGCTGCTGGGCAGCTTCGTGCAGACGGACCCACGGCTGACCTGGTCGCCACCCGCGACCGCGTGACGCCAGGCTCCTGAAGTACATGAAGGCCCCCTTCCTTGCGCCTAGGTACAGGGTCCCGGCAAAGTCGCATACTGGCCGATCAGGTGGGGCATCGGGGACTCGCGACCTCGCCCGACAATCGGGCATATCGCCATTAACCGTACATCTCACTTCCCACGAGTGTCTCTTGTGGACAGCAGGGCGGCATCTGGTCCGCACGGCAACGATGCTCGTGTCGCGAAAGCCACTTTCGGGACACCAGACGTCTCGAAAGTGGCTTTCGCGACACGCCACGTCGACCAGCAGGTATATGACTTTGCCGGGACCCTACGCCTAGGTACAGGAAGGGGGCCTTCAAGTACTTGGAAACCCCAGTGCGGTCCGCAGGACGGCCTCGAACCGTGCCGCGGTCGGCGGTTCGTCCCGCAGCAAGGCTTGCAGCAGCAACCCGTCCACCAGCCCGACCAGCATCTCGACCCGCACCGGATCGTCGGTGTGCTGTCGCGCGAAGTCCGCCAAGGCCGCCATCCAGCGATCGGTCGACTCGCGGAGCTTCGGCTCCCGCGCGGCCAGCAGGTACAGCTCGTACTCCGCCAGCAGATGCCCGGGTTCCGTCACCACCCAGGCCATCAGGGCGGCGAACTTCCGCAAGGCGTCTTCGCCGGTTTCCGCGGCGAGGACACGCATCCGCTCGGTGTCTTCGTCCATGCACCGGGTCAGCGCGGCGGTCAACAGGTCGTCGATCCCCTTGAAGTGGTACGCGGCCGCCGTCGCGGGGAGACCCGCCTCACGGGCGACCGTGCGATGGCTGACCCCCGAAACCCCGTCCCTCGCGACGATGCGCAGGGTGGCCTCGATCAGCTCTTGTTTCCGTTGCTCGCCTTTGGCCAGGCGGCCGTCGGTGATCGGTTCGTTCAGTGTGCCGCCTCCGCTTTCTCACGCACCACGGTGCTCAGCAGAGGATACGAGAGCAGGGCGATCAGGATGATCGAACCGCCCGCCACGACCGCGACGGTGAACCCGCCATCCGGCCCGAAGCGGTCGACGGCCTCGCCCGACACGGCGGCGCCGAGCGCGACACCGATGCTGAGGCCGGTGATCGCCCACGTCATCCCCTCGGTCAGTTTCTCGGCCGGGACGACCTTTTCGATCATCCCCATCACGACGATCATCGTGGGAGAGAAGAACAATCCGGCGACGAAGACCACGACGCACAGGCTCACGATCCCGTCCACGATCAGCAGCGGCACCGCACTCGCGGCCGTGCCCGCGGTGCCGATCAGGAGCAGCCGAGGCGGCGCCGTGGTCATCTTGAGCGTCCCGAAGGCCAGCCCGGAGATCGCGGAGCCCACCGCGTAGACCGACACGACGATGCCCGCGGCCGACGGCGACCCGACGTGCTGGGCGAAGGCCACACTGACGACGTCGACCGTGCCGACGATGACACCGCCCGCCACCAGTGTCAGCACCAGCACCCGTACCGCGCCCAGCCGGATCGCCGACCGGCCCGCCGGCCCGCTCGTCGGCAGGACAGCCGGTTCCGTCTCGCGCTGCGCGACGAACAGCAGCACGCCGACGGCGAGGAACACCACGGCGACCAGTGGTCCCGCTTCGGGGAACACGATGGTGCACAACGCCACCGACAGCGCGGGCCCGATGACGAAGGTCAGTTCGTCGACCACCGATTCCAGCGCGAACGCCGTGTGCAGCCGGGGCGAGTCGCGGTACAGCTGCGACCAGCGGGCCCGGACCATCGCCGCCATGCTCGGCATGAACCCGGCGAGGATCGCGCACACGTACAGCGTCCAGGCGGGAGCCCCGAACCGGGCACAGAGCAGCAGCGCGCCGAGCGCCATCACGCTGATTCCGGTCACCGGCAGGAGGATCCGGCTCTGCCCCCGGCGATCCACCAGCCGCGAAACCTGCGGTCCGAGCAGCGCCATGGACAGCGTGAACGCCGCTGAGACCAGCCCGGCGAGGCCGTAGTCGCCGCGCGTCTGCGCCAGCATGGTGATGATCCCGATCCCCATCATGGGGACCGGGATCCGGGCGACTAAGCCCGCCGCGGAGAAGGCGATCGAGCCCTTCGCGGAGAACAACTCGCGGTACGGGTTGGCCACAACACGCTCCAAAACTTGAACAGTCGTTACATTTTGAACACTCGTTTCACTTTATACACTCGTCCGGTCGGACCCCGCAACGAGCCGGAGCGCTTCGGTCAGTCCGGCCGGATCACCGTCCGAGGTGGCCCAAGCGACGTACCCGTCCGGACGCATCAGGAAGGACGGCTCGGAGTCCGTCTCGACGGTCCGGACCCGGCCGTTCACCACGTCTCGGATCCCTTCGGAGCCGGCCACCAGGATCGGGCGGCCGTCTTCGGACACCAACGGCAGCGGAGCGAACCGGCCGACGAGTGGATGCGCGGCGTCCGGTGCGTAGTCGATGTCGGCCCCGTTGCCCATCGCGATGAAATGCCGTTTGGCCGCCGGGATCTCCAGCGTCTCCTCCAGCACTTCGCGGAGCGCGGCGACCTGCGGGCCGGGACGCATCAGGGCGACCTGGGCCCGGGTGTTGCGCAGCACGCGCTCGCCGACGGGATGCCGTTCCGCGGTGTAAGTGTCCAATAAGGACTCCGGCGCCACACCCCGCGTCACCAGGCCCAGTTTCCAGCCGAGGTTCATCGCGTCCTGGAGGCCGAGGTTCAGCCCCTGGCCACCGATCGGCGAATGCACATGCGCGGCGTCGCCGGCCAGGAGCACCCGCCCCTGCCGGTAAGTGGCCGCTTGGCGCGTGTTGTCGCTGAAGCGGATCCCACCGTCCAGCCTGGTGACGGTCACGTCGATCCCGCTGGTCCGGCTGATGCTCGCCCGCATCTCCTCGGCCGTCAGCGACGCGTCCCGGTCACCCGGTCCGCCGTCGAACTCCATGGTGGAGATCTCCCCCGGCACCGGCGACAGGTGCACCATCCCGCCGGGACCGTGCATGGACGACTTCACCGCGCCGGGATCGGCGAGTTCGACCGAGGCGACCCGCCCGGTCATCGTCGCGGCCGTACCGGGGAACGCGATCCCGGACCGCTTCCGCACGACGCTACGGCCGCCGTCGCACCCCACCAGGTAGGCGGCCCGTTCGGAACGGCCGTCGGCGAGCACAGCCCGGACCACGTCGTCCTCTTGAACGACATCGACGACCTCGTGGCCCGCGTGGATCCGGACACCGAGCCCGGTCGCCCAGTCAGTGAAGATTTGTTCCACGACATGCTGCCGGAGCACGAATCCGGCTGCCGCCCCAGGCTCGGCCTCGTCCTCCAGCAGCGGCAGACCCGCGAAATGCCCCCTGGCCTGATTCCCGTTCATCAGCTGCGAGAGCCCTCGGGCGACGCCGAACATCTCGCTCTGCGCCTTCGACAACGCCTCGGTCAGGCCCCGCAACCGCAAGGACTGCGAGGTCCGGCCATTGATCCCGCGCAACCCGAAACTCCGGTTTCGGCGGGCGGACCCGTCAGCCGCCTCCAGGACGAGCGGATCGACTCCCGCCAGCCGAAGCTCACCTGCGAGCAGCAGGCCGACCGGTCCCCCGCCCACGATGATCACGTCGTTCACGACACTCCCCGCATTTACAGTGTATATTTACGCCGTAAATATGATAGATACACCGTAAACCTGTCAAACGAGAGGCGCCGAGATGACGCGACGAGAACCGTTGAACCGGGAGAAGGTCCTGGACGCGGCGCTCGCTTTGGCCGCCGAGGAGGGGCTCAAGGGACTGTCGATGCGCAAGCTCGCCAAGACGCTCGGCGTCGAAGCGATGGCGCTGTACAACCACGTCCAGAACAAGACCGACATCCTCGACGGCATCGCGGAGCGCGTCTACAGCGGGATCGAGCGCGCGGACCCGGATTCACCGTGGCCGGAACGGGTACGGAGCACCGTGCTCAACATCTATCGCGCACTCGCCCGGCATCCGGTCGTGCCGATGGCGCTAGCCACCGACGAGGCCAATCCGAACTCACTGCGGGCCCTGCGACCGATCGACGATCTCGTCGGCGCGCTCTACGAGGCAGGCTTCGAAGACGACGGAATCCGCCAGACACTGGGAGCGCTGAACAGTCTCGTCTTCGGTTCCCTGCTGCTGACGACCGTCGGCTTCACCACGCCGCGCCGCGGCAAAACCGAGCAAGAGGATCACTACCTCCGCCGGGTCGACCCGGCGGTCCTGCCGAACTTCAGCCGCGCGATACCCGCGCTGACGGCCGGCGATCCCGAACGGGACTTCACCCGGGCCTTGGATCTGCTGATCACCGGCCTTGTCGCGGCCGCAGCATCGGGACCAGGAACCGCCTAGCCACTTCGCGGACCTGTTCGTCGTCGTCGAGATCGATGACCTGACTGGGAGTGACCAGGAACGAGGCGGAGACCCTGGTCATCAGTTCGGCGACGAGTTCGACGTCGACGTCCTCCGCCACGTTGCCCGCGTGCTGCTCGCGGCGGAGCTGACCCGCGACGAACCGTTGCACCGTCGCCAGGGTGCCGCCGCCGTCGCTGACCATCGACGGGACGAGCACGTCGGGTTCGACGGCCATCAGCCCGCCGATCAACGGGTTGTGCCGGATCGCCCGCAGCGCGCTGGCGAAGCCGAGCACGACCCGGTCCGCGGCGGTTTCGGCCAGCTGGATGTCGAGCAGGAACTGGTCGAAGTAGCGGCGGAACTCACGGCGGACGACCTGTTCCACCAAGGCGTCCTTGGTGGCGAACCGGCGGTACGCGGTGATCCGGGAGACACCGGCCCGGCGGGCGACGTCCTCCATGGTCGACCGCCGGATCCCCATCCGGCAGAACTGTTCGTAGGCGGCGTCGAGCAGCCGAAGAGCGATCTCGTCACCCTCTTCGGCGCGTTCGAGCGCGTCGGCGAGCGCGCGCTCCAGCAAAGAATCCGGGTCTGGCGTCTTCGCGATGATTGTGCTCTCCTTGAGATACGCGGTTGCACTATTTGTATCACAGTATCAATCCGCAGGTCCGGGACTCAAGGAGGAGTACTGGCGCATGACCGAACTCAATCGACGCAAGATGCTGATCGTCAGTGGCGGAGCGACCCTGCTGGGGGCCATGGGGATGGCCCAGCCCGCCTGGGCGTGGAGTCCGAGCGGTTCGGTGGCCGGGGCGGGGGCGGGCACCGATCCGAAATGGGTATGGGACGCCGAAGCCGATCCGGTGGTCGCCGCCGTCCTCGACCGGGGACAGGTCGCTGAGGTCAACCGGGCGCTGCGGACCTGGACGAGGAACGATCAACCGACACCGTCCGGGCTCCCGCCGGACCTGCGGGAGTTCATCGAACACGCGCGACGGCTGCCACCGTGGGCGAATCAGTCCACATTGGACAAGGCAGCGGATTTCATGAAGGTCAGCGGGCGGTTCGTCAACCTGCTGAACGGACTCGGCGGCGGGATGCTGAGCACCGCCATCCCGAACGAGGCCCGCGCGGTCTACTACTCCAAGGGTGGCGCGGACATGAAGGACCGTGTCGCGAAAACGGCGAAACTCGGTTACGACGTCGGCTCGCTGAACGCCTACCGACCCGACGGCCAGATGATCGTCTCGGCGGTGAAGACCCGCCTGGTGCACGCCGCCGTCCGGCATCTGCTGCCGCAATCACCGCACTGGCAGCAGGGAATCCCGATCAGCCAGAACGACATGCTGGTCACCTGGCACACCTTGCCGACCTACACGATGCAGAAGCTGACCGAATGGCGCGTCCGCGTCTCCCCCGCCCATTCCGCCGCGTACCTGCACATCTGGCAGGTGACCGGACATATGCTCGGGATCAGCGACGAGTACCTGCCGTCGTCGTGGGACGCGGCGAACGCCCAGTCCAAGCAGGTGCTGGACCCGGCGATGGGGCCGACCCGCGAGGGCGTCGAACTCACCGACATCCTCCTCGACATGCTCGCCGACCAGACCAGCCCCGGCGGCGCCGACCGGCCGATGGTCAACGCGCTGGCCCGCTACATCATCGGCGATCGGTTCTCCGAATGGAACGGCATCCCACGGGAACAAATCTGGGACCCGCTCATCGGCACCGCGTTCCCGGCACTGGTGGCGTTCCACGAGAAGCTCATCCCGCTGCCGCTGGTGCCGCCGGTCGCCTGGGTGCTGGACGAGGCGATCCGGCAGTACATCCGGCTGTGGCTCTCGGAAGGCAGGCCGGTGAACATCGAGATCCCGGACATGAACCGCCCTTCTTGAGCGCGTCCTGATGCTATGAACGGCCCGTTACTTGCAAATTTTGCAAGTAACGGGCCGTTCATAGCGCACCCGAGGTTCGCTGCAGGCCGACAGCACGTGAAGGCGGGCAAGTGCCGACACCACTCACACCGACCGCAAGTAGAGGACTACTTGCGGTCGGGCAGCGGCAGGGAAGTGCCCACGCTCTGCCGCATGGGCCGTCGTGAGTGGTAAGGACAGCTCGAGCCGGCTCACCACCCGCTCGAGGTCAGCTCAAACTCGAGCAAGACCTCGCATCGGGATCCTGAGCCCCCTTGGGCACCCACCGCACGTTCGCGAACGAAGCCGAGAACCGCCCGTCGGTGTACACCAGGAACGGCGTGTTGATGTTCTCCAGGTCCAGCCCGTTGGCGAAGCACGACACCGGGATCTTCACCGTCGACTTCGGTGTGCCCGCCAGGTCGGTGAACAGCTTGGTCGCGTTCACCTCGGAGAAGCAGGGGTAGACGCAGTGCATGCTGATCACCGTCCGGTTGGCCGGTGCCTCGTGCACGATCGTGTCGAATTCCAGCGCCGCGTCGGCGTTGAGGTAACCCCGCAGATCGTTGGTACCGGCCGGGTTCTGGAAGTAGAGCTGCGCCGGGCCGGTGCCGGTCCAGGTCGACTTGAGCCCGTCCTGCTGGACGTTCACATCGGACTGGACGACGTCGATCTCGGCGTGCGAAGCGGCACCGTCCGGGCCGATCTCGGTGCCGCCCCAGTTCTGCGCGGAGCCGATGAAACCCTTGTACGGCGCGATATCCGTGCGGTTGAACACCTCGAGATCCTCGGTCGCGGTGCCGCCGCCACCGGTCGAGCCACAGGTCACCGGACCGACGGTCTCGTCCAGCTGCCCGATGGTGACGCGCTGCCCGGTCTTGAGGCCGTAGCCGAGTTTGAACAGCGGGTCGTACTCGGCCGAGCCCGCGTTCAGCGGCGTCTGGCACGCGTTCTTGGGCCACGAGTACGGCAAGGTGCCCTTGAAACCGCCCTTGACGAGCACGTCGGCGACGCCGCCGCCTTCGGTGCCGGGCAGCCAGGCCGCCACGAACGCGTCGGAACGGTTGATCTCCTTGTTCATGTACAGCGGTCGCCCGCCGACGTAGACGGTGACGACAGGGGCACCCTTGCCACGGACCTTGTCCAGCACGGCCAGGTCTTCGGGATAGAGCTTCGAGGCCTCGAGCGTCTTGCGAGTCAGATCGCCGACACCTTCCGCGTACGGCGTCTCACCGATGACGGCGATGACGGCGTCGTAGCCCGCGGGGTCGGCGTCGCCCTTCTCGTCGAAGGTGACGTTGACGTCGCCGAGATTCTGCTTGAGCCCGGCGAGGATCGACGTCGCGTTCGGGAAGTCGGCGTTGGTGTTGCCGGTCCCCTGCCAGCTCAGCGTCCAGCCACCGGTCTGGTTCTGGATGCTGTCCGCGCTCTTGCCGACCACGAGGATCTTCGACTTCGGCTTCAGCGGCAGCACGTTTCCGTTGTTCTTCAACAACGTCTGCGACGAGCGGGCCGCGTCGCGGGCCAGCCAGGTCTCCTTCAGCGCTTCGTCGGAGTTGGCGTAGGAACGATCCGACGGCTTCTGCGATTCGTACAGCCCCGAGCGCAGCTTGACACGCAGGATACGAGTCACCGCGTCGTCGATCCGCGAGACCGGGATCTGACCGCCGTTGACCTGCGCGACGGTGTTCGTGATGAACGCCTTCCAGTCGTGCGGGACCATCACGATGTCGATGCCGGCGTTGATCGCCTGCGGGCAGGACGCGTTGGTGCAGCCGGGAACCTGGCCGATGCCGTTCCAGTCGGACACGACGAGGCCGTCGAAGCCCATCTTGCCCTTGAGGATCTGGTTCAGCGCCTTGTCGCTGCCGTGCAGCTTGCCCTCGTCGATCCCGAGTTCGGCGTTGGTCCAGCTGTTGAACGACACCATCACGGTCTGGGAGCCCGCCGCGAGCGCGCCGTAGTAGCCCTGGCCGTGGACGTTGATCATCTCGGCTTCGGACGCCGGGGTGACGCCCTGGTCCTGCCCCTTGAGGGTGCCGCCGTCACCGATGAAGTGCTTGGCGGTGCCGATGACGCCGTTGTAGCCGATGCGTTTGGTCGAGCCGTCCTGAAGCCCGTTGATCGCCTCGTAGCCGTAGGCGCGGGTGATGCGCGGGTCCTCCGAGAATCCTTCGTAGGTGCGGCCCCAGCGGTCGTCCTTCACGACGGCCAGCGTCGGCGCGAACGCCCAGTCCTGGCCGGTGGCGCGGATCTGCCGGGCCGTCGCCGCGGAGACGTCGCGCACCAGGCACGGGTCGTGCGCCGCGCCGAGTCCGATGTTGTGCGGGAAGACGGTGGCCCCGTACACGTTGTTGTTGCCGTGCACGGCGTCGATACCCCAGATCACCGGGATCTTCGTCCGGCCGGCCTTCGCGGCGTCCCAATAGGAGTCGGCGAGCTTCAGCCAATCCCGCTGGGACGCGTGCTTGTCCTGGTTCGGCCACGAACCGCCGCCGTTGAGGACCGAGCCGATGGAGTACTGGCGGACCTCGTCGGGGGTGATGGCGGCGATCTCGGGCTGCGTCATCTGCCCGACCTTCTCCTCGAGGGTCATTCCCCCGAGGATCTGGGCGATCCGCGCCTCGTCACCGGTCTTGCCCTTGAACCGGCTCTCGACCTTCGGCCAGTCGGCGAGCGTCGGCAGGCTCTTCTCGATCCGGGCACAGCCGTCCCGGTCGAGTGCGGGCTTCCCGATCACCGGCTGCTCGGCCGCGCCCGCGGTCGGCGCGGCCACCACCGCCCCTCCCAGCAGGGCGAGACTCATCAAGGCGATCAGCGGACTTCGGCGCGCGCGGAGACGTCTTGCCATGGTCTGGTCCATTCTGCGGGAGACGGGACTGGCCGATCCTCACCGGACAAGGCGGCGGCGTCAAGAGTTTCGGACAGGTACGACTGCCGTTAATTTTTGCCGTGAACTAAGACTTGACCCGTCATCTGGCCACCGGGCGCCGAGCCCGCTTGACCTCCACATTACTTGAGCTTCTACCTTCACGGGAAACGAAGGGAACAACGATGACCGTCTTGGTAACAGGGGCTACCGGCAACACCGGCCGCCACGTGGTGGCCGAACTCGTCCGTCGCGGGGAACGCGTCCGGGCACTCACCAGGAATCCAGCGGGAGCCCGGCTTCCGTCGGAGGTCGAACTGGTGGAAGGCACGCACACCGCGCCGGAAACGCTGACCGAAGCCTTCGAGGGCGTCACCCGGCTGCACATCACCGTCACCGCCGGACTCGCCGACGTCGGCGCGGAACTGGTCAAACGCGCCGTCGACGCGGGCGTGCGCCGGATGACCATCGTCTGGGGCGGCTACGTCGGGCCGACGGAGCAGGCCATGGCCGAGTCCGGCGTGGAATGGACGCGACTGGAGCCGCAGGAGTTCATGTCCAACGCCCTGACCTGGATCGACTCCATCCGCGCCGACGGCGTGGTCCGCGAGCCGTTCGACCTCCCCAGCGCGGTGGTGCACGAGGGTGACATCGGTGCCGTCGCCGCCACCGCGCTCGTCGAGGACGGGCACTCCGGCAAGGTCTACAACCTGACCGGCCCGGAAGCGCTGACCACCCGCGAACGGATCGCGATCCTCGGCGCCGCCCTCGGCCGAGACCTCGATCTCGACCAGATCACCCGGCAGCAGGCGATCGACCGGCTGCTGGCCGACGGCGTCTCGGTGGCGGACGCCGAATACGTCGTCGGCTGGCATTCCGATCCGCCGGTGGAGGCGAGGACTGTGGTCGGCACCGTCGAGCAGGTCACCGGGCGCCCCGCCCGCACCTTCGCGCAGTGGGTGAGCGAGCACGCCGACCGGTTCACCGCGTGAGCGGTCCGACCGCCTTCACGATTTCCAGCACCGGCGCGGTGTGCACCGTGTGGATCGCGCGCAGTGCGCCGAGCCGGTGCGTGAGATAGCGGTGTAGTGCGGCGGGATCCGGGCACAACGCCTGCGCGGCCAGGTTCGTGGGGCCAGTCGTGGCGACGACGACGGCCAACTCCTCGTGAGTGGCCAGCGTCGTCGCCACCTCGTCGAGGTCCGCCGGCGGGACGGCTATCCACAGGAACGCCTGGGTGGTCACGCCGTACAGGGCAGCGCTGATCTCGACGTCGAAGAACAGCGCACCCCGCTCGCGAAGGCTCGCCAAGCGGCGGGCCGCGGTGGCCGGTGCCAGGTTCGCCGCGGCGGCGAGGTCCGCGATGCCCGTGCGGCCATCGTGCCGGAGTGCGGCGATCAGCGCGTGATCCGCCGAGGTCAGCGGCTCGTCCTCGGCGACGGTTTCCGGCGGCCGCAACGCTTCCTGCTGCTCGTCGGTCAGCGCGGCGACCCTGCCGTGCCACGCGGTCGGCCCGCCGAGATAGGTGTGCAGGATGAAATGCGCGGAGACCGCGGTGACGCTCGCGGTGCGCGGGATGTCGTGCAGCAACATGGCACTCGGCGAATGTCTCGGCGTATGCGCGATCGTCACGATCTCCGTGCCGCCCGAGGTCAGCTTGACCCAGGACGTGTCCGCCCGTCTGGCCAGCGAACGAGCCAGCGTCCGCGCGGTGGCGGGCTGCGCGGTGAGCCGCACCAGCCACTGCGTCAGGCCTGCCCGGTCGGGATCGGGCAGACCCACCACTCGCAACCCCGCGTCGGCGCGAAGCCGTTGGTAGCGACGGGCGACGGTCTGGGTGGAGACGCCGAGCACCTCGCCGATCCGGCTGAACGGCGCACGGGCGTCGATATGCAGGGCGTGGATCAGAGCGCGGTCGATTTCGTCGAGCATGGAATATTTCGTCCATCCGAGGCGGGTTTCATGGAATAGAACTCATCTTCGCCGCACGATCCCGACCATGCAAGTAACGAAGACAAGTCCGGTTCCCCTCGCCGTCCTGCTCGCGGCCGAGGCGATGAACGTGCTGGACGCGACGATCACCCAGGTCGCCGGTCCGGCGATCCACGCCGATCTGGGCGGCTCCGCTTCCGGCATCCAGTGGTTCAGTGCCGCGTACACGCTCCCGTTCGCGGTACTCCTGATCACCGGCGGCAGGCTCGGCGACCTGCTGGGCCGCCGCCGCGTGTTCCGGTCCGGGGTCGCCGTGTTCGCCCTCGCGTCGCTGTGCTGCGCGCTCGCGCCGGACACCGGCGTGCTGATCGGCGCGCGAGCGGTGCAGGGTATGGCGGCGGCGCTGGTGATCCCCCAGACCATCGGGTTGATCAAGGCCATGTTCACCGGCCCGGCGCTGGCGGCGGCACTCGGCTGGAACGGGCCGGTGGTGGGGCTGTCCGCGGTGAGCGGGCCGCTGCTCGGCGCCCTGCTGACGGATCTGGTTTCCTGGCGGGCGGCGTTCCTGGTGAACGTGCCGATCTCGATCGCGGTGCTGCTGGCCGGGCGGCTGCTGCCGGAAGACCGTGCCACGCGGCCGGTCCGGCTGGACGTGCCGGGCACCGTGCTCGCCTCACTCGGCGTCGGACTGCTGGTGTACCCGCTGATCGACAAGTGGAACTGGGGTCTCTTCACCGGCGGTGCCGCCGTGTTGGTGGCGTTCGGATTCCACCAGCGGAAACGACGGCATCCGCTGATCGAGCCGAGCTTGTTCGACCACCGCGGTTTCCCCGCGGCGCTGGTGGCGTCGACCCTGTTCTTCGCGGTGATGAACGGGCTGATGCTCGTGGTCGTCCTGCACCAGCAACTCGACGAGGGACGCGGGGTTCTCGCGTCCGGGCTGACGCTGCTGCCGTGGTCGGGCGGGCTTGCGGTGTCGTCGTGGGTGGCGGGCGGATGGCTCGTGCCCCGTTACGGACTGCGCGTCGCCTTCGCCGGGCTGACGCTGTTGCTCGCGGGAATCCTGCTGGCGATGGCGGGCCCGCTGCTTCCCGCGCTCGGGATCGGCGGGCTCGGCCTGGGACTGTTCACGGTGCCGTTCTTCACCACGGCACTGGCGGGCGTCCGTCCACATGAGACCGGATCCGCGGCGGGCCTGCTGAACGCGGTGCAGCAATTGGGCGGGACGCTGGGTATCGCGGTGTTCGGCACCGTCTTCCTGCACGGGCACTCGCCTATGCGGGCGTTCTCGCTGGCGGCGGCGTTGGTGGTCGCGACCATGGGGGCCACCGCGCTGATGCGGCCCAAGACCCGGAGCTGAAGGGGACGGGTGCGGGTGGTCAGTGGCCCTGCGCGACGTCCACTCCAGGACGCCGACTGTGTGGATTTTGGGGCTCTCAGATGACCCGAAATCCACACACCCCTCACCCTGGGTGATACCTCACACGCTTACCAGCCACATCGAGTGGCCGACCGGGGCGGCAGATCGTGAGCGGCGAGTCGCGTGGTCTCTCAGCCGCCGATGTTCCCAATGCCGCATGTGAGACGCTCAGCGACTCAAATGCGACATTGGGGAACCCGGACCGGGCACAGCGGAGCAGGTGACCCGGCGGCTAGCCGTCGGCGGCCTTGAACCAGGCACCGATTCCGGCGAGCGCGCCGGGACCGTAGTCGCCCCTGACGTCGTCGGCCAGATCCGCGATGGAGACCGCGCGCAACGCCGCTCGCCACTGTGTCTCGGCGTTGGCCATCGCGCGGCTGATGGCGCAGGGCGCGGTGCACGCTTCGGGCGGCGTCGCCATCGGGCCGCGCTGCCGGATCTCGGTGCAGATGAAGGCCGGGCCGGGCCCGTCGATGGCCTCGACGACGTCGAGCACCGTGATCTCCGAAGGCGGCCGAGTGAGGACGTAACCGCCGGCCTTCCCCTGCACCGACCGGATGAGATCGGCCCGTGAAAGGGCTTGGAGCTGCTTCGCGAGGTAGCTCGGGGAGACGTCGTGAAGCTGCGCCAGGCGCGCGGCAGGCGCGGGTTCGTCGACCGAGGTCAGCACGACGCAGCAGTGCAGGGCCCATTCGACCCCGCCGGACATCTTCACCCGGATGACTCTAACCCGCCCTCTTGACTCGGACACAATGTGTCTGAGTATTATCTCGGACATAAGGTGTCCGGGTTAGCGGACATCCACCGACGAAGGGCACTGGGTCATGAAATTCGCGATCATCGGCGGGACCGGGCTGATCGGCTCGCAGGTCGTGCGGAACCTGAACGAGGCCGGGCACGAAGCGGTGCCGCATTCGCCGTCCACCGGGGTCGACCTTCTCACCGGGCAGGGTCTGGACACCGCGCTCGACGGCGCCGACGTGGTCGTCAACCTGACCAATTCCCCGACCTTCGACGAGGCCTCCCCCGCGTTCTTCCAGACCTCGATGGACAACCTCGTCGCCGCGGCGAAGAAGGCGGGCACCGGGCATTTCGTGATCCTGTCGATCGTCGGCGTCGACCAGGTCCCCGAACTCGACTACTACCGGGCGAAGACGCTGCAGGAGGACATCCTCAAGAGCAGCGGCGTCCCCTACTCGATCGTCCGCGCCACCCAGTTCATGGAATTCGTCGGCGCCGTCCTGTCCTGGACGTCCGACGACACGACCGTCCGGCTACCCAGCACGCCGGTCCAGCCGATCGCGGCGGCCGACGTCGCCGCCGCCGTTTCCGAGGTTTCGGCCGGAAAGCCGCTGAGCGGCACCCTCGACGTCGGCGGTCCGGACGTCTACCCGCTGGACGAACTGGGCCGGATCACCTTGTCCGCCAAGGGTGACACGCGTTCGGTGACCGTCGACGAGACCGCGGGCATGTTCTCCGCCGTCAAGGGCGACGTCCTCACCACGAAGGACGGCGCCCGCATCGCCGCGACCCGGTACCTCGACTGGCTCAAGTAGGCGAGCTGAAGGGAACCATGCCCGCATGTGACGCGACGAAAGGGCCCTTCGCCGCGTGGTATGCGGCGAAGGGCCCCTTCAGCTCAGCTCAGCTCAGCTCGGCAACAGAGCCGGAGCGGCGAGACGGCTGGCGTTCGCCGCTTCGTCATCCGGCTGGGCCTGAGCGGAGCGCTCCGCCTCGACCCGGGCGAGGTAGTTGGTGACCTCGCGCTGCTGCCGGTGCGAGTCCCAGCCCAGCAGCGGCGCCATCAACGCGGCCACCACCGGCGCCGCGGTCACCCCGCGGTCCCGCTCCTCGATCGAGATCCGGGTGCGCCGCGTCAGGACGTCCTCCAGATGCAGCGCGCCCTCGTGCGAGACCGCGTACACGGCTTCCGCCTTGAGGTATTCCGCCGTTCCCGGAATCGGCTCCCCGAGCTCGGGAAGGTCCACAATGGACGCGAGAAGGTCCTCGGTCGCGGTGCCGTAGCGCTGGAGCAGGTGCTCGATCCGGCCGAGCGGCAACCCGGCGCGCTGGGCGAGCGCATGCCGCGCGCCCCACAGTTCGTGGTAGCCCGCCGCACCGACGATCGGCAGGCGTTCGGTCCACGACGACGGCGCCGGACGGCCGAGGTCCTCCACCGCGACGTCGACCGCGTCCGCGGCCATCACGCGATAGGTCGTGTACTTGCCACCGGCCACGATCACCAGACCCGGCACGGGATGCGCCACAGCGTGCTCCCGCGACAGCTTCGTCGTCGACGTCGCCTTCGCGGCCAGCAGCGGCCGAAGCCCGGCGTACACACCTTCGATGTCGTCTGCGGTGAGCGGCGTGCGCAGGACGGCGTTGAGGTGGCCGAGCACGTAGTCGACGTCCGCCTGGCTGGCCGCCGGGTGCTCGCGGTCGAGATCCCATTCGGTGTCGGTGGTGCCGACGATCCAGTGCCGTCCCCACGGGATGACGAACAGGACGCTCTTCTCGGTGCGCAGGATCAGCCCGGTGTCCAGGTCGATCTTCTCGTGCGGCACCACCAGGTGGATGCCCTTCGACGCACGCACGGTGAACGGCGCGGGGATGCCCGCCGCTTCGGCCATGTCGTCGCTCCACACACCGGTGGCCGCGACGACCGTCTTCGCCCGGACCTCGATCTCCGCGCCGCTCTCGCGGTCGACGACCTTGGCGCCGACGACGCGTTCGCCGTCGCGGATGAGCGACGTGACCCGGGCTCGGGTCAGGACGGAGGCGCCTTGCTCGGCCGCGGTACGGGCGATCGTCATCGTGTGACGGGCGTCGTCGACCTGGGCGTCGTAGTACTGGATCGCGCCGATCAGCGCGTCTTCGGCCAGCCCGGGCGCCACCTTCGCGGCGCCGCGCTTGGACAGGTGCCGGTGGCGCGGCAGCGCGCGAGCCCCGCCGAGGGTGTCGTAGAGCGTGACACCGGCGCCGATGTAGCCGCGCTCCCAGACGCGGTGCTTGAGCGGCACCAGGAACTTCACCGGCCGGACCAGATGCGGCGCCAGCGTCTGCAACAACAGGCTGCGCTCCTTCAGCGCCTCACGGACCAGCTTGAAGTCCAGGTTCTCCAGGTAGCGCAGCCCGCCGTGGATCAGCTTGCTGGACCGGCTGGACGTACCGGCGGCGAAGTCACGGGCCTCGACGAGCGCGACGGAGAGCCCGCGCGACGCCGCGTCGAGCGCGACGCCGGCACCGGTCACTCCCCCGCCGACGACCAGCACGTCGACCTCTTCACGAGCCAGCTTGCGCAGCGTCTCGGCACGGTAGACCGGGGAAAGCGGTACGGGTGTCACTGTGCTTCTCCTTGTCTTCATCGGGTTCACTCGACCTCGACCCAGTCGAGCGTGCGGCCGACGGCCTTCTGCCAGCCCGCGTAGCCCTCGGCGCGCTGTTCGTCCGTCCACGACGGAGCCCAGCGCTTGTCCTCGTTCCAGTTCTGCAGGAGCTCGTCGGTGTTCTTCCAGAACCCGACGGCCAGCCCGGCCGCGTAGGCGGCACCGAGCGCGGTGGTCTCGGCGACGACCGGCTTCGACACCGGCACGCCGAGGATGTCGGCCTGGAGCTGCATGCACAGTTCGTTCGCGGTCACGCCACCATCCACACGCAACACGTCGAGCGCGACGCCCGAGTCGTTCTGCATGGCCTCGACGACGTCGCGGGTCTGATAGCAGATCGCTTCGAGCGTCGCGCGCGCCAGATGCGCGTTGGTGGTCGCCCTGGTGAGGCCGACGATCGCGCCGCGCGCGTCGGAACGCCAGTAGGGCGCGAAAAGTCCGGAGAACGCCGGTACGAAGTAGACACCGCCGTTGTCCTCGACCTGCCGGGCGAGGCTTTCGCTCTGCGAGGCTCCGCTGATGATGCCCAGCTGGTCGCGCAGCCACTGCACGGCGGAACCGGTGACGGCGATCGAACCTTCCAGCGCGTACACCGGCTTCTCGTCGCCGAACTGGTAGGCCAGCGTGGTGAGCAGGCCGTGCTTCGAGCGGACGACCTCGTGGCCGGTGTTGAGCAACAGGAAGTTGCCGGTGCCGTAGGTGTTCTTGGCCTCGCCGGGACGGAAGCACACCTGGCCGACGGTCGCCGCCTGCTGGTCGCCCAGCACCCCGGTGATGGCCACCTCGCCGCCGAGCGGGCCGTCCGCGCGGGTGGTCCCGAAGTGGCCGTTGTTCGACGACGGCCGGATCGACGGCAGCATCTGCGTCGGAATGTCGAAGAACGACAACAGTTCGTCGTCCCACTCCAGCGTTTCGAGGTCCATCAGCATCGTGCGCGACGCGTTGGTCGGATCCGTGACGTGGACGCCGCCGTCGGATCCGCCGGTGAGGTTCCAGATCAGCCAGGAGTCGGTGGTGCCGAAGAGCGCGTCGCCCTTCTCCGCGTCTTCGCGGACGCCGTCGACGTTCTCCAGGATCCACTGAAGCTTGCCGCCGGAGAAGTACGTCGCGGGCGGCAGCCCGGCCTTGCGGCGGATGACGTCGCCCTTGCCGGACCGTTCCAGCGCCGAGGCGATCCGGTCGGTGCGGGTGTCCTGCCACACGATGGCGTTGCAGTACGGGCGCCCGGTGCGGCGGTTCCATACGACGGTGGTCTCGCGCTGGTTGGTGATGCCGAGCGCGGCGAGGTCGGCCGTGGTGAGGTTCGCCTTGTTGAGCGCGGTGGCGATGACCGAGCGGGTCCGCTCCCAGATCTCGGTCGCGTCGTGTTCGACCCAGCCCGGCTTCGGCAGAATCTGCTCGTGCTCCAGCTGATGGCGGGCGATCTCGTTGCCGCCGTGGTCGAAGATCATGAACCGCGTGCTGGTGGTGCCCTGGTCGACGGCGCCGATGTAGTCAGGCATGGATTCTCTCCTTCGTAGGCTCAGGCGACGGGCTGGGGCTCGGCGGGCAGATAGCGCTCGATGAAGTACTTGTAGATCGCGCCGCCGATGACCGCGCCGATGATCGGGGCCACGATCGGGATCCACCAGTACGGATAGCCGTATTGGTCGGTGAACGCGGTGTCGTAACCGGTGAGCCAGGACGCGAGGCGCGGGCCGAAGTCGCGGGCGGGGTTGATCGCGTAACCGGCGTTGGTGCCCCAGGCCATGCCGATCGCGACGACGGAGAACCCGACGACGACCGGGGCGAGATTCGCGCCGGGCGAGGTGTTGCGGAGGTCGGTGATGGCGAAGATCACCAGAGCGAGAATGGCGGTACCGATGATCTGGTCGCGGAAGGCACCCCAGTCACCCACCGGCAGGGTTCCGTTACCCGGAAGGGTGGAAAAGACGCCCTGGGTCTTGATCGTCAGACCGGGGTCGGCCGCGTTGAGCACCTCGGTGTAGTTCCAGCGCACCAGCATCGCCGCGAGGAACGCGCCGGCGGTCTGCGCGAGGGCGTACGGGGCGACTTTGCGCCAGGAGAAGCCCTTGAACACCGCGAGCGCCACGGTGATGGCGGGGTTGAGATGTGCCCCACTGACCCGCGAAGCCACGTAGATACCGAGCGTGACGCCGATGCCCCAGGCCCACGCGATGCTGTCGTGATCCCCGATACCCGCGGCTGCGACTTGGGCCACCACCCCGCAGCCGAACAGGATGAGGATCATCGTCCCGACGAACTCCGCCGCCAGTTCGCCCGCGAGTCCGCGAGCCTTGAGGTTTCGCACCATTGCTTCCTCCACAAAGGACACCGTTGCCCTGCTGAAGCCGAAGTTAAGTTCGAGGAAACCCGGGGTCAACGGACCCCGGTCGGCATTGTCGAACGTCCGGAGACGATGTTCGACATTGTCGAATCAGGGCCGGTCGGGCTACGGTTGTGCCGTGCCCGGTCCGATCCAGTCCATCGAGCGCGCCGCCGCGATCCTGCGGTTGCTGGCGCGCGGTTCCGGCCGTCTCGGGGTCGGCGAGATCGCCGATTCCCTCGAACTGGCCAAAGGAACCGCGCACGGGATCCTGCGCACCTTGCAGGGTGTGGGGTTCGTCGAGCAGGATCGTGACAGCGGCAAGTACCAGCTCGGCGCGGCACTGCTGCACCTCGGCACGAGCTACCTCGACGTCAACGAACTCCGCTCGCGTGCGATCAACTGGGCCGACGCGCTGGCCGCGCGCAGCGGCGAGGCCGTCCGGATCGGCTCGCCGCTGGAGGGCCGGGTCCTGGTGGTGCACCACGTGTTCCGGCCGGATGACAGCCTGCAAACGCTCGACGTCGGCACGCTCCTGCCGTTGCACGCGACCGCGCTCGGGAAAGTACTGCTGGCCTACGACACCGGTCTCGTGGCATCGTTGCGCACCGGCGGGCCGGAGGCCTACACCCGCCGGACCCTGGTCACCCAGACCGCGATCAAACGCGCCTGCGGCAAGGTGCGCGAGGCGGGCTGGGCGAGTGAGAACGGCGAGATGATCACCGGTGAGGCCGGGATAGCGGCGCCGATCCGCGGCCACGGCGGCATCGTGGTCGGTGCGATCGGGGTGTCCGGCGCGGTGGAACGGATCTGCGAGGCCGACGGCAGCCCGATCCCGAAGCTGCTCGGCCACGTGCGCGACGCGGCACGGGCGGTCTCCCGCGATCTCGGCGCGTCCCGATGGTGATGGAGGTGCTCGCGTGGTCCAGCGCTATGTGATGTCGATCGACCAGGGCACCACGTCGACACGGTGCATCCTGTTCGACGCGCGCGGCAGGCTCGTCTCGGTCGCACAACGCGAGCACCAGCAGCACTTCCCCCGACCGGGCTGGGTCGAGCACGACGCGGCGGAGATCTGGCGCAACGTCGCCCGGATCGTGCCGCAGGCGCTGGCCGACGCCGGCGCGGAAGCCGGGCAGGTGGTCGGCCTCGGCATCGCGAACCAGCGTGAGACCACCGTGCTGTGGGACCGGCACACCGGCAACCCGGTCGGGCGCGCGATCGTCTGGCAGGACACCCGCACCGACGCGATGCTCGAACAACTCGCCCGCGAGCCGGGCGCCGACCGCGTCCGGCGACTGTGCGGGCTGCCGCTGGCCACGTACTTCTCCGCACCCCGCGTCCGGTGGCTGCTCGAAAGGACCCCTGGCCTGCGGGAACGCGCCGAGCGCGGCGACGTCCTGTTCGGGACGGTCGAGAGCTGGCTGATCTGGAACCTGACCGGCGGTCCGGAGGGTGGCGTCCACGTCACCGACGTCACCAACGCCTCGCGCACCATGCTGATGAACCTGCGGACGCTGTCGTGGGACGACGAACTGCTGGAGTTCTTCGACGTCCCGCGCGCGATGCTGCCGGAGATCCGGCCGTCGACAGAGGTGTACGGGACGACGTCGCGGGTGGTGCCCGGGATCCGGATCGCGGCGGCGCTCGGCGATCAGCAGGCGGCGTTGTTCGGCCAGACCTGCTTCGCGCCCGGCGAAGCGAAGTGCACGTACGGCACCGGCAGTTTCCTGCTGCTCAACACCGGTCCGACGCCGGTGCTTTCGGCCCACGGCATGCTGACCACCGTCGGCTTCAAGATCGGCGACGAGCCCGCCGTGTACGCGCTGGAAGGCTCGATCGCGGTCACCGGCTCGCTGGTGCAATGGTTCCGGGACGGCCTCGAACTGATCGGCAGCGCGCCCGAGATCGAGACGCTCGCGCGCACCGTAGAGGACAACGGCGGCTGCTACATCGTGCCCGCGTTCTCGGGCCTGTTCGCGCCGCACTGGCACAGCGAGGCGCGCGGCGTGATCGCCGGGCTGACGTCGTACATCACGAAGGGACACCTCGCTCGTGCCGTGCTGGAGGCGACAGGCTGGCAGACACGCGAGGTCGTCGACGCGATGAACGCCGACTCCGGACTCGCCCTGTCGACGCTCAAAGTGGACGGTGGCATGACCGCGGACAACCTGCTGATGCAGTTCGTCGCCGACGTGCTCGACGTTCCGGTGGTCCGCCCGATGGTCGCCGAAACGGTGTCGCTGGGCGCGGCGTACGCGGCCGGGTTGTCCGTCGGGTACTGGCCGGATCTGGAGGGCCTGCGCAGGAATTGGCACCGCGCCGGACAATGGCTGCCGTCGATGAACCCCACCCGCCGCGACAGCGAGTACGCGCAGTGGCGGCAGGCCGTGGAACTGACGTTCGGCTGGATGCGTCCCGGGCCGACGGCCGCGCCGCCGGGCTCCGATCTGGTCGAGGTCGTCCTGGCCGATCACCGCCGGATCGAGCAGCTCTTCCGCGACCTCCGCAACGACGAGGCCGACCGCCCTGCGCTGGTCGCGGAACTTTCGGCGCTGCTGGTCGCCCACGTCACCGCGACGGAACGGATCGTCCGTCCTGATGCGACAGAGAGCGGCCTAGCAGCCGAGTTGCTGGCAGTACTCGAACCCGACGACTTCGAAAAAGCCTTGGTGTCGCTGGAGAATTCGGTCGACACGCATATCCGTTCGGAAGAGCGCGGGTTGCTGAACGAACTCCGGCGCACAATGTCCACTTCGGACCGCACGGGTCTCGGACGGGCTTTCGTCGCGGAACGGCAGCGGCAGCTGGATCTGGACTGCGGCTCCCCCGCGCACGTCCGCGAACAGGGACCCCGGCTGCGGCTCTCGTGACCCGCGAGTAGGTCGTGCTAGCCTGTCGCCGTGCAGCGCTGGTCTCGACTCGTACTCAAGCGCGCCGGCTGAACCAGGTCGCCGGCGCGCAGTCCGGCGACCCCTCGACACGGGGTATCTCCCGGGACCTGGCCCTCTTGGCCGATTCGTCCCGTTTCTTGGAGACCACGATGTCGCTCACCACGTTCCAGGTTCCCGCTCCCCGCTCGTCCCTGATGGTCCGCCGCCGGATCGCCACCTACTTCGTCGGCGGTGTCGAACAGATCCCCGCCCTGGTCGACACACTCGGCTGCCTCGTCCACGAACTGTCCGTCGACGTGCGCGACGGGGTCAGGGAAAGCGCCATGACCTGCGCCGTCCTGCTCGGGGAAGACGAGGTCGAGCCGCTGCTGGACCGACTGCGGGCCCTGCCCTCGGTCGTTTCCTCCGAACTCACGTGATTAGAGCCGTAACTCGCGAGATCTCCGTCCAATCACGCGAGATCTCCGCCCAGTCACGCGAGATCGCCGAACGGGCCGCAACCAGTCGACTACTTGCGGAAGCCCCCACCTGATCCGGCGACGAGCGCATCGTCCGGAAAGCCAGTCCGCCTCGGCCGATCGGCCGGTATCGGATCCCATTTTCCGGCCACATTTCCCGAAGCGCGAAGAATAGTTTTGTGCGGCTCGGCGCTGTTACGAATTCATGACATGAACGAGACGGGACAACGATGATCGTCTCTGAACATCGACATCATGTTCGACGAACGAACCACGCCGATCGCCGTTCCCGGCGCGAATCGGCGACTCCACCTTCGCGTGGCGGTGCTGATCGCCTTGCTGGTCGTCACCGGAATCCTCGGCTACGTGATCTTCCAGGCCAACGCGGCAAGCCGCTCGGCGCCGGGAAAGCGGGTCGCCACCGCGGTCTTCGACCGTACGTCGGGCAAGCAGGTGATCGGTGACCGGGGCACGGAGAGATTCCGCACCGCTTCGGTGGTGAAACTATTCATCGCGCTGGACGCGATCACGCACAGCCCGCGGAAGTCCGACGAGGCCCAGATAAGCCGGATGCTGTCCAAAAGCGACGACGCGATCGCCAACACGCTCTGGAGCCGGAACGGCGCGTCCGCGATCGTCACCAGGACGGTGGCGGCCGCCGGGCTGAAGAACACCGCCCCACCCGCCGACGCGGGCCGCTGGGGCGACACACTGTCCACTGCGGACGACGTCGTCGCGACCTACCGGCACATCCTCAAGCTGCCGAAGGCCAAGCGAAATCTGATCCTGAAACCGCTGCGAGAGGCGAGCAGGACCGCCGCCGACGGGTTCGACCAGCACTTCGGCATCCCGTCGGCCTTCCACGACCGGCCGTGGGCGGTGAAGCAGGGCTGGGCGGCCGGACGCGGCGCCGTGGACGCGCACACGACCGGGCTCGTCGGCGAAGGCGATCGCTACATCGTGGTCGTCCTGTGCAGTTTCGCCGAAGGCACGGGCCTCTCGGTGGCGACGGCGGCCGCTACGTCGGCCGCCTCGTCCCTGGCTCCCCGTCTGGAAAAGTGACCTGGGCCGCGTTCTCGACCATCACGCTGAAAGCGCTTACCAGCAGCTCGGCAAGACAGGCTCGCGGAGCCGCCGAAGTGCCTCCGGTCTGCGCCCTGAGCGCGGCGAGCTGCTCGTCGGCCAGTGGCGCGACCCGGTCCATGAACTGCCCGAGGAACCGCAGGGCCGCGGCGGGCGGCACCCCGGCTCCGGCCAGATCGGCGACCGCGCGTCGCACGGACGGGCGCACGACGGCCGGCGCCCCGGCATCGTCGCGGCCGACCACACCGTGCCGTTCCAGGCAACGGACGATCGCGGGCTGGTCGCGGGCGATGTCGGCCATCGCCGCGTCCAGCGGACCGTCGCCGCCGTCCACTGTGGCCGTTCCGAGCATCGCGGCGATGGAGGCCAGGTTGAAGCCCTGTTTCTGCAGCGTCGTGATGCGTTGCAACCGCCATAGATGCACGGGCCCGTAGTACGCCGACCTGCCGTGCCGGGCGGGGGGTGGCAGCAGACCTCTCGTCTGATGTGCCCGGATATTGCGCGCGGACATGCCGACGATCGCGGAAAGTTCTTCGATCGTGTATCCGGCAGACCTCGGCAAAAGGGGCTTCACGCCCACCAGCTTAACCAATGGTCGGATGAGTGCACCATATGAGCCGGTTCTTATGGCGATGCCACCGTCAACCGGCTGAATCAGCCAATTGCGATAAGGCCATCGATTTCGCCGCCAGGCAGGACTACTCCGGTCAAGTGATCTTGATAGGTCGGCGCGTTCCGTGCCGTTTAGGTGCAGTTAAGACATCTGATGTCTCACTCTGCCGCAAGCACAACAGCTGGGTCAGCTTCGGCAACGTCCCGGCGTCGGCGAACAAGTCGCCGATCACGAGCGTGTGGCAGCACGGCCGACGCCGACCGCGGGCACGTATCCAGCGTCGCGGCGGCCGATCCGGGTGGCGCGCGGGCGGTGTCGGACGTGTCCTGCGCCCGCGTTGCCCTACGCTGCCGGACATGAGAGCCGCGCTGCTGATCGTCGACATGCAGGAAATGCTCGTTCCCCTGGTCTGGCGCGGCGAGGAACTGGCGGCCCGGATCGCCGTGCTGGCGCGCGAGGCCCGCGAACAAGGGGTCCCGGTGATCGCGCTGAGGCAGATCGGCGCGTCCGGCACCGACTTCGACCCCGCGTCGCCGGGCACCAGGCTGAGCCACCTGCTCGGCCTCGAACCGATCGACCTCGTGGTCGAGAAGACGGCGACGGATTCCTTCTACCGCACCGGACTGGCGGCGCTGCTCGTCGAACGGGGCGTGGACACGGTGGTGCTGACCGGTCTGGCGACCGACTACTGCGTCGACGCGACCGCCCGGTCGGCGCAGAGCCACGGCCTGGACGTCGTCCTGGTCGGCGACGGCCACGCGCCGTCGTCCGACGGCGATCCCATCACCGGGCTGACCGCCGAACAGGTCATCGCCCGGCACAACCTGATCCTCAGTACGGCGATCCACCCCGGCGGGCGGTTGCGCGTGGTGCCCGCGGCGGAGGTCGACTTCACCGCATGATCACGAACTTCCTGCTCGACCACTCGGCACTCGTGCCGGTGGCGATCCTGCTGGTCGCGCTCGTCTGCGCCGTCCTCGGTCGCCTGCTCGCGGGCAGGCGCCGGATCCTTTGGGCCCTCACCGGGGTGGCCCTGGTGCCGGTCTTCGCGCTGACGCTGGTGCCCACCGGCAGCACGATCGAGGAGATCGTGTGCACGGTCCAGTTTTCCCTGCCCTCGCTGGGCGCGGTGGAACTCTTGGCCAACGTCGCGCTGTTCCTGCCGCCGGTGTACTTCGCCGCGCTGGCGTCCCGGCGCCCGCTGACGACGCTCGCCGCGGGCTCGGCGCTGTCCGCGGTGGTCGAGGCATCGCAAGCACTCGTGCCCACGATCGGCCGCGCCTGCGACACCAACGACTGGCTGATGAACACCCTCGGCGCGGTCCTCGGCGTTCTCCTCGCCGCCGTCACGGCCCGCCTCGCGAACCGCCGTGCTCAGTCGGGCAGTTCGATGGGCGCGATGTCGTCGTAGACGTCACCCGGCCCCGGATTCGCCGGGTCGGTCTCGCCGCCGAAGTGGTTCAGCACGCCCCACACCGCGTTCAACGCCGTCTGGACGGCGCCTTCGGCCCAGCCGGCCGTCCACGAAACGTCGTCGCCCGCGAGGAAAAGGCCGCGGTGACGGGCTTCGAGGCCGTCCTGCATGAAGTGCGTGAACAGCCGGTGCTGGTAGCGGTAGTGGCCGGGCAGGTTGGCCTTGAACGCGCCCATGAAATGCGGCTCGGCCTCCCACGACACGGTCACCGGGTCGCCGATGATGTGCCGCCGGACGTCGACGCCGGGATAGATCTCCCGCAGCGACTGGAGCATCACCTCGACGCGCTCGGAGACCGAGAGCGGCAGCCACTTCAGCGAATCGTCGGCCCAGGTGTAGGACAGGCAGATCACCGCGGGCGCGTCCGGATCGTCGCCGAGCAGATAGGTGCCGCGCGGCATCCGGTCGGTCAGTGTCATGCTCATCGTGTCGCGGCCGGTCTCCGGATCCTTGTCCAGCCAGAAGGGCCGGTCCACCGGGACGAACACCTTCGACGACTCCATGTAGTGCGTGCGCTCGATCGCGGTCCAGTGGTCGATCGGGAACAGCGCCTCGTCGCATTCGATCTTCGACAGCAGCATCCAGCTCTGCGCGGTGAACACCGCCGCGGGATAGGTGCGGATGCGGCCTTCGGTGTCGGTCACGGTGATGTTGTTCGGCGCGGTGCGGTGCAACCGGGCGACGCCGGGGTTCGGGCTTCCGCCGTGCAGCGAACTCAAACTCGTTCCGGCGGGCCAGAACGCGATGTCCTCGGGCGCGTGTTCCCACAGCCGCAACGGAAGCTGCCTGCTGCCGCCGACGATGCTGCGGTGCTCGTCGTCGGCGCCGGTGTAGACCACCCGCAGGATCTCCAGGATGGAGTTGGGGAAGTCGGTGTCCCAGCCGCCGGTGCCGAAGCCGACCTGGCCGAAGATCTCGCGGTCGCGGAAGGAGGCGAACGCGGGCGAGTCGCAGAGGAAACCGTAGAACGTCTGGTTGTCCAGCCGCGGCACGAGTTCGTTCCACAACCGCTTGATCGTCTTCGCATCGCGGTCCCGGATCGCGGTCTGCATCTCGGTGAACGCGGCCTGCTCGGTCAGCGTGCTGTCCCAGGCGGCGGCGACCTTGCCGAAAACGGCGGGAAGTTCGTCCGCCGTGCGCGCGTAGTGGCTCTCGCCCTTGAGATCGACGACGGTGCTCGGCGTTCCCGGCGCCAGCGGGTTCGGGAACGGCGTCGTCTCCAGGCCGACCTTGTCGATGTAGTGGAACAGCGCGGTGGACGCGGGCGGGAAACGCATCGCGCCCATCTCCGCGACGACGTCGTCCGGGCAGCCGGGGAAGTTCACCGTGCGCAGGCGGCCGCCGATCTCGGCGATCTCGTAGACGACCGGGCGCAGGCCGAGTTTCATCAGCTCGTACGCGGTGACGATGCCGGAAAGGCCACCGCCGATCACCGCCACCTCGGTGCCGTGCCGGTCGGCCGGAATCGAGCCGAGACCGGCGGGATTCGCGAGGAAATCGTCGTAGGCGAACGGGAAATCGGGGCCGAACATGGTGATCGGACGACCGGCCGGTTCGTCATGGTGGATCGCGGTCGGGAGAGCGGAAGTCATGCGGAGAGTCCTCGGTACAGCTCGGGCCGTCGATCGGCCAGGTGGGTGTTTTCGGCGCGGGAAGCGAGCAGCGCGGCCCGGTCGACGTCGGCGCTGATCAGCTCCGGACCGTCGCCCGCGCGGGCGAGCACTTCACCGGTCGGGGCGACGACGCAGGACCGGCCGCAGTAAGTCAGTTCCTGTTCGGTGTCGCACCGGTTCGCGTAGACGACGTACAGCTGGCTTTCGTACGCGCGGGCGGGCACCAGCGTGTCGGCGACCAGTTCGTACGGGCTCATCAGCGCCGTCGGCACCAGCAGAAGGTCGGTCCCGGCCAGCGCGTGCGCCCGCACCAACTCGGGGAACTCGACGTCGTAACAGATCACCAGGCCGACGGAGACACCGCCGAGATCGGCGCGTACGACCGCTTCGGTGCCCGGCTCGAACCAGGAGCGGTCGATGTCGCCGAACAGATGTGTCTTGCGGTAGTTCGCCAGACGGCGGCCGTCGGGGCCGATCAGCTGGACACTGTTGTAGACGTGGGCGCCGTCGCGTTCGGGATAGCCGTAAGCCAGCGCGACGCCGGTTTCCGTGGCCAGCGCGGACATCCGCGCCGCCGCCGGACCGTCGACCGGTTCGGCGAGCTCATGGGAACGGGCGCCGATGTGGTAGCCGGTGGTGATCATTTCGGCGGCGACCACGAGATCGGCGTCCGACGCCGCGACCGCGGCAGGGAGTTCGGCGTAGGAACCCTGGTGGACAGCGACCTTCATGCCGATGACGATATCTGCCGTATCGCTGCGCAGATAAGGGCGAATCGTTGCGCAAGCTGATGGCGAACCATCGATTCAGTGCACTGTTACACAATCCAGCGGCGATTTGTTGTCTGGATCACTGACGTGGTTGTCGTCGAGGTAGACCGGCACGTTGCCGATCACCGGCGGGCAGCACTCGGCAGTGACGATGTAGGAACTGGGACGTTCACTGTCCCGATTCCTACATCGATCGGCACCGCGCTCGCCGAGGCCGCGCCGGTGGAACTGCTCGCCGGAGAACATTTCGAACAGGGCCAGCATCCTTGGTACTACACGGCGTCGCCGGTGCACGACCTGCGGACCGGCGAACTGCTCGGCGTGATCGACGTCAGCGGGGCCGCGCTGACCCTGCACCCGGCGATCGCCGCGCTGGTGAAGACCGCAGGCGGCTGGCCGAATCCGAACTCTGGCGCCACCACCAGCAAGGCCTGGACAAACTGCGGAGGACGGCCGAGCCGGTGGTGGCCGGGGTCGGCGGTCCGGCACTGCTGGTGGACGACGACGGCTGGGTGGCCCACTCGGCCGAAATCTCCCCCGGCGCGAGGATCGCCGCGCCCACGGAGGGACAGATCCTCGCCGTTCCCGGCTTGGGCGCCTGCCTGCCCGAACGCCTCGCCGAAGGCTGGCTCGTACGCCCCGCCGACACCGCGCGCCAGGTCCGGCTGGACCTCGAACTCGGCCACGCACCCGTACTGCGGATGCTCGCGGGGGACGTCGGCTGGGTCCGCACCGTGACGCCCCGGCACGCGGAGATCCTGGTGCACCTTCACGCGACGGGTCCGGCCGGGCTTTCGACCGAGGCGCTCAGCCGGGCGCTCTACGGCGACGCCGAACACCTCGTCACCGTGCGCGCCGACGTCTCCCGCCTGCGGCGGCTGCTCGGCGCCATTGTGGACACCCGCCCGTACCGGCTCGCCGTCGGTGTCGAACTGGCAGTCCACAAAGGACTCGAAGTCCGCTGAGCCACACCTGCCGAGGCGAACTCGCGTGCTTGGACGGAGATCACGCGTGCTCAGAGACGTAACTCGCGTGATTAGACGGAGATCTCGCGTGATTGGGCGGAGAACACGCCCGGCCGGATCCCGCCGCGTGATCTCCGCCCAATCACGCGTGTTCTCCGTTCAAGCACGTGAGTTCGCCGTTCAAGCACGTGAGTTCGCCGTCTGGACACGCGAGGCGGGTGGCGTTAGTCGCGACGCCAGTCCCGGCCCTCGACCCGGGCCTTCAACCGCTGCAAGGTGATCGCGATGTTGGCGCGGTTGGCCCCGGCGCGGTCGGACTGGCCGGTGATGAAGATGGCGATCGGGACGAACCAGGACGGCATCCACAGCCAGTTCGTCACGGTGACGCGGCTGCCGTCCCCGTCGGACCGGATGTCGTACTCCCAGCGGGAAATCGGCACCCGGAACTGCGTGCGCACCCGGTAGGCGAACCGGCGCCCGGGCTCGGCTTCGATGATTTCGGCGTGGGTCACCCAGTGCCGCCAGCCGTTGCGGTTGCTGCCCGCGAACCGGTTCCCCACGGCGGCCTCGGTCGCACCGCGGATCCAGCGAGCCTTACGAAGCTCCTCAGCGCACTCCGCCATCGCGACGGGGTCACTGACCAGCCGGTACACGATCTCGGGCGGAGCGTCGACGGTGACCTCACCGGCGGCGAGCGGCTTGCAGATCAGCCTGTCCTTCGGCTTCGTCACCATCGTGCCTCCCATTCGACACCCTGAGCCCACCAGCACGAGGTCACGTGGTCAAGAGAGTAACCGCAAGTACAGCACGTACGCGCATTCCCGGGCGCCGGTCAGGTCGTCGGCTCGGCCGGGAACGTCACGCGGAAGCCCAGCGCCTGGAGCATCCCCGTCAGCATCGCCTTGGTGTTGATCTTGGCGCGCTCGAGCAGGCCGGAGTTCTGCGCCGCGTCGGCGATCCGTTTCTCCGCGGCGACGTAGAACTGATGCTGGTCCGGCACGGAGACGAGCGCCCCGAGCCGGTCGACCAGGCCGCGCTCCTGGCCGAAGACGTAGCTGCGCTCGTTGTCCAGGTTGGGTTTCGCCAGCTGAGGTTCGGGCAACCGCACCTCGACGGAGGTCCGGTCTTCCGAGACAGTGAGGGATTTCTCCGCCAGCGAGCCGAAATCGAGGTACGCGTCGACCGAGCCCGCCGCCACGAACAGGGTCCGCTCCCCGGCGATGCTCGCGGGCACCCACTTGACGTCCTTCTCGATGTCGACGATGACCTGGTAGTCGCCGACCGCGGCGTGATACTGGCTGAGGTCGCGCATGGCCTGCAGCACCGCGGGCTGCGAACGGTCCACAGTGGACGTTTCGAACGGGTTGAGCTTCGACAGCAGCCCGGTGAACTGCAACACAGCACCGACGATCAGCAAACCGACCAGGGCGAACGCGCCGAGACGCACCCAGCGTTTCTTCACGCCCATCACCGCCTCTCCAGCGCGGGGATACCCGGTGGACGCGGTCTCGAAGCGTCCCGGCCGGTTTCTCGGACGATCGGCCGAACCGGATTTCGCGGTTGGAGTAGTTTGACCGCATGCAAAACGTCTTGCCCGCGCCGGAGAAGACCGGGCTGAACATCTCGGCGTTGCACTGGGCGGGTTTCCTCGGAATCGCGGTGCTGGTGCTGGTCACGTCCGGGATCGGCCTGCCGTCGGTACTGGTGGTGGCACTGGGCGTCACCGGGATGGCCACCCTGGTGCTGTCCTGGCTGGGCATCGGACGGCTCGCCGCCGGCCTGCCCGAACGGCGGCTGTACTGGATCGCGGTCTCGTGGTGCGCGCCGCTGCTGGTCGCGCGCCCGCTGTTCAGCGGCGACATCAACAGCTATCTGGCGCAGGGGCTCATCGCGGCCAAGGGGTTCGACACCTATCTCGTCGGACCGGCGGAGGCACTCGGCGCCGATTCGCCGGTGACACTGGCGGTCAGCCACTACTGGCGGGACACCCCCGCGCCCTACGGACCGGCGTTCGTCGCGCTGGCCCGCACGATCGCCCACATCGCCGGGGAGGACTTCGTCCCGACCGTGTTGCTGCACCGGCTGCTGGGGCTGGCCGGTATCGCGCTCATGGCGTGGGCGCTCCCCCGGCTCGCCCGCCGCGTCGGCGTCTCGCCGTCGATCGCGCTGTGGCTGGCCCTGCTCAACCCGCTGGTGTTGTGGCACATCGTCGCGGGCGTGCACAACGACGGGCTCATGGTCGGGCTGATGGTCGCCGGGCTGGAACTCGTCCTCATGGGCGCGGCGAAGACCGGCGCTACCCGGCCGTCGCTGATCGCGGCGGGTGTGATCGCGGTGAGCGCCGCCGCGAACATCAAGATCGTGGCCGTCGCGGGTCTGCTGTTCGTCGGCGTCGACCTGTTCCGCCGGGCGACACCCACCGGCCGGGTGGCGGTGGCGCTCGGGCTGCCCGCCGGATTCGCCGCGGTCACCGTGGCGATCTCCCTCGGCAGCGGGCTCGGTTTCGGCTGGGTCCGCGTGCTCTCCGGGGTTTCCGGCCAGGTCCACAGCTGGATGGCGCCCACCAACGAACTCGGCTTCCTCGTCGGCGGGATAGGCAAGATCTTCGGCGCGGACCTGACCGACGGCGCGATCAAGGTGTTCTCGCTCATCGGCGCGATCCTCGGCCTCGCCGTCGGCGCCAGGCTGTTGTGGCTCACCTACCGCGAGAAGATGCATCCGCTCTACGGCGCAGGGCTGACCTTCGCCGCGATGCTGATCCTCGGACCGGTCGTGCAACCGTGGTATCTCCTGTGGACGGTCGCGCTGCTCGCCGTCAGCCTCACCACCGGCCGCGGGCGGTGGATCCTCGCCGGGATCAGCGCGGTGTTCGGTGTACTGCTCCCACCCGCGAACGGCGGCGCCGTGTCACTGGCGCTGGGCTACCTGATCGCCGTCGCGCTCATCGGCGGGACCTTGTTCTTCCTGAAGCGGAAGAACCTGTTGCCGGAGATCAGGTTCCGCAAGAGCCGGACGTAAGGACTCCACCGCGCGGGCGTCCGGACCGTGCCGGTGAGTTCCCGCTCGGCACGGTCCAGGCCGTCCTCGATCAAGGCGTCGTGCATCGGCCGCCAGAGCAGTGGGTACGTGAACCAAGCGGGATGCCGGAGCCGCAGCACCATCAGGTGCTCAAGCTCGATCTCCCCTGTTTCCCTGGCACGCAGGGTGAATTCGTGGAAGCCGTCGAAGCCGCGGGGCGCGGTGAACCGGAACCGGACCGACTTCCCCGGTTCGTAGGACTCGACGAAATACCGCACCGGCCCGTGCCCGCCGTCGGCTCCCACGCCGAGCGGCCGGTCGAACCGCAACGGCGGCCACGAGTCGACGGGCCAAAGTCTGTCGTCGTCCCCGGCAAGCGTGTCGATCAGCACGCCGACGCGCTCCGGTGACACGGCGAAAGTTCGGGAATGCCTGTTCCATACGCGCATCGCGCCTCCCAGTTCTAGAGACCTTCCACTAAAACCATAGTAGAGGATAGTCTCTGAAAATGGGACGGCCACCGCGGCACACCGCCGACGACTTCCTCGACGCCGCGGTGCGGCTCTTCGCCGCCGAAGGGGCCGCCGGAGTGACCATGTCCGCCGTCGCCCGCGAGGTCGGCGCGCCGAGCGGGTCGATCTACCACCGCTTCCCCGGACGTCCGGCCCTGCTCGCGGCCGTCTGGTTCCGTACCCTGACCAGCTTCCAGCAGGGCTACCTCGAAGCCCTGGAACAGGAACCGCCCCTGGAGGCCGCCATCGAAGCGGCGGCACAGATCGTCCGCTGGTGCCGCGCCCATCCCGCCGAGGGAAAACTCCTCTACCAGGGCAATCGCGCGCTCGGCGTCGATGATTGGAACGACGAAGACCGTGCTCGCGCGGACGAAGCCAACCGCCGCCTCGACGCGGCGATCACCAAAATCGTGCGACGGCTGCGCCCGCTGACCGGCCAGAGCACCGATGAACTGATGCTGGCCCTCGTGGACCTCCCCTACGCCGCGGTGAGGAGACACCTCGACCGCGGCGAGGCACCGCCGCCACGCACCGTCGACCTGGTGGCCAGGACGACCCGCACGCTGCTGTCGGGCTCGGGCTGAGTGTCTGTTGGTGAACCCGCGTCCGCGATCGCGTCGACAGGGCGCGACCTGATCAAACCTCTCACGTTGGCGACAGAGGCGCCCTGCCACCGCGATAGCGGGGCCTTCGGCCGGAGCGGGTTCACACGTTATGTCCCTTTCGCGAAGCACGTCGCAGCTCCGCCAACAGGCGCTGAGTTCAGGTCCGGACCGGGATCGCGATGGAGAACTCCCCGCCGTCGATCAGGTCGAGCAGCAGACGGGCCGCCGGACCGGGCGGCCGCTCGCCCCTGGTGGCGATCGTCAGCGGCCAGACAAGGCCGGGTTCGTCGACCGGGATCGTCCTGACCCCCGACAGCAGCCGGAGATCGGGCACCACGGCGATGCCGAGCCCCGCCGCCACGTAAGCGGGCACCGCGCGCAGATCGGCGACTTCGACGATGACCCGACGCGGGGCCCCGATCGCCTCGAACGCGCGGTCAAGGGCGACCCGGTTGCCGAAGCCGCGCGGATTGTCCACGAACGACTCGTCCGCGAGATCCGCCAAGGTCAGCGATCGGCGGTTTTCCAGTCGGTGACCGTCCGGCAGCACGGCGACGAACGGCGCCGCGCCGACCAGTTTGGTGTCGAGCCCGGCTAGATCGGACTCGGGCAGGCCGAGCAGGGCGATGTCGAGCCTGCCCTGGCGCAGGTCTTCGGCCAATCCGGTCGATCCGGTGATCGACACCGTGACGTGCAGGTCGACCAGCGGGTACCGCCGGTGGAACGCACCGAGCAGATCCGGCAGGTCGAGGTCCCCGACGCTGGTCAGGGTCCCGACGCGAAGACTGCCGCGCAGACCGGCGGAGGCGTCGGCGACCACCTCACGCGCTCTGCCGAGCGCCTCCAGCGCGGCCTTGGCCTCGGGCAGGAACACCTTGCCCGCCGGGGAAAGCTCGACCCGCCGCGTCGACCGGTCGAACAGTTTGACGCCCAGGTCGCCTTCGAGCGCCTGGATCGTCGCCGACACGGTGGACTGCACCGCGTACAGCCGTCGAGCGGCGCGGGTGAAGCTGAGTTCCTCGGCGACGGCGACGAAGCATTCGAGCTGACGGGTCTCCACGACGGCAATTATCGCAGTTCAGGATAACTGTGACCAGCATTGTTCGTTGGACTTGGATGATCGGAGGATCCACAGTGGAGAAATGCTGAACACCGTCACCCTCCCCCGTACCGCGCTCCGGCGGATCAGCCACGGTCGCGGCTTCTGGGTCATCGCGGCCGCCTACGCCGTCTCGCTGGCCTTCTCGACCGTTCCCACCCCGCTTTACGTGCTTTACCAGCAGCGTGACGGCTTCCCGACCTACGTCGTGACCATCGTGTTCGCGGCGTACGCGGTCGGCGTGATGGCCAGCCTGTACCTCGCCGGTCATGTCAGCGACTGGCTGGGACGACGGCGCGTGATCCTCGCCGCGACCCTGGCACAGGCGCTTTCCGCGACGCTCTTCCTGGCGTGGCCGGACGTCCCCGGGCTGATCCTGGCCAGGCTCGTCGGCGGCGCGGGGATCGGCGCGCTGACCGCGACCGCCACCGCGCATCTATCCGAACTGCGCGCCGTGGCCCGGCCGCGCGAAGACCACGGCCGCGCGGGACTGATCGCGACCGTGGTCAACATGGGCGGACTGTCGCTCGGGCCGTTGTTCGGCGGGGTGTTCGCGAGCTATTCGGCAGAGCCGCTCGTCACCCCGTTCGTGTTCTTCCTGGTACTGCTGCTGGTCTCGGCCATCGCGGTCGCGCTCGTACCGGAAACGGTGGAGCGCGCCGAGGAACGGCCCGCGTACCGGCCACAACGCGTCTCGCTGCCGTCGAGCGCGCGGCCCGCGTTCTTCGGCGCGGCGATCGGCGCCTTCGCGGCCTTCGCGATAACCGGCTTGTTCATGGCGCTGACGCCGACACTGCTGGCGCAGGGTATGCACGAGAGTTCGCGACTGCTGGCCGGTCTCGCGTCGTTCTCCGTGTTCGTCGCGGCCGCCGCGGCACAGGTGATCTTCGCCGGGTTGGCCAGGCGGACCCAGCTTCGGCTCGGCCTCGTGCTGATGGTGTCCGGCCTGGTGGCGTTGCCGGTCGCGGTGACCGCGTCCCAGCTGTGGCTCTTCCTCGCGGGCGGGATCGCGGCGGGTGCCGGCGTCGGGCTCGGCTTCCGCGCCTCGGTGGCCACCGTCGCCACCCTCGCCGAACCGCCGGTGCGCGGCGAAGTACTCGCGGCCCTGTTCCTGGCCGCCTACGCCGGACTGGTCCTGCCCATCCTTCTCGTCGGCATCGCGCTGATCTGGCTGCCGAGCGCGTGGGCGCTGATCGGGTTCTCGGTACTGGAACTGGGTTTGCTCGCCTGGTCGGCACCCAAGGTGCTGGCAGGGCGCCAAAACTGAAGCCCTGACCGTCCACAGTGGCGCGTCCGCGTGGGTGATCCTCGTCAAACCCGCGGGCGCCCCACACCGACGGTGTGCGATCCTGGGTACGGAACCTCGTGATCGAGGTCCCCGGACGAGTGGGTGCCGTACCCGGCCAGCGACAAGACGGCGCTCTGGGAGCGCGTCATGTCCTGGCTTGTGCTGATCGTTTCGGGTGTTCTGGAAGCCGTGTGGGCCACCGCCCTCGGCAAGTCCGAAGGACTGTCCCGGCCGACGCCGTCGGTGATCTTCGGCGTGACACTGGTGGCGAGCATGGTGGGTCTCGGTTACGCGATGAAGGATCTCCCGGTCGGCACCGCCTACGCGGTCTGGGTCGGGATCGGGGCGTCGCTCACCGTCGGCTACGGCATGTGGTCGGGCGCGGAAACCGCCTCACTGGCCAAAATTCTGCTGATCGTGGGGATCGTCGCGTGTGTGGTGGGACTGAAAGTCCTGCATTGAGCCCGGGCACGGTCCCGATGCCGGACCGCGTCCCTCACTGTGTGGATTTTGGTGCGTTAGATGACCCAAAATCCACACACCCCTCGCCCGACTCCACCGTTGCCTTACCCCTCAATAGCTTCGCGACGCGAAGGACGCCATCCCCGCATGCCACGCGGGGAAAGTCCCCTTCAGTCCCCCGAAAAGGGACCGCCCCCGACGCACGGACGACGTCGGGGGCGGTCGGGCCCGGGCGCACCCCTGCGTGTGGCCCGGACGGCTAGGCGGTCAGGAGCGCGCCCAAAGGGCGGGGACGTTCGGCGGCTCCCAGCCGGCCTGAGCAGTGTGGCCCTGCAAGGCCCGGTACGAAGCGCCGTTGTAGGTGACCGTCGCGCCCACGGCGTAGGTGGTACCGGCCGCCCAGGTTCCGGTGGGCGGGTTCGACGTCGTCGGACCGGTCGGCGTCGTGGTGGTGCTGGACGGCGGGTTCGAGCCGGAGGTCACCAGCCGCAGGTTGTAGACGCTCAGGATCTCCGAGATCGGCTGGAAGTAGAATGTGCCGCCCGAACTGCAATTGCCGGAACCGCCGGAGGTGACGCCCTGCGCCTGGTCGCCCGCGAGCCACGAACCACCGGAGTCTCCCGGCTCGGCGCAGGCGTTGGTCCGGGTGAGACCGGAAACGGTGCCCTGCGGGTAGTTCACCGAGGCGTTCTTCTGCTGGATGGTGCCGCAGCGCCAGCCGGTCGTGGAACCGGAGCGGCAGACCGAAGCGCCGATCGCGGCCTCCTGCGAGCCCGCCACCGGCACGGTGCCCGGGTAGCGGTTCACCAGCGGACGCGGGGTGTTGCCCGCGTCCACGCGGACCCATCCGTAGTCGTTGCCGGGGAAGCTGGAGCCCGCGACGCTCCCGCTCGGGTTCGAGGTCCGCGTGCCGGTGGTGCCGCAGTGCCCGGCGGTCACGAAGCCGCCCTCGACCGAGAAACCGATCGAGCAGCGGCCCGAACCGAACGTGTAGGCGTTGCCGCCGATGACGTCGATCAGCGGGACCGGGCTCTCGGTGCTGGCCTCGACCCGCACCGCGTCGGCCCGCACGCCGGAGGCGGTGGCCCACGACTTCGCGGCGGCCTCGGTGCCGGCGTTGGCGAGTACGACGATCGAGTTGGTGGCGGCGTCGACGTACCAGCCGGGCACGGACTTCGGCGCGCTGGTTCCCTTGGCGTCCAACGAGAGCTTCGCCGCGTCGAGCTGGGCGGCACTCCGCGCGACGATCTTGGGGGTCGCGCCCGCCTCGCGGACGGCGCTCTCCAGCGCGGCGTCGGTGACCGCGACGGTCAGCGTGGTCCCGGCCGCGTCCAGCCACGATCCCGCGTAGGACGAACCGAGTCTGCTCTTGAGGGCGCTGTCGGCGCGGGCCGCCGTCTGCTCACCGGCGAGGCGGGTCTTTGCCTGATCCGGACTGATCTTCAGGTCGCGCGACAAGGCGGCGACGATCTCCGACTGGACCTGGTCGGCCGCCGAGACGGTCTGGCCGGCGCTGGCGCTCGGTGTCAGCGCGATGGCCGTGACCAGGCCGGCGCCGGTGATGGCCGCCGCGGCGGCCGCTACGATCTTACGGTTCATTTCAGGCGCTTCCTCAAGACGTACCGGAAGGGGATCTCGTCCCCGACCGTACGAGGCGCCTCACGCAAAAGGTACATACCATTTAGGTCATACCCACCCCAGTGGACTGGACCTATTACCGGACTCGGCGCAGGTCAGCGTACCCCCGCGTCCGTGTAGTCGACACCGTAACCCGGGTTCAACTCGAGGTACTTCGAGTAGGTCGGCCGCCGGTCGATCAGTTCGCCGTACACCGCGCGGGACAGGGCGATCATCTCCGCGGCGAACGGCCCCATCTCCCCTCGCTCCGACCAGCCGACGAGATTTCGCCAGCTCAGCGGATTCCCCGCGATCGGGACGGCGACGATCCCCGGGATCTCGTGGAACAGCGGCTGGCACAGCACCACCGCGTGTCCCGATTCGACCATCTCGATACAGGTCAGCACATCGGTCTCGTACAGCGAACGCGGCGTGAACCCCGACCGGGCGCACGCGGACGCGAAACAGTCGCCGAAGCATCCGTCCCCCGGCGTGGCGCACCACCGTTCGTCCGCCAGTGCGCCGAGTTCCACCTCGTCGTGCTGGGCACGTTCGTCGCGCGCCGACATCAGCACGAACACCGGATGATGCGCGAGCGTCCGCCACCGGACGCCGGGCTCCGGCGGCGGCCCGGCGTCACCGCAGACGCCGACGAAGGCGAAGTCCAGCGCCCCCTCGACGGTCATGTCCGCGAGTTTGTTGGCCGACCACGAGGTATGCGTGGCGACATGGATGTCGGGATGGGTGGTGCCGAGTCGCTGCAGGAGCGCCCCGAGCATCGGTCCCGTCGCCGAGCCGAGTCGCAAGGTCACCGGTTCGGCGGTGCCGGCGTGCTGGGCGAGGCGTGCCGCCTCGTCGTGCAGGGACGACACGGCGGGGAGCACCATCTTGGCCCGGTCGAGGACAAGGAGGCCTAGCGCGGTCGGCCGAGTCCCCGTGTGATCGCGGAGGAAGAGCTTCCCGCCGAGCGTCCGTTCGATGCGCTTCAGTTGTGCGGTCAAAGCGGGCTGCGCCATTCCGAGCGTGTTCGCCGCTTTGGTGATACTCCCGAGTTCGGCGATGGCGCACATGATGCGCAGGTGGCGCAGTTCCAGCTCCATCCCTCTACGTTAGAGCGGTAACTGGACTGGACCAAGTGAAGAAATGCTCCGAATGGCTTCGCGTCGTTCCGGCACCGGCGGTACCCGGGAGGGGTTTCTGGTGCCCGCCAGGGGTCCTGACCAGGCACTAACACGCGGAAACGGTCCGGCGGCCGTGAAATGCCATCGATGTCAGGAATTCGGTATCGGATCCCGTGAACGTGAAGGAATCCCGGACGAGAGGGGCACTCGACCGATACGGTCCACCTCGGAGCCGATGACGACGAGGGGGTTTCGTGGCGGACGAGCGTGGGCGGATCCGGCGGTCGCTGACTCGGGTGATCACCGACGACAACCTGGATCTGTACGTACTCGGCACTGTCGCGCTGGCATTCACCGTCCTGGGCGCGACCGGGATCTCGGACGTCAAAACGCTTTCTTCCGTGGTGACGGCGCTGCTGGCCCTGCTCGCCTTTTCACAGATCCGCTCGCGACGGCTGACCGAACAGGTCCGGGACTCGAACCGGGGCGGCCCGGCGGCGTTCTTCGAACCGCAGTTCCCCGCGGATCTCATCTCCCGGCGCGCGGCGGCCTTCGACATCCTGCTCATCGGCCACTCGATGACCAGGACCGTGCAGGGCATGCGCAGCGACATCCGGTCGATCCTCGAAGCGGGCGGACGGATCCGGGTACTCGTGCTGGACCCGACCGACGAAGCGATCGTCGACGTCGCGGACCGCCGGATCTCGCGAAGCCACGGTCAGGGACGGATGCGGCAACGGATCATGACCACCCTCGACGAACTGACGTCGCTGAGGAGCAGGACGAGCGGCAGACTGGAGATCCGGGTGTCGTCACGGATCTCGTCCGCGGGCTTCAACTGTCTCGACATGGCGAGCAAACGGGGCCTGATCTGCGTGCAGCACTACGAACACCGGCCGTCCGGAGAAGCGGCGCCCGTGTTCACAGTGGAACCGAAGGACGCTCCCTGGTTCCAGTACTTCGCCGACGAGGCGGAACGGTTGTGGGAAGACGGCACACCCTGGCCGCTGTCCCCCGCGGATCAGGTCGCGCGGGCACGCCGTCCGGTCTTCAGCGAGGGCTTCGGCCCCGAACTCACCGAGGCGATCGGCGACGCGGGCGAACTGCTCGTCACCGGGATGGCCCGCAACACCCTGGTGAACAACAACTACGGCAAGCTGGAAGAACGGCTGAGCGCCGAGGCGCGGATCCGGTTCGTGCTGATCGACCCGCACTCGCCCGCGATCGACACGGCCGCGTCCCGCTACTACGCCGTCCGCTCACCGGAAAGCGCCAGGGAACGCGTTCTCCACACGCTGCGGGTGCTCGCCGAGCTGAGGCGCTCGACCGGCGGCGATCTCTCCGTCCGGCTCGTCACCCATCCCATCGCCGTCGGGGTCATCGCCACCGGCTCGGCACTGTTCGCCGAGTACTACACCTACCAGGCGGCGGGCGAGCCGAAGTTCGTCCTGCAACCCGGGGACGGCGCGGCTTACCGGACCTTCCTCGGCGAGGCGGAGGCGTTGTGGGACAGCGCCGAACCGTACGACCTGAGCCCGGACGACAGGGACTGATGGCGGTTTCGAGGTGCCGACACCGGATGTTGACCGCCCGGCGCTCACCGTCACGCGCGATAACGGTTCGGGAACGAGCGCCCGTCAGCGCTCCGCCTCTCTCATAGAGTGCCTTTTTCCGCGCCCAGGGGAGGGTTCGTGTACATCCACGCCAGACGTCGATCCATCAGTTTCAGCGGCCGGACGATCACGATCAAGGCCGCCGTCAAAGGACTCGGCGACCGAAAGCACACGTTCAGCGTCGGGAAGATCAGCGGCCTCAAGAACATTCCGCCGACGGCGTTCAAGCCGGGGAAGCTCGTCTTCGAGGTGCCTGGCGCGTCCAAGGCTGTCGTCGAGGACGTGCCCATGTACGCCGACAAGGTGGACATGAACACCTTCACCTATGGCGGGATGGACTCCAAGAACGTGAAGGTGCTCGAAGAGGCGATCAGGAAGGCGATGAGCGGCTGAGGCGGCTCGGAATCGACCAGTGCCCCGCGCCGGAGGTTCGTGCGTCCAGCGGGAATCTGGATCAAACCCGGCACTCGCGTGCTCACGACACGAACTTCGGACTCAGGTTCCTACCTCGTCACGAAGTCTTCGACTTGCGGTTCAAGAACGCCGACGCTCCCACGCCATGCGCGAGCACACTCGCCAGCACCGTGACCGCCATGACGCTCAACGCGATGTCCGCCGCGTCCCCGTCGAGTGAGTTGTAGGCCAGCAACCCGAACACGATCGACGCCGCGCCACGCGGCGCCAGCAGGCCGACGGTCATCCGGTCCCGCCACCGGAAATCCGTCCGCAGCAGGGTGAGCAGCACCGGGATCAGCCGTGCGACGGTCAGTGCGACGACGCTGACGATCACCACGCCCCAAGTGAGGCCGAAGGACAGCACCAGCACCGCGGTGCTGCCGAAGACGAACCACATCAGCAGCCCGCACAGCGAACTGACGTCTTCGGCCAGCCCGAGTTCGTCTTCGCTCGGGTGCCGGGCGGTCTTGTAGGCGATTCCGCAGATGAACGCGGCGACGAAGCCGTTGCCGCCGATCGCGACGGCGGCGGTGTAGGTCAGCAGCGGCAACGCGACCGCCGCCACCCGCGCGGAATGCCGTGTCGACCAGCCGTGCTTGCCTGTCACGTTCATCGCCACCGCGGCCACCGCGCCGATCACGGAGCCCGCCAGCACGGCCAGCAGCGCCGCGGGGATCGCGGCCTGCAACGCCTCACCCGGCGTGTTCGCCTGGTGATTGCTCCCCGCGAGGGTGAGCGCGAAGATGAACACCGGGGCGACGACGCCGTCGTTGTAGCCGCTTTCGACGTTCAGCAGATGCCGTACACGTTCGGGCACCCGGACGTCGTGCACCACCGACGTCGCCGGCGCGAAATCCGTGGGGGCGATGATGCAGGCGATCAGCAGCACCACCGGCCACCCGAGACCCGGCAGCGCCAGCAGGCCGGCGCCCATGACGATCAGGATCGTCAGCGGCAGCGCGATCAGCAGCAGCCGGACCGCGGTCTTGCCGTCGTGACCGAGGTAGCCGCCCTTGACCGCGGTGGCGTCCACGAACAGCAACAGCGCGAGGATCAGTTCCGCGGCGTTGAGGGCGATCTCGGTGTTGAGCCCGTTGCCGAGGTCGTTGCGGGTGCTGAACCCGATCGCCAGCCCCGCCACGACCATCGCCATCGGCGCGGTGATCTGCCACCGCTCCAGCCGTGCCGCCGTCATCGTCCAAGCCAGCACGACGACCGCGCCGACGAGCACACTCTGGATCATCTACCCCACCCCTCGTTCCCGGTGGACTCCCCTGCCACCGGGAACGAGCATAGAGGCCGGGCGGAGCGCGACGGTCCACAAAGGAACGCCGATCACACCACCGCGCCGTTGTCTTCGCGCTCCCGTGTCCGCGACGGCTTCCTGACCGGACGTCCGGCTCCCGGCCACCGCCGGTCGAGCAGGATGGCCACGGGCCCCGCTGTGGCCACAGTGGACACTGTGCCCGCGATGAGACCGAGCAGGAGCGCGAGGGCGAAGTCGGCCAGCGAACCGTCCCCGAGGAACAGCAGCGCGCCGAGCACGAACAGCACCCCGATGCCGGTGTTGATCGTCCGGGGCAACGTTTGCAGTACCGCCGTGCCGACGACGCGGGCGAACGGTTCCTTGCGGCGCAGCCCCCGCACTTCCCGGACCCGGTCGAAGACCACCACCGAGTCGTTGACCGAATAGCCGATCACCGTCAGCAGCGCGGCGAGGAAGACGCCGTCCATGGACTTGCCCAGCCAGGCGAAGATCCCGAGGATGATCAGGACATCCTGGGCGAGCGCCGCCACCGTGGCGAGGCCGAGCCGCCAGTCGAACCGCACCGCGAGATAGATCAGCTGCGCCAGTACGGCGAGGCCGAGCGCGATGACCGCCTTGGTGCGCAGTTCGGCGCCGAGGCTCGGGCCGATCTGTTCGTCGCGGATCTCGGTGGCGTCACCCGTGACCCCGGCGACCGCGGCCCGGATCCGTTCGGTGGCGGCCTCGTCGATGGGCTCGGTGCGCACCGCGATGTCCTTCTCGCCGGACATCTGCACGACGGCGCGCGGGAATCCGGCGTCGGACACCGCGTCCCGGACCTGTTCGACGTCGGCGGACGCCGAAGTGCTGTATTCGATCACCCGGCCGCCGGTGAACTCGACGCCGAGATTCGGCCCCGCCACGAAGAGTCCCGCGATCGCGGCGATGACGACCGCCCCGGCCACCATCAGCCAGCGCTGGGGTTCGCCGAGGAACGCCGGGTCGCGGCGGTTCACCCACTGGCGGACCCGGCCTTCGTGCGTGAGCCCGGAAAGCCGCGGTTTACGCGCGACCACTCCCCGCATCGTGAGGTGCAGCAGCCAGCGCGTGAGCACGAGCGAGATGAACAGGGCGACGATCACCCCGATGGACAGCGTCACCCCGAACCCGCGCACCGGGCCGGACGCCAGCCAGAACAGCAACCCCGCGGCGAGCAGGGTGGTCACGTTCGAATCGACGATCGCCGACAACGCCCCGCTGAACCCGCGGCTGACCGATCGGGACAGCGTGCCTCCTCGTTTGACCGAGTGTTCTTCTCTCGCCCGTTCGAAGACGAGCACGGTGGCGTCGACGGCCATGCCGATGGCCAGGACGAACCCGGCGAGCCCTGGCAAGGTCAGCGTCGCGCCGACGGCGAGCAGGGCGGCGTAGGACACGGCGGCGTACGCGACCAGCGCGCCGACGGCGATCAATCCGGCCAGCCGGTACACCGCCAGCAGGAACAGCGCGGTCAGCGCCAGGCCGATCACGGCGGCGCGGGCGCTGGCGTCGATCGCGGCGGCGCCGAGGGTGGGGCCGACCGTGCGCTGCTCGATGATCTCGACCGGCGTCGGCAGCGCGCCGGCGTTGATCAGCAACGCCAGATCCTTCGCCTCGTCCGGGGAGAACCGCCCGGTGATCTGCGTGCTCCCGCCGACGATCCCGACTCCGCAGGCGACCTGCGGGCTCACCTGTGGCGACGAGATCACCTTGTCGTCGAGCGCGATCGCCACCCGCCGGGTCGGATCGCCGGGCGGGGAACAGGCGGCCTGCCCGGTCAGCTTCTCCCAGGCACGACCGGAATCCCCTTTGAAGTCAACGGAAACGAGCCAGCCGCCGCCCTGCGAATCGATCGTCGAGTTTGCCTTGTCGACGCCTTCCCCGGTCAGCGCCGCGGGCCCGAGGGTGATCGACTGCCCGCTCTCGTCGGGCAACACGCGGCTTCCCTGCGATGCTTCGGCGGAAGCTCCGAGCACCGGATGGAAGGACAGTTGCGCGGTGCGGCCGATCACTTCGACGGCCTCCTGCGGATCCCGCACGCCGGGCAGTTCGACGATGATCCGGTTGTCCCCGGAGCGGGCGAGCATGGGTTCGGCGACGCCCAGCGCGTCGACCCGGCGGCGCAGCACCTCGAGCGTCCGGTCGGTGGTCTCCGGCCCGGCGGTGGCGGTCGGCGAGTCCTTGGTCTCCAGCACGATCTGCGTGCCACCACGCAGATCGAGCCCCAGGCGCGGGGCGGTGGTCAGCAACAGGTACACGGTCGCGGCGAGGACGACCAGCGAGACGACGGCTCGCCCGGTCATGCCTCGCCGCGCGGTTTCGCGCGGCACGACGGTTTCTCCTCGATGTTTTCCCGGTTCGGGCGCACGGAAGGCGCGCCCGTGAGCTTCAGACGGCTACCGGGAAAGGAGGAGCGCGATCCCCCAGCGCGAGGCGGTGCGCCGCGCGGGAGAGAGGAGTGACGTCGGCGTGGAGTTCACCGAGCCGGAGCAACGTCGTCGACCCTGGCCCGTGCGGGACGGTGCCGAAGAGAGGCAGGTCACCGTGACCGTGCACACCCAGGAGCGAAGGCTCGGCGGCGAGCCTGCCCATGGCGCGCACCGGTGCCACGGCCTTGGAGACCGAGGAGTCGACCATCGCGTTCGCCCCACGCGAGTCGTCCGCCGAAGCGGAATCACCCGAGTGAAGCGCGAAGAACAGGCCGAGCGCGGTCAGCACGGCGGCGAGCAGCACCAGCACGGCCTGCCTGGCAGGCCGGTACGTCCGGCTCTCCACCGTCATCGACACACTCCCGGAGTTCTCGCCGACACCCTACTTGGCTCCGGCGCCCCGCCACAGTCGCGCGATGCCGGCGCGAAGGCGGGCCTCCCCCAGTTCCGGCAGCAGCGCGGTCACGTGTTCGGCCGCCAGCGGGGCCAAGAGGGCGTGCGCGGCATGCTCGGGGTCGGGGGTGCCGTCGAGCAGGATCGCGACGTGCCGGTGCCAGAACCGGTAGGCGCCGATGCGGTAGCGCGCCCCCGGTGCCGCGGTCTCCGACATCCGCACCAGCGGCAGATGCTTGAGCACGTAGTCGACGTAGGCATCGGCAAAGGCCAAGAGCCGCTCGGACGGCGGCGCCCCGGGCCCCAGCGGTGGCGGTCCGTGCAGGATCCCTTCCTGGAGCACGCGTTCCCGCGCGTCCAGCAACGCGGCGGCCAGTCCGGCTTTGTCGCCGAAGCGGCGGAACAGCGTCCCCTTGCCCACATTCGCGGCCGCCGCCACCTGGTCCATGGAGACCGCGTCGACACCCTGCTCGGCGAACAGCGACGCGGCCGCGTCCAGGATCGCGGCCCGGTTTCGGGCGGCGTCCGCGCGCTCCTTGGGTGGCGGCGTGCGCAGCAGTTCCAGCGGCGTTGCGAAAGCGGACTTCGGTCCGTTACGGTCGTGGGACACATACGGACTATAGTCCGATTAGCTCGGAGGTAGCGACATGACCGCACTCATCACCCGTGACGAACTGAAGGCCGCGATCGACGCGAAGACCGTGACGGTGGTCGACGCGCTGGGTGGCGAGTACTACGCCAAGCAGCATCTGCCTGGCGCCGTCCCTCTCGTCCTCGCGGACGTCGACGCCCGGGCCGCCACCGTGCTGCCCGATCGCGGCGCGACGATCGTCACCTACTGCTCGAACCCCGCCTGCCCCAACAGCGGACAGGTCGCCGACCGGCTCACCGCGCTGGGCTACACCGACGTCCGCAAATACCGGGAGGGCATCGAGGACTGGGCCGACGCCGGCCTCCCGCTTGAGCAGAACTGATCCTCACTCCGGAGCGGGAACGCGCCGCCGCAGGATCGCGACCCCGTCACCGCGGAGCTCGTCCAGATAGGCCGCTCGTCCGGTCATGGCCATGATCAGCGCCAGGGTCGTGCCCGAGACGAGCTGCCCGGATCCGACGGCGAAGGGGCCGTCGGTCGCTTCGAGCCGGAGCCCGCCGATGCGTCCCTTCGCCATCACCACCAGATCGGCACCCTGGTAGTAGCCGGCCAGGGAGGTGAGGACGGCGATTGGATGGTCACGGCGGAGACCGAGCGGGCGGCGGATGTCCTCGCCGTGCACGATCACCTCACCGAGCATCGCGATGGCGGGGAGCGGCGGTTTCGTCGTGCTCTTGACGGCTCGGCGGAACCGCTCCAGCGTCTCGGCGCCGTCCGCCCCCAGATGTTCGGCCAGTCGCATCGCGACCTGCTTGTCGAAATCGAACCGGCAGCGGAGCACCCCCGCCAGCCAGCGCGCGGGCGTGAGACTCGCCCCCGCGGTGAGATGCGCCAGCACTTCGCGCACGGTCAACCCGGTGCACAGCGACGGCGTCTCCCACCGCGGTTCGGTGAGCCCGATCAGGTCGTTCGCCAATGCCGCCCGCTCGGTGTGGATCAGCGGCCAGACCCCGGTCGCGGCGCGGCCGCGCGCTCGCGGTCCCGTGTTCGTCATCTCGGACTCCCTCCAGTCGTTCTCAGGAAGAGACTCCCGTCGCGGTCCGGAATCATCGGTCGCCGATACTTTCGGAACGCGGATCCGTCCCCCGCGCACGAGGAGAGCCGATGATCCGGCGCTGGAACCCGGAGGCGGTGGCCGCCCCCATCGGGCCCTACAGCCATCTGGCCCATGTCCCGGCCGACCACGAACTGGTCGTCGTGTCCGGCCAGGTCGGCGTCCTTCGCGGCGGGGACCTCGCCGGGCCCGACGCCGAGTCCCAGACGCGGGCGGTGTTCGCGAACCTCGAACGGCTGCTCGAAGCCGCGGGCGCGGGACCGGGGAACCTGGTCAAGGTCTTCAGCATGCTGTCCGGCACCGAACACCTCGACGGCTTCCGCACCGCCTCCCGCGAGGCTTTCACCCGCTGGTATCCCGAAGCGGACTGGCCAGCGCAGTCGCTGATCGTCGTGGCTGCGCTGGCCCGCCCGGAACTCGTCGTCGAGGTCGAAGCGCTGGTCGCGGTGCCTAAGCTCGTCCCGTGACGATGGAACGGCCCTCACCGTCTTGATGTCGCCGGGCCCGCACTAGGCACTAGGACTCCCGGCGCCTCCGTCCCGCGAGGAGCAGCAGCGCGCCGATGGCCAGCATCCCCAGCGCCAGCACCGTCATCGTCTTCACCGGCGAACCGGTGACGGCCAGGCCGGGCGGACGCGGGGTGACCGGCGGCTGCGGGTCCGGCTTCACCGGCGGCTCCGGGTCCGGCGGCACCCGGGTGTCGGTGCCGCAATCGGGGTTCGCCGAGCCCGGCGGGCAGTTGACACCGGGGTTGTCCGAGGTGACGGCGTTGCGGAGGCGGTGGTCACCGATCGCCGGCTTCCGCACGGTGACGGCGTAGGTGACGGTGGCCTTCTCCCCCGGCTCGAGCTTGCCCTTCCAGGTGAGCTTCGGCGCGGAATAGGTCACCGTTCCGATGCTGGCCTTCGCCGTGCCGTCGAAGGTGGCGTCGTCGAGCACCTGGGTCAGGTCATCGGTGAACTTCGCATCGTCCACTGTGGCCTGTCCGGTGTTCTCCACCGTGACGGTGAACGTGACGACCTCGCCGGGCTTGGCCTCCGTCTTGTCGACCGTCTTCTTGATCTTCAGGCTGGACAACGGCGTCGTCGTGCCGCACTTCGGATCCTTGCTGCCCGGCGGGCAGTTTCCGCCGGGGGTGTCGGAAGTGATCGCGTTGATCAGCTTGCCGTCACCGTCGGTCTTGGTCACCTTCACGCTGTAGGTGACCGTCGCCGTCTGCCCGATCTCCAGATCACCGGTCCAGGTCAGCTTCGGTTCCGCGTAGGTCACCTCGCCGATCGTCGCCGTGCCGTCCTTCTGGAACTCGGCGTCGTCGAGGACCTTGGTGAGGTCGTCGGTGAAGGTCGCGCCGGTCAGTTTGGTCTTGCCCGTGTTGCGGACCGTGACCGTGTACTTCACGACGTCACCCGGGTTCACCGTCGCCTTGTCCGCCTTCTTCTCCAGCGTGATGCCGGGTACCGGAGTGCTGGTCGAACAGGCCGGGTCGTCGGACTGCGGCGGGCAGGTGCCCGGGGTGTTGGTGCTGACGGTGTTCCGCAGTTCGTGGTCGCCCGTGACCGGGCTCTTCACCTTCACCGAGTACTTCAGCGTGATCGACGCCCCCACCGGGAGATCGCCGGTCCACACCAGGTTCGGCGTGGTGAAGACGAACGTCCCGACGACCGGCACCGAGGCGGCGTCGTCCCGGTAGTCGGCGTCGTCGAGCACCTCGGACAGGTCGTCCGTGACGCGCGCGGCGTCCTCACCGACCAGATCGACCTTGCCGGTGTTGGCGACGGTGACGGTGTAGGTGACGACGTCGCCCGGGTTCGCGGTCTGCTTGTCCGCGGTCTTCTTCACCGTCAGTTCCCGCGACGGCACGTCCGCGACACAGTTCGGGTCGGTCGAATCCGGCGGGCAGTTGTTGCCCGGGGTGTCCGACGTGACCACATTGGACAGTTTCTTGTCGCCGGTATTCGGGTTCTTGATCTTCACCGTGTAGGTGATGGTCGACGTCTGCCCGATGTCGAGCGAACCGGTCCAGCTCAGTTTCGGTGCCGCGTAGGTGACGCCACCGATCGTCGCCGCGCCGTCGTTCTGATAGTCGGCGTCATCCAGGACCTCGGTCATGTCGTCGGTGAACGCCGCACCGTCCTGTTTGGTCTGCCCGGTGTTGGTGACGGTGATCGTGTACTTCACCGTGTCACCGGGGTCGACCGACTTCTTGTCGGCGACCTTCTTGATGAGTAGTCCGGAAACCGGGGTCGTCGTCCCGCACTTCGGGTCGGTGGAACCCGGCGGGCAGTTGCCGCCCGGCGTCTCGGAGGTGACCGTGTTGACGAGCTTCTTGTCGCCGTCGCCCGGGTTCTTCACCTTGACCGTGTACGTGATCGTGGACGTACCACCGATCTCCAGGTCGCCGGTCCAGGTCAGCTTCGGTTCCGCATAGGACACCGCGCCGATCGTGGCCGCGCCGTCGTTCTGGTAATCGGCGTCATCGAGAACCTGGGTCAGGTCATCGGTGAACGTCGCGCCGGTCAGCTTGGTCTGCCCGGTGTTGGTGACGGTCACCGTGTACTTCACGACGTCGCCCGGGTTCGCCGACTGCTTGTCGACCGCCTTCTCGATCTTGAGGCCCGACACCGGGGTGTCCGTGCCACAGGCCGGATCCGTGGAGCCCGGCGGACAGTTGCCGCCCGGCGTCTCCGACGACACCGTGTTCTTGAGCCGGTTGTCCCCGGTGTTCGGGTTCTTCACCTTGACCGTGTACGTCACCTTGGCCGTGTCACCGACGCCGAGGTCGCCGGTCCAGGTCAGCTTCGGCGCCGCGAAGGACACTGCGCCGATCGTGGCGGCACCATCGTTCTGATAGTCGGCGTCATCGAGAACCTGGGTCAGGTCATCGGTGAACGTCGCTGCTGTCAGCTTGGTCTGCCCGGTGTTCTGCACGGTCACCGTGTACTTGACGACGTCGCCCGGGTTGGCCGACTGCTTGTCCACGGACTTCTCGATCAGCAAGCCCGACACCGGAGTCGTCGTGGTGCACTTCGGATCCGTCGAACCCGGCGGACAGTTCCCGCCTGGCGTCTCGGAACTGACCGTGTTGACGAGCTTCTTGTCTCCGGTGCTGGGGTTCTTCACCTTCACCGTGTAAGTGACGGTCGAGGCCCCTCCGATTTCGAGGTCGCCCGTCCAAGTCAGCTTGGGTGCCGCGTAGGACACCGCACCGATCGTCGCCGCACCGTCGTTCTGATAGACGGCGTCGTCCAAGACCTGAGTCAGGTCGTCCGTGAACGTCGCACCCGTCAGCTTAGTCTGGCCGGTGTTCGTGACGGTCACGGTGTATTTGACGACGTCACCGGGGTTCGCCGACTGCTTGTCGACAACCTTCTCGATCGTCAAGCCCGACACCGGAGTCGTGGTCCCACACTTCGGATCCGTCGAACCCGGCGGACAGTTCCCGCCCGGGGTCTCGGAACTGACCGCGTTCTTGAGCCGGTTGTCCCCCGTGTTGGGGTTCTTCACCTTCACCGTGTAAGTGACCGTGGACGCCTGGCCGATGTCGAGGTCGCCGGTCCAGGTCAGCTTCGGTTCCACATAGGACACCGCGCCGATCGTCGCCGCACCGTCGTTCTGATAGACGGCGTCGTCCAAGACCTGAGTCAGGTCGTCCGTGAACGTCGCACCCGTCAGCTTCGTCTGGCCGGTGTTCGTGACGGTCACGGTGTATTTGACGACGTCACCGGGGTTCGCCGACTGCTTGTCGACAACCTTCTCGATCGTCAAGCCCGACACCGGAGTCGTGGTCCCGCACTTCGGATCCGTCGAACCCGGCGGACAGTTGCCACCCGGCGTGTCCGAAGTGACCACATTGGACAACTTCTTGTCGCCAGGGTTCGGGTTCTTCACCTTCACCGTGTACGTCACGGTCGACGTCTGCCCGACGTCCAGGTCGCCGGTCCAGGTCAGTTTCGGTATCGCGAACGAAACACCACCGATCGTCGCGGCACCATCGTTCTGATAGTCCGCGTCATCGAGAACCTGCGTCAGGTCATCGGTGAACGTCGCACCCGTCAACTTCGTCTGACCAGTGTTCCGCACTGTCACGGTGTACTTGACGACGTCACCGGGATTCGCCGACTGCTTGTCCACGGACTTCTCGATCAGCAAACCGGAAACCGGCGTCGTCGTCCCGCACTTCGGATCCGTCGAACCCGGCGGACAGTTACCACCCGGCGTCTCCGACGACACCGTGTTCTTCAGCCGGTTGTCGCCGGTGTTCGGCTTCTTCACCTTGACCGTGTAGGTCACCGTGGACGTCTCACCGACGCCGAGGTCACCGGTCCAGGTCAGCTTCGGCGCCGCGAACGAAACACCACCGATCGTCGCGGCACCGTCATTCTGATAGTCCGCGTCGTCCAAAACCTGGCTCAGGTCATCGGTGAACGTCGCACCCGTCAACTTCGTCTGACCGGTATTCCGCACTGTCACGGTGTACTTGACGACGTCACCGGGATTCGCCGACTGCTTGTCCACGGACTTCTCGATCAGTAAGCCCGACACCGGCGTCGTCGTGGTGCACTTCGGATCCGTCGAACCCGGCGGACAGTTGCCACCCGGCGTCTCCGACGTCACGACGTTCTTGAGCAGGTTGTCCCCGGTGTTGGGATTCTTCACCTTGACCGTGTAGCTGAACTCGGCGCTTGCCCCTGCGGCGAGCGTTCCGGTCCAGGTCAGTTTCGGCTCCGCATAGGACACCGAGCCCGGTGACGCGGTGGCGTCGTTCTGGTAGACCGCGTCGTCCAAAACCCCGGTCAGGTCGTCGACGACCTTCAGGCCCGCCGCGGTCACCCGTCCGGTGTTGGCGACCTTGACCGTGTAGCGGACGGTGTCACCGGGGTTCGCGGACTCCTTGTCCGCGGTCTTGGTCACCGTGTACGCGGGCGGCGGCACCTTGGTCTTCGCGCAAGCCGCGGCGGGATCGTCCGGACAGCGGTTGTCGGGCGGGACGACCGGCGGCGGTCCGGTCGGGACGGTCGCCCGGTTCACCAGTTCCTTGCCGATCGCGGCCTCTTCGACCTTCACCCGCACCGTCAGCGTCGCGGTCTCCCCGACGGCGAGGCCGTTCACCGCCCAGTCGATCGGGCCGGTGCCCGACGCCGTTCCCTTCGAAGGAGCGGACGACACGTAGGTCGTGCCCGGCGGCAAGGTGTCGCGAACGGTGAGGGCGGGAACCGGGATCACACCGGTGTTCCGCACGGTCACCTGGTAGGTCAGGGTGTCCCCCGGGATCGCCTCCGCGAGGTCGACCGACTTCGTCAGCTGATATCCCGGCGAGGCGACCGTGTTCCGCACCGTGTTCGAAGTGCGTTCCTGCGGGCGGCCGGTGTCCTGTCCGCGGAAAGTCAGCTTGCCGGTGTTGTCGAGTTTGGTGCCGTCCGGCACCGTCGCACCGACCTTGACCTTGAAGACGACCTTCTGCGACTGGCCGGGCGGCAGATTCCGCACCCGGCAGGTGACCACCTGCCCGGCGGCCGAACAGTCCGGATTGGACCCGGCCACGAAGGTCACGCCGTCCGGCAGGGTGTCGGTGAGCACCACGTTCGTCGCGGTGTCGAGGTCGTTGACGGAGCCGTCAGCGTGTTTGTTGGTGACGTCGAAGGTGTAGGTGACCTCGCCGCCCTTGGTGACGTACCCGGGCGGGTTGTCGTTCGTGTTGCCGACCGGATCGTTGGCCTTGGTGATCTGCAAGTCCGGCTCGAGCGCGTCCGTGACGAGCCAGACCACCTGCGAGTAGATCGCGTCGCCGGTGGTACCGAGCTTCACGTCGAGTGCGGACGTGCCCGCGGGGACCTTGCCGGTGATGTCGATGCTGCGGGCGTCGTACCCGACGTTGTTCAGCGGGTTCGGATCACGCGTGGTCACGTTCGATCCCGAGCCGCTCGACGACACCTTGTCGATACGGCTGGTGAAGGCGTTGTTCGTCACCGTGCCGGCGGGGCCGGGCAGAGGGATGTCCTGAAGGCTGGAGGAGTTCGGGCCGACCTGGAGGTAGTCACCGGAGATGGGCGCGTCACCGTCACCGGCCACGATGCCGAGTTCGACGTTCGGCTGACGGGAGGTCGGGGCCTTGATGCCGCTCAGTTCGATGGTCGCCGAGACCGGCGTGCCACCGCCCGCGACTCGCTGAAGACCGTCCCAGACCTGCAGGTAACGCAGCGGCGCACTGGGCAGTTCGTACGCCACCACGAGCGACCAGCCGCCCCAGCAGCCGAGGTTGGTCCCGCTGATCGACTGGCCCTGGCAGGCCTGGATGTCGGCGACCGTGTACTGGCCCACCCCGGCCCTGGCCACCGCGGCGGTGACGTCGGCCGCGCCACCGTAGGCGTACGGGGTCGGGAAACCGGACGTCGTCAGCGCGGGGAAATAGTCGTAGGTGTCGGCCGTGATCCGCTGGTAGGAGGTCGACCCGGGGGTCTTCATCGAGACCTGGTTGCCGATCGAGCCGTCACCGGAGGTCCCGGCGGAGGCGACCGGGTTGAACTGCCAGTACAACCGGGCGTTGAGCACCTTCGCGCCGGCCGGAATGCTCAGGTTCGCCGCGGAGGCGGTGTTGCCGGGCGCGGCCGGATCGGTCTTGATCCAGGACACCGGGCTCGCGTTGCTCGCGGAGCCGTCACAAACGACGCCGAAACCGCATTGCACAACGGAGTTGGCGGCCATCGCGATCCCGCCGTGCGCCAGCCCGTTGTACACCGGCTCCGGCCCGATCGGCCGTTCGGTGCCCGCTCCGCGCGGCTGGGTCTGGGCACTGGCGGGCAGCGGGGCACCCATCAGGAGGGCCACGGCGACCACCGCGAGCAGCGCTATGCCCCGGCGCCACCGATTTCGCCCACGACGTACCGCCATGCCGCCTCCGCCTCACCCCTCGCTTCCATCGGCCCAGGTCAGGACGACGGGGACAGCGAGCCCGATCGACGTCATCCTGTGTCGCGAAGATCATGGACGGCAACCGGGATCGGCGGTGTCCCCTGGATAGAACCCGTTGAGTGGCCTGGAAACCCCCGGACGGGTGATGAAAGCCCGGAGAATCGTCCACAACGGACCGCAAGCATCGAGGGTGGTGTTTTCCCGCGAAAACTGCCATCGTCGAACACGTGATCGACTTTCCTTACCGGGGCTCCGGCCCCTATTGCTACGCCCATTCCCTCGCGATGATGCTCGGCGCCGAGGCGCCGGGAATCGAGGTGCTCGAAACCGTGACCGGCAGCCCCTTCGGCATGCAACTGGTCGGCGGATCGCTGCCGTTCTTCGACGCCTTCGGCTGGGATCCCGACATCGGTATCGGCGAAGCGCTCGACGTCCTCGGCTGGAGCGCGGACACCTTCAGCGATGAAGACCCCGACGACGCGTTCGCCCGCCTCGTCGAAGGCCTTTCCGACGGCCCGGTCATGATCGGCCCCGTCGAGATGGGGCATTTGCGCTACCAGCCCGGGATGACCGGCCCGATCGGAGCCGACCATTTCCTCGTCGTGCTCGCCGCGGACAGCGAGTCCGTCACCGTCCACGACCCGCAGGGATACCCGTACGCGCGGCTACCGCACGCGGAGTTCACCGCCGCGTGGCGGGCCGAAACCGTGGCCTACGGCAAGCCACACACGATGCGGACGAACTTCGTCCGGCACACCGTCGTCGCCGACGAGGCCGCGATCGTCGCGTCGCTCCCCCGCGCGATCGGCAGGCTCGGCGGCGAGAACGAAGCCGGACTCCCGCCGGGCAGCCTCGGCAACGCCGACGCGGCCTTGGCGCTGGCCGCCCGGATCGGCTCCCGCTGTGACCCGGACCTGCGCGGGCTCCTCGTGCACTTCGGGGTCCGCGTCGGCGCTCGGCGGCTGACCGACGCGGCGACGTGCCTGCGCCGGGTGGGCCACGACGGCGCCGCCGCCATCCTCACCACGCAAGCGCGGCTGGTCGGTTCGTTGCAGTACGACCTGGTCACCGAGGACGACACGCGCGCCGCGGACACGCTCCGGGCGCTCGCGCCGACCTACGAGGAACTCCGGCGGGCGCTCACAGCATCCTGACGATCTCTCGGGCAGGCCGAGCCGCGCGCTGCTCAGTTCACCGGGCCGTGACGCCAGCCTCCCGACTTGCCCACTCGCGACCAAAGCGACACCGGCGGGACCGCAAGCGCGGCCCCGCCGGTGTCTTCCCTCCCCGCCCTGCCGGCGAGTCTCACCGGATTCAGAAGGTGACGCTGAATCCGTCGATGCTGCCCGTGTCGAACTGGTAGACGTCCTGCGCGCTCAGCTTCCAGGTGCCGTTGGCCGCTTCACCGGACGCGTCGACCGTGAACGTCTGGTGCACGCCGTCGGCCGAGCCGCCGCCGCCGGAACCCTTGAGCCGGTACGTCTTGCCGCTCGGCCCGACCAGATCGAGGACGAGGTCGGCGCTGTAGGTGTGCGAGACGTCCACCTTGACCGGCAACGACGCGGAAGCCTTGCCGTCACAGCCTTCCTGGGTCACCGAACTGGTCACCGCGGCTCCGGCGTCCGGAATGGACACCGGCGTGGTGTTCGACTTGACGCCGCATTTCGGGCCGGGGCCGCCGGTGCCGATGAACGAGACGTCGAGCAGCTTGTTCGGCGAGCCGCTGCCCGCGTTCTTGATGACGCCCGCGGTCGCGTTGTCGACCAGCGCGTCCCGGACCTGTCGCGGTGTGGCGCCCGGATTGGCCGACAGGTAGAGCGCGGCCGCGCCGACGACGTGCGGCGTCGCCATCGAGGTTCCGCTCATCCCCGCCGAACCGCCGTTGCCCGGGCTCAGCGACATGATGTTGGTACCCGGCGCGAAGATGTCGGTGCAGCTGCCGTAGTTGGAGAACGACGACCGGTTGTCGCCGGAGTCCGAGGCGTTCACGGTGATCGCCTCCGGCACCCGCGCCGGGCTGGTGTTGCAGGCGTCGGTGGACGCGTTGCCCGCCGCCACGCCGTAGACGACACCCGAGGCGATCGACCGTTTGACCGCGTCGTCACCGACCCCGGGGGCGTCCATGCCCAGGCTCATGTTCGCCACCGCGGGCTTCTTCGCGTTGGCCGTCACCCAGTCGACGGCGTCGATGATGCCCGAGTCCGGCCCGGAGTTGTCGCAACCCAGCACCTTCAGCCCGACGATCTTGACCTTCTTCGCGACGCCGTAGGTCTTGCTGCCGAGTGTGCCCGCGGTGTGGCTGCCGTGGCCATGACAGTCCTTGCCGTCACCGCCGAAGAAGTCCTTGCCGAGGCTGGCACGGCCTTCGTACTCCGGATTCGACGGGTTGATGCCGCTGTCGAGGTCGTAGGCGGTGACGCCCTCGCCTTCGTTGGGATAGGTGTAGGTCTTGTCGAGCGGAAGGTTCTTCTGGTCGACCCGGTCCAGCCCCCACGTCGGGTTCTGCTGGGTGCCCGTGCCGCGTGCGGTGCCGTCCTCGTAGACCGTCTTGACCGACGGGTCCGCGGCCAGCCTCCGCGCTTCGGCCAGGGTCATGCTCTTGGCCGAGAACCCGCGGATGGTCGCGGTCCAGACCGAACGGACCTCGCCGCCGTATCGGTGGGCCAGCTCGGCCGAAGCCGACTGCCCGGCCGCGGCGACGTCGTGGAGGACGACGATGTACTGATCACCATAGTGTTCCTTGGCCGGGATCACGACGCCTTCCGCCCCGGCGGCGACGGCGGTTCCGGCGCCGAGCGCGAGGAGTGGGCCCAACAAGCCCAGTGCCAGCAGGGTTTTCGTCTTGTTACGCATGGATTGTCACCTCTGTTTCGGCGAAGATCACTGGACGGTGAGGGTGTACGTGGCGGTCGCGGTCTTGCCGACGGCGTCCTTGGCGGTCACCGTGACCGGATACGTGCCCGGCTGGAACGGCGCGAAGACCTGCATGGTCGAACTGCCACCGCTCGACACGCTCTGCGGCGAGAAGAACGGGTTGATCGGCAGCCCGGAACCACTGGCGGACAACGTGATCGAGCCGCTGCCGCCGGTCGCGGTGACGGTGGCGCTCACCAGCGAACCCGCGCGGCCGGATCCGGAGGACGGGTTCACCGTCACCTTCAGATCGCCGACGGGAGGTTCGCCCGCGCCGACGGTGAGGGTGAGCCCGGCGGTGGCCGTCTCGGTCGTGCCCTTCCCGGAAATCGTGACCTGATAGGCCTTTTCCGGTGTCCCGGAGGTGGTCTCGATGGTCAGTTTCGCCACCTCGCCCGCCTTGATCGTGGCGGGCTGGAAGGTGGCCTTGGCTCCCTCGGGCAGTCCCGACACCGACAGCGTGATGTTCTCGGCGCCGTTCTTGCCCGGCTTGCTCGTGACGCTCGCCGACACGTACTTGCCTGGCAGGACCTTCACCGACGACGGCGAAGCGGCCAGGGTGAAGGCGTCGCCCGGCTGCTCGCCGCCGATCTGCTCGGCGACCCAGTCCCCCATCTCGTTGTTGAGCCTGCTGTAGACGCTGTACCAGCGGAAATCGCTGCGGCTCCAGGAGGTGATCCCGACGACCTTCCCGTCGACGACGAACGGGCCACCGCTGTCACCGGGCAGGACGGTCTTGCGGCCGTCGGAGTACCCGGCGCAGATCATCGTCTTCGGGTCGACGCCGTTCTCCACGCCGGTGCACTGACTCGCGTTGACGATCGGCAGCGTCAGTTTGTGCAGCGTGACGTCCTGGGTGGAGTCGTTCATGTCCTTCTTGCCGTAACCCAGGCTGAACCCGTCCTTGCCGGGCGTCTCCAGGCCGGTGTCGGCGGAGGTGGCGACCTTGGCATAACCGCCGGGCGGGACCGGGATGTCGCCGTCGGTGGTGATCACCGCGACGTCGTAACCGTTCCACGGCTGCGTGAATCTGGGGTGGAGCTGGTAGTCGACGGCCTTCAGCTGGGTGCCGCCGGCGCTCTTGAGGTCATCCAGTCCATAAAGGACACTCTTTTCGCCGGCCAGTTCCTTGCAGTGGGCCGCGACCATGACCTTCCGCGGCGCGATGACGGAACCGGTGCAGCTCTGCCCTTTCGGCCGCGAACCGCCTTCCCGAAGCGCGGCGATGACGTACGGGTAGTCCTTGACCGACGCGGGCGAGCCTCCGATGCTCTGGCCGTGGACGCCGCCCGTCGGCAAGGGCGCGGCATCCGTCGGGGCGACGGCACGGTGGAGGTCGGCTGATGGAGTGTCCGGTGCCGCACCGGCGATGCCGGCCGCCGGTGCCAGCGCGGCCATGGTCAGGACGACCACGCCGAAGATCCGTTTTCTGCTCACGGTGATTCCTTTCCGGGAAATCGCGACTGCCGGACAACTGTCGGACGGCGGCGGAAACGGAACAATAGTGGAACGCGGCAGTCGTTCCACTATTTAAAGAAACCGGCTCTCACCTGCGGTTTCTCACGAATTACCCAGCGAATCGCCGAATACGGACCCCTAAGGAATACCTCAGGCCGTTTTGGAATCCTCGCCGCTCGCGTCGCGGAGCATGTCCTCGGTCAGGACCGTGCGCGAAGGCAGCCCCAATTTGCGCAGCGCCCGTCCGACGTGGATCTCGACCGTCCGTGGCGACAGGAACAGCCGCTCGCCGATCTCCCGGTTGGTGAGGTTCTGGGCGGCGAGCCTGGCGACCTCGAGTTCCCGCGGCGACAACCCTTCGCCGTACCCCTTGCGGCCACGACGAGGCATCTCCGGATCGCATCGGCGCAACGACCGACGGCAGCGGAGCGCGTCCACAGCGGCGCCGAGATTCGCGTACACCGTCTCGGCGGTGGTGTAAGAGGCGAGGGCGCGTTCCCGATCCCCGGCTTCGGCGAAGCATCCGGCCGCGAGTTCGTCGGCGTAGGCGGCGAAGTACGGGAAAGGCAGCGCGTAGTAGGCCTTCGAGGCACCGAGCAACAGGTCTCCGGCGGCGAGCGTCTCACCGCGGGCCTGGGTCAGTATTCCCCGGCACAGCAGCGCCGCCGCGTTGGCGACCGGCGCATCCTTGCCGTCGATGCCCTGCCGGTACTCCCCGAGCAGTTCCCTCGCCTCGACGAGCTGTCCCAGCCCGAGCATGGTCCGCACGGCGAACGGCATCAGCTCGGCCGCCCAGACCCAGTTGTTCTTGCGGCGCACGGTATCCAGGCCGTACTCGGCGAGACGCCGGGCGGCTTGCAGCTCCTTGCCCGCCTGATGGACCGCGACGCGGCCCGCGTACGCCGACGCCTGGATCGGGACACTGCCCGCGGACAGCGCGAACGCCGCGTCGAAACTGCGCAGGGCCGCCGTCGGCCGGTGTTGCCCGTACTCGTACCAGCCGAGGACGAGCAGCGGTTCGGCGGCCAGTGAACCGTCCTTGTCGACCCGCGTCAGCATCGCCCGCGCCTTCTCGGCGACGATCGACCACTCCCCCATCGCGAGGTCGAGGCGCAGTTCCGTACCGTCGGCCAGCGCGTCGAGGTAGGGCTGGTGGTCGTCGCGGATCAGCCGCCGCGCGGTCGCGAGGTAGGCCCGCGCGACCGGGTAGTGCCCGTTCCACGCCACGGCGTCGGCCAGGTTGATGTAGGTGCGAGCCACCTGGCGGCAGACCTCGGCCGATTCGGGGGCCCGCGGCAGGTCGGCGATGGCGTGCCAGGCGTCCGGATCGGCGACCTGCATCCGCGCCGAAAGCCGGTTGGCGGCGATCGCGGCGAGCAGCCCTGCGTCGTGTTCCCCTTTGCTCACCTGCTCGGCCTCGTCGAGCCAGCGGAAGTTCTCCTCGACCGGGACCGTCCCGATATGCGGCAGTGCCAAGGTGACCAGTCCCCTGGCGAGCAGCGCCTGCCGTCTGCCGAGGTCGGCCGCGCCCAGCTCGATCTCGAGCCTGCCCGCTTCGACCTTGCCCACCTGGTTGATCAGCACCTGGCCGAGGTGGACCCGGATCTCGCCCCGCGCGGCCTTGCTCAGCGGCCATTCGCGCAGGATCTCCCGCAGCAGCCGGACCGTGCCTGCGTGGGCGATGCTGCGCGGCAGTTCCCGCCCGAGTCGGACGGCGAACGACTCGCGCGCGGTCCGGGGCAGGTCCGGATCCCGCAAAGCCGCTTCGAGCAGACAACTCGCTTCCTCGGTCCGGCCGTCTTCGATGGCGTTGTCGACCGCGACACAGGTCCACTGTGTCCACGCGACGAGATCACCCGCCAGCCGCGCGTGCCGGGCGATGAGCGACGCGAAGGGTTCCGCGCCCGAGGCGAGCCTGGCGGCGGCGCGGCCGTGCATCGCGCAGCGCTGAGGGCCGGGAAGCAGTGCGTAGACCGCTTCGGCGATCAGCGGGCTCCCCGACTCGTAGCGGCCGCGGCCGAGATCCCGCAACAGCCCCGTTTCCACCGCTTCGGTAACCGCGCCAGAGACCTCCCCGGATGACGGTGCCGCCACCGCACCCAGTTCCGCTTCCCCGGCGGGGGATCCCAGCACGGCGGCCGCGCGCACGACGTCCCGCGCGGTCGAGCCGATCTCCGCCATCAGCCCGGCGACCCGGCTCCGGACGATCGGCGGCACGGTCGCCGACGCCAGCCTGTCCGCCGACAGCGCCTCGGCCGTGTCACCGACGCTCTGTACCAAGGCCGTCAGGTCGACGGCGATCCCGGACGTCCGCCGGTGCGCCGCTTCGGCGAAATCCGGCGCGCAGCGGCCGAACGTCGCGTCCAGCAGTGTCCGCACCTGGGCGGCGGTGAACGCCGGAAGTGTGAGATGCGCGGCGATCTCCCTCATCGGCGGGAATCGCCGCGGGCCGCACGCGACCGAACTGACCACCACGCTCAACGGCGCCGCCGCGAGCCCGCGCAGGAACTCCCACGTGTCGTCGTCGGCGGAGTGGACGTCGTCGAGCACCAGCACCGCCGGACCGCAGCCGGTCAGGACTTCGCGCACGGCACGGAACTCCTGCTGCCGGACGGTCTCGGCGTCCGCGTTCTCCGGGAACGGCGGCAGCCACGGCGACCATTCGGGGATCAGCCGTCGCAGGACGCCCGTCACCGGGGAGAAGCCTGCCGCGTGGGCGGCGGCCACCTCGCTCTTCCCGAGCAGCGCGTCGACCAAGGGCGCCAACCGGCACGGCCGCGCGAAAGAACCACAGCGGGCGGACCAGACCACGCGCGACGCGATCGCGGGATGGGAAGCCAATTCTTCGAGCAGACGGCTTCGGCCCACACCCGGTTCGCCCTCGACCACGGCGACCGACGGCGGGCTCGAGGTGAGGCGCACCAGTTCGGCCAGTTCGGTGTCGCGGGCCACGAACACCGGTGCCGCACCGATCGTCGGCATGCTCGGGACCATACCGAGAGGACACCCGCCGAAAGGCGGGAACACGAACAGTGACCAGGCGCCGAAGGCTTTCCGCTGGTCCACACCACCGGAGTCACCGCGTTAACTCGATCGGTCGACGCCGACCTGCCCGGCGCGGACTCCTGCATCGGCAATACGGACCCTTAGGTATTGCCGCGAACCTTGCCACGGGTACCCCCGGAGGGTGAATCTCAGTCTGTTCGCAGTGCCCCTGTGTTACCTCACCACAGCGCAAGTCCCCCGCTCGCGCCGGACGGCCACCCAGTCGGGTAGCCGAAGCCTTCACGTGTCCCCTCCGGGTAGCCGCCCGCGCGTGCTTCGCGTTCGACCATCCAGTTAGGAGTGTTCCGACGGTGAAGACCTCATTCAGGCGCGGGCTGGCCACGGCCTGCGCCGGTGTCGCCGCGATGGTCGCCTTGCAGGCGCCAGCCTCCGCGGCGCCAGCGATCACGGCGGCCACCACGATCCCGATCACCATGCAAGCCCAGCAGAAGAGCAACTGGTGCTGGGACGCCAGCGGCAACACCATCGCCGCGTGGTGGGGGCACTCGATCACCCAGACGAAGTTCTGCCAGGTCGCGCACAACGAGTCCGGTTCGGACTGTGCGAACAACCAGGGCTACCTGAGCGATCAGCAGCGCGTGTTCCGGTGGCTCGGGTTCAGCAACGTCGGCAGCTACAACTCCTCCGGTCAGACGCTGAGCTTCGCCACCATCAAGAGCCAGGTCGACGCGCGGCAGCCGATCGGCACCCGGATCGGCTGGCGCAACGGCGGCGGCCACATGCACGTGCTCTACGGCTACGACAACTCAGGCGGCGCGACGACGGTGTACTACGGCGACCCGTGGGGCTCGAGCCCCCGCTACAACCAGATGAGCTACAACGCCTACCGGTCCAACAACTCCTTCACCTGGACCCACACCGTCTACGGGATCAAGGACTGAAACCATGAAGCGAACCTTCCTCGGCGCCACGATCCTCGCCATCGGACTGTCACTGGCACTCGGCGGCCACGCCTCCGCCGCCGACGCCCCGGCCGGCGCACCCACCGCCGCCGACCTCGCCGCGGTGTCCACAGTGGTCACCAGCGACGCGACCACCCAACGGCTCGCCAAAGCGGAGTTCCCCGGTGCCGCCAAGGCTGACATGGCCATCGCGGCCAGGACCGCCAAGGCCGATCCGCGCACCCCGGTGGCGGTCTACCAGCCGACTGCGGCCTTCATCGCCGGCACCTCGGCCGTGCCGGCGGAATTGGCCTACGTCGCCACTCCCGCCACCCTGGGCAACGGCGACGCGGCGACCGTGTGGTCGCAGCGCGAAGGCGCGGGCTGGTCGGTCTACAACGTCGCCTCGGGTGACGTCGAAAAGCGCCTCGCGGCGCGAACCGGCAAGGGCTATCTCCTGAGCGAACCGCAGGCCGGTGCCTGGTACGCCGTCGACGGGGACACCGTGACCGTCCTCGATGGATCGTCGGTGGCGAAGACCGGCGAGAAGATGACCCTCGCCGCCTACCGTGAGGCCCTGCAAAGCCGCTACGGCGACAAACTGCCCGGCTCGACCTACGACCGCACGGGCGCGGCCGGTGGTTACGGCGCCTCGCCGGTGGGTGACAACTCGGTGCCGTGGTGGCCGTACGCCCTCGGCGCGGTGTTCCTCGCCGTGGCGGGCACGGCCGTCACGCTGCGGCTCCGCAGGCAGTAAGCGGCAGTGACGCTGGGGCCGGGATCGCGCGGGATCCCGGCCCCAGCGGACGCCAACGGAGAACACGCGTGATCAGGCGGAGAACATGCGTGATTGAACGGAGAACACTCCGGAGGACAGTGTCCAGGGTGTGTTCTCCGTCTGATCACGCGTGTTCTCCGCCTGATCACATGTGTGCGCCGTCTGATCACGGCCGCGAACGGGCGGTATTAGGCGAAGGTGTAGTCCTCGATGGGGAAGCTCTGCGCCTCCTTGATGGCGTTGAGCGTGGAGGACGGGCGGAGCAGGGTCGCCTCCCCGTGCGGATTGAAGTAGTAGCTGTTCGCCGGAGCGCAGTTCCCGAGGGTGAAGATCGAGTCGCCGAGCCGTTCGGTCATCCGGTCGAGGAACGCGTCGTTGGCTTCCTGCGTGACCTCGAACTCGGTCGCGCCGCGCCGCCGCATCGCGCCGAAAAGCCGGTCCATATGCCGCATCTGCGTCTCGATGGTGGTGAAATAGGACAGTCCCGAGTAAGAATACGGGCTGTTGAGCGAAATGAAGTTGGGGAACTTCGGGATCGCGACGCCCTCATAGGCCTGGAACCGGTTCTCCCGCCACCACTTCCCGAGATCGCGACCGCCGCGGCCGATGATCTCGATCGCCGGGAAGTTCGCCTCCCACAGGTCGAATCCGGTCGCCAGCACCAGGACGTCGATGTCCCGCCGCGCACCGTCGGCGGTCTCGATCCCGGTCTCGTCGATCTTCGCGATGGACGTCGTCTCCAGGTGCACGTGGTCCTTGGTGAAGGCCGGGAAGTACTCGTTGGAGAACGTCGGGCGCTTGCAGCCGAACGAATACCGCGGTGTGAGTTCCGCGCGCAGCCCCCGATCCCGCACCTGGCGGCGGAGGTGCGCCAGGCACCACATCTTGCCGAGCCGGTTCGCGATCGGCAGTTGCTTGTAGTGCAGCACGCCGGAGACCATCATCAGTTCCAGCAGCGCGGTCCCGGTCAGCCGGGCGACCCGCTGGGTGAACGGGACCGCGGCGAACGCGCGGCGGACCGCCTTGGGCACCGGGAAGTCCAGTTTCGGGCTCACCCAGATCGGGGTCCGCTGGTACACGCTGAGTTCCCGCGCGACCTTCGCGATCTCGGGGATCAGCTGGACCGCGGTCGCGCCGGTGCCGATCACCGCGACGCGTTTGCCCGCGAGGTCGTAGCCGTCGTCCCAGGCGGTGGTGTGGATGACCTTGCCGCCGAAGGTATCAATCCCGGGGATGTCGGGTTTCTTGGGCTGGGAAAGGAATCCTGTCGCGGTCAGCAGGTACTTCGCGGTGACCGGCTCACCGTCGGCGAGGGACACCGTCCAGTGCGCGTTCGCCTCGTCCCAGACCGCGCCGGTGACGACGGTCCCGAAGCGCATGTAGTGCCGCAGCCGGTACTTGTCCGCGACGTGCTCGGCGTATCGCTTGAGTTCCGCGCCCGGCGCGAAGAGGCGCGACCAGTGCGGGTTCGGCTCGAACGAGTACGAGTAGGTGGCCGACGGGATGTCGACGGCCAGCCCCGGATAGCGGTTCACATGCCAGGTGCCGCCGAGATCGGACTCGCGTTCGAGGATGAGCAGGTTGTCGTAGCCGAGCCGGTTGAGCTGGATCGCCGCGCCCATCCCGCCGAAACCGGCCCCGACGACGACGGCGTCGTACTGCGCGTTCATGCGTTTTCCTCCCGGTGGGTGTCCTGGTCGAGACGCGTGCGGTAGGCCGCGCGATCCGGTGAGTCGGGGCGCAGGGCCCGGTCGTCCCGGATCAGGCGGCGGAAGGCGTTGCGTGCCGGTTCGGGTGTGACGGCCGCGAGGGTGGCGAGCGCGCCGACATAGCCGGGCACGGCGATCTCCGCGGCACGGGTGCGGACGGAAGCCACGACGGCGTCGGCGATCCGGCCCGGTTTCACCTTCGGGATCGGCCGCATGTCGAGTCCGGACGCGAGCGCGGTGTCGACCGCGGACGGCAGCACGGCGGAGACGCTCACGCCGTGCGGCGCGTACTCCAGCCGGGTCGCCGCGGTCAGCCCGACGACGGCGAACTTGCTGGCGTTGTAGATCGCCAGCCCCTTGACGGGGAACTTCCCTGCCAGCGACGCGACGTTCACGATGTGCCCGCGGCCGCGCTCCAGCATGCCGGGCAGCGCCAGCCGCATGCCGTGGACGACGCCGAAGACGTTGACCTCCATGGTCGCCCGGTTCAGGGCGTCGGAGAGGTCGAGGAAACCACCGTTCGGCATGATCCCGGCGTTGTTGACGAGCACCGCGAGCGGCCCGTTCGCCTGTTCGGCGTCACCGAGAAAGGTGGCGAAGGAGACGGGGTCGGCGACGTCGAGGTGATGCGCGGTCCCGCCGATGTCGGCGGCGGTACGTTTCGCGGCTTCGAGATCGAGGTCGCCGATGGACACACGCGCGCCAAGTGCGGCCATGCGTTCCGCGGTCGCGCGGCCGATGCCCTGTCCCGCACCGGTGATCGCCACATGCGCGCGAGCGAGGTCGAGGTCCGGGTACTTGCTCACGCGCGCACTCCCTCTCGTTCGAAAGCACCGGCGACCAGTCCGGGCGCCGTCCGCAACGCGGTCGCGAGCACCTGCTCCCGCCGCCGTCCGTCCATGAAGTTGGCGCCCATCGCGGCGAGATCGGCAGGCCCCGGTTCGATCCGGACCACCCGCACGCCCACCGCGCGCAACCGCCGCGCCTCGTCGTCCACGCGCCGGGTCATCGCCTTCCGCAGCAGGCGTTCCAGCCTGGCCGGACCGCGCGCCGGAGCCCCGCCTTCGCTGCTCATCGGCGCGATCAGCACGACCTCGCCGACGTCATGGCCGAGCAGGAGATCGGCCGAGGTCGGCGAAACCGTTCCGCCGTCGAGCAGCGGACGTCCGTCCACAACGGACGGAGGAAACCAGCCGGGGATCGCCCACGACGCGGCGATCGCCTCGCCGAGCCGGGCGGTCGGCGCGTCCGCGGAGCCGAGCGCGACCCGCTCGCCCGCCGGATCCGTGGCCATCAGCCAGGTCGCGGGATGCGGGACCCAGCCGTCCGGTGCCAGCGCGACCCCGAGTTCACGGAGCCAGCCGGCGTCTCCCCTGCCACGGGGAAGAAGTCCCGCGAGACCGGCCGTCGCGTCGACGTCCCGGCGCAGCGCGGCCCGGACGAGCTTGGCGGCGGGCCACCGCGGATACGGCACCGGCGGGAACCGGTTCGGCACCCGCCGTACGTGCGCGGCGACGATGGGATCGCCGTCAGGCGTGCCTGCCAGCGCGCCGAGGATCGCCTTCGCCGGGATACCCGCCCCGAGCATGGCCACCGCCTCGGCGCCCGCGGAGGTCCCGACCAGGACGTCCACCTCGCGCGGGTCCCAGCCAGCCCGGGTGTGCAGCGCGTCGAGGACCGCCGCTGTCCAGGCGAAGCCCAGCGTGCCGCCGCAGCCGAGCACCAGTGCTCTCGCGGAATGACGTGTCATTTCCGGAACGGTATGTCATTTGAGCGCGCGGGGCAATAAGCTGGCGGGATGACGACGGAGACCCCGGTCAGCAGGGCCGCACGGAAGAAGCAGGAACTACGGCGCGAGATCGTGGAGACCGCGTTCGACTGCTTCGCCGAACGCGGCTACCACGCGACGGGGATCGCCGACATCGCCGCGCGGCTGGGCATCGGGCACGGCACCTTCTACCGCTACTTCCAGAACAAGCGGGACATCGTCGACCACGTCATCACGGACCTGGTCGAGAAGGTGGTCGCCTCACTGGCGGCGGACAACGCCCCCGACGCGGTCAACAGCCTGGCCGAATACCGCAAGCAGAGCGCGAGGATCGGCGACGCGCTCGCCCAGATCTTCGGCAGCGACCCGCGGATGGCCCGGTTCCTCCTGCTCGAGGCCGCCGGCATCGACGCCGAGATGCGGGAGCGCGTACTGGACTTCTACGAGACCGCCGCGGAACTGACCGCGGGCTACCTCCACCACGGCGTCCGTCTCGGTTATCTGCACGAGGATCTGGACGTCGACGCCACCGCGCGGGCGATCAACGGGATGATCCTCGCTTCGGTGCTGTCCGGACTGCGCGATCCGTCGCCGCAGGGGCAGGCGGCGATGAGCAGAGCCGTCCGCCGCGTCATGTACGACGGGATCGCGAACCGTCATTAGGCAACCGACCGGCCGGTCCGGCTACGACACACCAGTAGGCGGGGACCCGGCGTTACTGGTGCCGGAATCCATGGAACCGCTCCCGGCCTCGGTCGTCCAGCGGCGAAAACGCAGAGTCGTACCGACGAAAGCGAACTCAGCACTTGTGCAGGGTCTGACTCGGCGACTCGCCGAAGGTCGCGCGGTAGTGCGCACTCAACCGGCTGCCGTCCAGGAACCCCCACTTCGCCGCGATACCGGTGACCGTCGTGCCGTCGCCGGGTACGGCGGCGCGGAGCTCGGCCCGGATCCGGTCCAGCCGGACCCGGCGCAGATAGGCCATGGGCGTGGTGTCCAGGTGCCGTCGGAACGCCAGTTGCAGGGCACGCACCGAGACCCAGCAGGCACGGGCGACGTCGGCCACGCCGAGATCGAGGTCCGGATTGGCCTCCAGGAAGGCGATCCCGCGGCGCACGGTGTCCGGGACGGCGTCCCGGCGGTCACTGGGGTGGGCGTCGCCCTCGCCCGCGGTGAAGGTGTCCAGGGCCACGGCGGCCATCAGCCGTCCCGCCGCGCCGAGCACCAGCGGGCCGTGCTCCACCCCCGGTTCGGAAAAGAGCCCGGTGAGGTAGTCGACCGTCCGCTGCCATCGTCGTGCCTTCTCCAGGCACACCGGCTCGTAGCGCAGCCTTTCGACCGCCCCGCCGTCCCGCGCCGGGTCCATCTCGGTCAACAGGGTCAGATCGATACCGGTGACCTGCAGCCGCGCGCCGTGCATCCCCGTCCGGTAGCCGTGGCCGGGGTGCGGGCCGACGAACACGTCGCCGGGACCCAGCCGACGGTCGCTGACGCCGTCATCGATCTCCAGCTCACCACCCAGCACGCGCAACAGCACCACCCTGCCCAGCGGCTGGACGACGACCTCGGTGGTCAGCGTGTTGTGCAGGAAGTCGAAATGCACGTCCCCGAGGTCACAGCGGTTGTGCTCGAAACGGTAGTTCTCGACGGTGCCTCGCACCCGCAACCGGTTGTCGCGGTAAGCCTCGGCGATCAGGGCACGCGCCTGTTCCGGATCGGTGGTCGCGAAGTCCGTCACCCTCGGTTCGTGCACGGGACCACGCTCCTTTCCGTTCACCCGTAACGAAAAGTCCGCTCACCGGAACGGTACCGCCAACCGGCGGGCACTGCCAGGCCGAGTCGGAGTCATCCGGCTGGTCGAAATGGCTCACCGGCGCGGTCGAGGATCGCCCTGGCGCGCAGTTCGACCGGTCGGTCGACCATCTGGCCGTCCGCCACGGCCACGGAACCGTCGCCCACGAGCGCGGCCACGTTTCGGGCCCACTCGATTTCGCCTTCCGACGGGGCCATTCCGCGATTCGCGACGGGCACCTGGCGCGGGTGCACGCAGAGTTTCCCGGTGAAACCCAGGGTCTTGGCGTGATCGAGGTCCGCGGTGAGCGCGGCCTCGTCGTCGAGCGCCGTGGTGACACCGTCGATCGGGGCCGCCCTGCCCGTGGCCGCCGCGGCGACGACGAGCGCGGATCGCGCGTACCGCAACGCCTCGTGCGACCGATGGTCGACGCCGAGCTGCGCGGCCAGGTCGACGCTGCCGAACGCCGGCCGCACCACCGCGTCCGCGCCGCAGACGGCCATCGCGGCGGCGATCCCGGCCGCGGTCTCCACCAGCGGAAGGATCGGCACGCCGGGCAGCCGTCCGGCGAGGGCGTCGAGCTCGGCGCGGTCCTCGGCCTTAGGCGGCATCACCGCGAGCGCGCGCCCGACGCTCGCGACATCCTCTTGGTACCAAACGGTTCCCGCGGCGTTGATCCGGACGACCGCCTGATGGCCCTCCGCCAGCCACGCCCGGACATGCTCGCGCGCGGACTCCTTCCGATCGGGCCCAACGGCGTCTTCCAGGTCGAGGATCACGACGTCGGCACCACTGGCCGCGGCTTTGGCGAACCGGTCCGGCCGGTGACCCGGGACGAACAGGAAGGTCTTCGCATGGGCAAGGAGATCGCTCATCGGCCGAGGCTCCGCACCGTCCCGGCCGCGGTCCGCCGCCCGTGGCGATCCCGCACGGCGGTGACGGTCTCCGCCGCTCCTGCCTCGGCCTGGACGATCATGCCCTGGTGGTCGAACAGCGGCGAGACGAGCCGATAATCGAAGGCCAGTTCCCCGCCGCTCCCCCGCCGTCGCGCGGCTTCGGCCATCGCGAGCGCCTGCAACGGCCCGTGGGTGAGCAACCCCGGATAGCCTTCGACGTCCCTGGCGTAGTCGCGGTCGTAGTGGATGCGGTGGGCGTTGTAGGTCAGCGCCGAGAAGCGGAACAGCAGGGTCGGCGAGACGTCGATCGCCCATTCGTCCTCGGTCACCGGCGCCTCCGGCTCTTCGGCGGCCGTCTTGGCCGGTCCGGAAGCGGCGTCGCGGTAGACGATGTCCTGCTCTTCCTCGACCACGACCTTGCCGCCCTGGAAGATCTTGTGTCCGGTCACGACGAACGTCAGCCGTCCGGTGCGCCCTTGTTTCTCTTGTGTGGAAAGCACTTCCGTACGCCGGATCGCGGGCAGTCCGCACCGCAACGGCCCCAGTGTCCGCACCCGCCCGCCTGCCCACATCCGACAGCGTCCCGGCTCCGGCGACACGGGATGTCCGTCCGGCCCCAGATCGGCCTGCGCCGGCCGGTCCAGCAGGTAGAACCAATGCCACAGCAACGGCAGGCCGTCGCGGTCCAGATCCGGCATCTCGACGTCGAGCAGTGAGCCCAGCGCTTCCGCCGGGCCGGGCTGCAAAACCTCGGCTACTTCCTTCACGCGCGAACCTCCTCGGCGGTGCCGAACTCGGCCCGGATCGACTCGTTGTGCGCCCCCAGCGCCGGAACCGGCCCCATGACCGGTTCCTGACCGGCCACTTCGACGGGCGGCAGCAACGCCTCCAGCACGCCGGCCGGCGTCTCCACCGCGCGCCAGCGATTCCGCGCGGCCAGCTGCGGATGCCGGGTGAACTGCTCCGGCGTCCGCAGCCGGGCGTTGGCGATCCCGGCACGCTCCAGCAGCTCGCCGACCTCGTCCGCGGTCAGGCCGGTGAAGGCCTGTTCGAGGATCGCGGTGAGTTCGTCGTCGTGGGCGACGCGGTCGTCGTTGGTGCGGAAGCGCGGCTCGTCGACGAGTTCCTTGCGCCCCAGCACGTCCTGGCAGAGCACGACCCATTCCCGTTCACTTTGGACACTCAGGAAGACCTTGTCGTCACCGGTGCGGTACGGCCCGTACGGCGAGATCGACGGATGTGACGCCGCCGTGCGCCGCGGCGGTTCTTGTCCGTAGCGCGAGAAATACGCGGGCTGGCTCATCCACTCGCCGAGCGAGTCGATCATCGCGACGTGCAGGCTCGCGCCCTCACCGGTGCGCTCGCGGTCGTAGAGCGCGGTGAGAATGCCGGTGTAGGCGTACATCCCGGTGGAGATGTCGGCGATCGAGATCCCTGCCTTGGCCGGGGTCTCCGGTGTCCCGGTGGACATCACGAGCCCGGTTTCACACTGCACCAGCAGGTCGTACGCCTTCTTCGTCCTATATGGACCTTCGGGACCATAACCCGAGATGGAACAGTGGATCAGTTCCGGACGTTCCGCGCGCAGCGTCTCGGCGTCGAGTCCGAGTCGCTCCACCGCACCGGGGACGAGGTTCTGCACGAACACGTCCGCCCGGCCGATCATCGTGTCGAGCAGCGCCCGATCGGCCGGATCCTTGATGTCGAGTTCAACGCTTTCCTTGCCCCGGTTGAGCCAGACGAAGTAACTCGACTGCCCGTGCACTGTCCGGTCGTAGTCGCGGGCGAAGTCGCCGACGCCGCGACGTTCGATCTTGATGACCCGCGCGCCGAGGTCGGCGAGCTGGCGCGAGGCGAACGGCGCCGCGACGGCCTGTTCGAGCGCGACGACGGTGATTCCCTCGAGTGGTTGGCGCATACTGCCTTCCTTGCCGTTCAGGACGGGATGCGGTGCCGTTCGACCAGCTGACGCGCGATCACGCCGCGCTGGATCTCGTTGGTGCCCTCACCGACGATCATCAGGGGCGCGTCGCGGAAGTACCGCTCGACGTCGAACTCGGTCGAGTAACCGTAACCGCCGTGGATGCGGACCGCGTCGAGCGCGATCTCCATCGCGGCCTCGGAAGCGAACAATTTCGCCATCCCGGCCTCCATGTCCGCGCGCTCACCAGAGTCGTAGCGCCGGGCCGCGTGGTGCACCAGCTGGCGCGCGGCCTCGAGTTTGGTCGCCATGTCCGCAAGGTAGTTGCCGATCGACTGATGCTGCCAGATCGGCTTGCCGAAGCTCTCCCGTTCCTGGGCGTAGCGCAGGGAATCCTCCAGCGCGGCCCGTCCGACACCGAGTGCCCGGCAGGCGACCTGGATCCGGCCGATCTCCAGGCCCCGCATCATCTGACCGAAGCCGCTCCCCTCCTCGCCACCGAGCAGCGCCGTGGCCGGGGCGCGGAAGTCGTCGAAGGAGAGTTCGCAGCTCTCGACACCCTTGTAGCCGAGTTTGGGCAGATCCCGCGAGACCTGGAAACCGGGCCCTTTCTCCACCAGCAGGACGGAGATCCCCCGGTGCGCCGGTTCGGTGGCCGGGTCGGTCTTGCACAGCAGCGCGACCAGCTGGGACCGGCGGGCGTTGGTGATCCAGGTCTTGCTGCCGTTGACGACGTACTCGTCGCCCTCGCGCCGCGCCGTGGTGCGCAGGGCCTGGAGGTCCGAGCCACCGCCGGGTTCGGTGAGCGCCATCGTCGCGCGGATCTCGCCGGCGGCCATCTTCGGCAGGTAAGCGTCCTTCTGCTCCCGCGTACCGTATGTGGCGAGGAGTTTCGCGACGACGGTGTGGCCGCCCATCGCGCCGGCGAGGCTCATCCAACCGCGCGCCAGTTCCTCGGTGACCAGCGCGTAGCACTGGGCGGAAACCTGGGTCTCGCCCCAAGGTTCGGGCACGGCCAGCCCGAAGACGCCCATCGCCTTCATCTGATCGATGAGCTTTTCGGGATAGGTGTTCGTGTGGTCGAGTTCCCGCGCGACGGGCCGGACTTCGCGATCTACGAACTCCGCCACGAGCGCGACGATCGCGTCCTCTTCTTCGGTCATGTGATTATCATGAGCCCTGATGACTGGGTAAGTGAAATACCGAATCGTGATCGCTGCATACCGAGGCGCGATGACAGGGGACGACGATGGACTTGAAGCAGCTCAAGGCGTTGGTGACGATCGCCGAGGTCGGCAGCGTGACCCGCGCGGCCGAGCTGCTGCACCTGGTCCAGCCCGCGGTCACCCGGCAGATCCGTACCCTGGAGCAGGAACTGGGGGTGCCGCTGTTCGAGCGGACCCGCAACGGGATGCGGCTGACCGAGGCAGGGGCGACCCTCGTCGAACGCGCCCGGCGGGCGCTCACCGAACTCGACCGAGCCAAGGCCGAACTGGCCCCGGCACCCGGCGTGGTCACCGGGATCGTCACGGTCGGCCTGCTGGAGAGCACCGCCGAACGGCTCGCCGCGCCCTTGACGACGGCCGTGCTGCGCGACCATCCGGGGATCGAACTGCGGCTGCTGACCGCGTACTCGGGGCAACTCCAGCGGTGGATCGACGACGGCGACGTCGATGTGAGCCTGCTGTACAACCTGACCAGTACGCCTTCACTCAACGTCCGCCCGCTGGTCCGCGAACGACTCTGGGCCGTCGCTCCCCCGTCGGACGGCCTTGACCCCGCGCACCCCGTCCCGTTCGCCGAGGTGGCCGCGCATCCGCTCGTCATGCCGTCCGAGGGACACGCGCTGCGCACCCTTATCGACGGCGCGGCCCGTGAGGCAGGAGCCCAGACCGAGGTCACCGTGCAGACCAACTCCATGACGCTGCAAAAACGGCTGGTACTGGGCGGGCACGGCTGGACGATCCTGCCGGGCATCGGCATCGCGGCGGACGTCGCCGACGGCGTCTTGAGCGCGGCTCCGGTGAGCGAACCGGAGGTCTGGCGCACCGTCGTCCTCGGCATCCCCCGGACCGGCCGCGTCACGCCCGCCGTCGACGCCGTCGCGCGGGCACTGGTCCAGCAGATCCATCAGACGGTGAACGAGGGCGAGTGGCCCTCGGCCCGGATCTGGGAAGACCGAACAGGAGAAGGATGACCACGCTCCCCCGAACCGGCCACGCCGTCGCCGCCGACGGCACCCGGCTGGCCTACCAGTGGCACGGCACGGGCAGGCCGCTCGTGCTGCTGGCCGGACAGGCGAACGACCACACGTGGTGGAACCGCGCACGCGGGGATTTCCCGAGCAAGATCACCATGGACTACCGCGGCACCGGGGCCAGCGACGCACCCGATACCCCGTATTCCACAACGGGATTCGCGGACGACGTGATCGCGGTCCTCGACGAACTCGGCGTCGCCGAGGCCGACGTCTACGGAACCTCGATGGGTGGCCGTGTCGCGCAATGGGTCGCCGCGCGGTATCCCGGCCGGGTGCGGCGGCTCGTCCTCGGCTGCACCTCACCCGGCGGCACCCACGGCGTCGAGCGGTCGAACGACGTGCGGCTGGCCCTCGCCCGGCGATCCTCCGTCGAGGCACGGGAAACGTTGGAGAATCTGATGTACACGCCCGAATGGCGAGCCGCGAACCCCGGCCCGTACCGGGTGCTCGGTGCACACGGGATGCCGCCACACGCGGTCCGCGGGCACCTCGTCGCGAGCAACACCCACGACGCCTGGGACGTGCTCCCGGAGATCACCGCCCCCACCCTGGTCCTCCACGGCGACGACGACCTGCTCGCACCGCCGGTGAACGCGCCCCTGCTGGCCGACCGGATTCCCGACGCCCGGATGCACCTCTTCGCCGGGGCACGGCACGCCTACTTCGACGAATGCCGCCCGGAGTCGAGCGAGCTGGTGAGCGACTTCCTCGGATAGCTCATGCCGACCGGGTATGTGCCCATCGCGGATTTCTATTTCTCAGCCGTGGGGATCACAGCTCATGATGGTCGGTATTCCCGGAGCGAAGGAGCTTCCCTTGCCGCACAAGAAACCCGGTGTCGTGGCGAACGTGGTTCGCGGCTGCCTCGGAAACCTGGTCGAGTGGTACGACTGGTTCGTCTACGCCTCGTTCAGTATTTATTTCGCGGCCAGCTTCTTCCCCGAGGAAACCTGACGGCACAGTTGCTTTCCACGGCCGTCGTGTTCACGGTCGGCTTCCTGATGCGCCCACTCGACGGCTGGCTACTGGGCCTCTACGCGGACAAATTCGGCCGCCGGGCGGCGTTGACGCTGTCCGTGACGTTGATGAGCTTCGGTTCGCTGGCCATCGCCGTCACACCCGGCTACGCGTCGATCGGCATCCTCGCGCCCGTGATCCTGGTGGTCGCCAGGCTCGCGCAAGGCCTCTCGGTCGGCGGTGAGTTCGGTTCGAGCGCGACCTACCTGTCCGAGATCGCCACGCCGGGACGACGCGGGTTCTACTCGAGCTTCCAGTACGTCTCGATCACCGTCGGCCAGCTCGCGACCCTGCTGGTGATGATCGTGATGCAGTCGCTGCTGACCGAAGCGCAGATGTACGCCTGGGGCTGGCGGATCCCGTTCGTCCTCGGCGCGATCGCCGGACTCGTGGTGATGTACCTGCGCCGCACCATGATGGAGTCGGAACACTTCCGGCTCTCGGCCCGTTCCCCGAAACCCGGCGGCCTCCGAGTCCTGCTGACCCGGCACCGCCGCCAGGTCCTCGCTGTCCTCGGCCTCGCGATCGGTGGCACGGTGGCGTTCCACACCTTCACCAGCTACCTGCAGAAGTACATGGTGAACACGGCGGGAATCCCCAAGCCGACTGCCTCTCGCCGCACTGTTCCTGTTCATCTTCATGCGACCCGTCGCCGGCGCGCTCTCCGACCGCTGGGGCCGCCGTCCGGTCATGTTCTGCTTCTCCATCGGCGGCATGCTGCTGACCGTCCCGATCATGACGCTCGTGGGCAAGACGTCCGATCCGTGGATCGCTTTCCTGCTCATGATCACGGCACTGGTGTTTCTCAGCGGCTATACGGCGTTGTCGGCGATCGTCAAGGCGGAAATGTTCCCCACCAACGTCCGCGCCCTCGGCGTCGGACTGCCGCACGCACTGGCGACCGCGATCTTCGGCGGACTTTCGGAGCCGATCGCTCTGGCGTTGAAGCAGGCCGGGCACGAGAGCGTGTTCTTCTGGCTGGTGACCGGGTGTATCGCGTTGACGTTCTTGGCCACGCTGGTGGTTCGGGAGCCTTCGCGGAGTTCGTCGCTTGAGGTTGCGAGGGTGGCGGCTGCTCGGGATTCTGTTGCGGGGTGAGGTTTTGCCGGTCTTTGGCGACGCGGACGGTGGCGGATCGGCACGCGTTGATGTTCTTGGCCGCGTTGGTGGCTTGGGAGCCTTCGCGGAGCTTTCGCTCGAGGCTTCGAGGGTGGATGCTTGGGATTCTGTTGTCGGGTGAGGTTGCCGGTATTCGGCAACGCGGGTGACCGCGATCCCAACGGCGCCGAGGATCGCGGCCACGCTGGTGGTTCGGGGCCTTCACCCAGCTTCTCACTCGAGAACTCAGGATTGGCTGCCCAAGATTCTGTCGCCAAATGCGCCTTCGCCGGTATTCGGCAACACGGGCGGCCGCGATCCCAACGACGCCGAGGATCGCGGCCACACTGAAGGCTCAAGACCCTTCACACAGCTTCTCACTCGAGAACTCAGGATTGAACTGCTCAAGATTCTGTCGCCAGATGCGCCTTCGCCGGTATTCGGCAACGCGAGCGCCCGCGAGCATCGATTAGGCCAGATTTCCTTGCCAGCAAACAGGTTTCAGTTTTTTGTCGGTGGTCGACGGTACCTTCACCGCATGGAAACTTCCCAAGCGGCCATCGCCGCTTTGAAGGACCTATCCGACTCAACTGACCTGGAGGAAATCAATGCCCTGCTGAATTCCCTGGACGACAAGGACGCCATCTTCGTCGCACAGGAAGCCACCGCCGCGCTCGCCCGGTGGGAAGCCGTCCGGTATCGCGCCCTGTCACGGCTGAGCGAGCTTCGGGGCGGCGTGCGGAGCGTGGTGCAAGAGGTGGCGATGACGCTGTCTCTTGTGGACAATTTCGCCGGTTCCCTTGTCTCGACAGGAGTCGCGTTGACATCCCGGCTACCGCGGACGCTGTCCTTGCTGGACCGGGGTTTGGTGGGCGGCTACTCCGCGCAGAAGGTCGCCGAGGCGACGGCGTGGTTGTCGGACGAGGATTCGCTGGTGGTCGATGCCAAGTTGGAGTCGCGGCTGCCGAAGAAGAACAGTACCCAGGTCCGCAAGGCGGCGAACTACGCCGCGAACAAGGCCGATCCGGTCGGTGCCGGAAAACGGTCGAAGGAAAGCCGTGACAGGCGCCGTTTGTCGGTGGCACAAGGCGGGGCCGGGGTCGCCTCGATCGAAGTGGTGGACGGGCAGGCGGAGAAGGTCAACGCGGCCTACCGGCGAATCCACCAGGAGGCCAGGGCGCTGAAGAACGACGGCGATACCCGGACGATGAACCAGCTCCGGGCCGACATCGCCCTCGATCTGTTGCTCAGCGGGAAAGGTGGCGCCGCCGAGCGAGCCGAAGTGTTCCTCTACATGGACATGTTCACGTATCTGGGGCTGAACGACGATCCGGTGAAGATGGCCGGACACGGCCACATCCCCGCTTCGCTGGGCCGCCACATCGCCACGGGCCCGAACACGGTGTTGCGGCGGATCATCACCGACCCCTTGAGTGGGCAGGTCCAAGATCTCGGCAGAACCCGGTATCGACCGGACGCGGCGATGGCCGAGTTCGTCCGCGTCCGGGATCGCGAGTGCCGAAGACCCGGCGTGCGCCACGAGGCGCTGTCAATCAATGTGGAGGTGAAAGACCTGCACCATTGTTATGTCGCATCATAGCGGTGATAGCTGAGGGCAGCGGAACCAGGAGACGCTGGGGAAGCGGGAGCAGCCCTGA